>JBCCNK010000007.1:0-37551 GCA_039025875.1 Pseudomonadota bacterium
ACTGATTTCTACCGTAACAAACCGAAAATGGTCAGTAAAGATGCATATTTGGTCAGAACGACCAGATATGCACTGTCTAACAGATGTTAAGCGGCGTTTTCCTTGGCTTTGTGCAGGACGTGTACCGTCGCGCCTTCCACCGCAGACGCTTCGTCCTCAGATTCGGCTGCGATCGCTGATGCATCCAGCACTTTCATCTCCACGGTATCGTCTTCCGCCGCTTCCTCTGCTTCGGGCGCTTCCGCTTCGGCCTCAACGACTGGCGCTTCTTCTTCAGCTTCGGCAGCTTCAACCTCAGCTACCGCTTCCTCGGTGGGTTCTTCCTCAGCAATCTCTTCAGTGGATTCCGCTTCAGCCTCTACAACCGGTGCTTCTTCCTCGACCTCCGGTGAAGCCTCTTCAGCCGTGATTTCGCCATCGTCGATGGCGGTTTGGATAGTCTCGTCCTCAGCCTCTACTTCAGGCTCAATCGCGGCGCTTTCGATCACTTCACCCGCATCTGCGGCGGCGGTCTCAGCGGCGGCGGCGGCTGGTGCAAGCAGTGCGAACTGGCGTTGTGCCTCTTCACCCTCAAGACCGAGCAGATTCTCGGCGCCGTCGGCCATGTGGTTGTACAGCGCCCGGTATTGTTCGCCGATCGCCTGGAAGTGGCGGGCGGTCTCAGTGAAATGTTGGCTGACGTCAGACTTATAGGTATCGAACTCGGTGCGGAGGTTCTCCGCTTTTTCGGCGTTGATGTCGCTGTCGGTCTTGATGAACCAGTAAGCGATGCCCAATCCGGCCAGAAAACAAGCAAACCCAATTACCGCGATTACGAGTGCTGACATATGACGGTCCTCCGTGTACAGCGCATTCAGATCGTGTCCCCCCGGCACAGAGTAACCATACTCTATGTCTTAAATATGTCTAGCGGCGGATCGCCCCGAGGCTTCAACAGGAAAGACCGTATAATCGCCCCGAAGTTCGCGGGATTCGCGAGACGGGGTGGGGTTTTGTCATGAGCCGAGTCGAACGCGGCCTGTTTGAATTGTATACAGAAGACCCGGAGCGGGCCGATCTGGCGGTGTTCGGGCGTCGACCCGAACTGTCGCGGCGGGGTTTTCTGAAGCACGCGGGGCTCACAGCGATGGCTGCGGCGGTCGGCGGCTGGATCCCGTTTCATCGGTATATGCCCGCAGGTCTGATCCCAGCCGCTTTTGCTGAGACCAGCGAGCCTTTCGAAATCGCAGGCAAGTCCGGTCTCGTGTTGTTGAACGATCGTCCGTTGAACGCCGAAACGCCGCCGCATTTACTGACTGATCTGTTCACGCCGCGCGAGCGACATTTCATACGCAACAACGGCATTCCTCCGACCGATGTGGACGTCGACGCCTGGCGGCTGCGGATCACGGGCGCTGTCGAGCGTGAGCTCGTGTTGTCGATTGCCGATCTCAAGCGCGAGTTCGAGGTGGTGGAGGCGGCCCTTCAGCTCGAGTGCGGCGGCAACGGACGGGCGAGCTTCAATCCGCCGGCGAGCGGTAACCAGTGGACCCTTGGGGCGATTGGAAATTCGCGTTGGACCGGGGTGCGGCTTGCCGATGTGCTCGAGCGCGCGGGCGTGAAACCTGAGGCGGTGTATACCGGGCACTTTGGGGCCGATGCGCATATCTCCGGCGTGCCGGACAAGCAGCCTTTGTCGCGTGGCGTGCCGATCGAGAAAGCATTAGATCCGAACAACCTCATCGCGTTCGAGCAGAACGGTACGGCGATCCATTCGCACAACGGCGCACCGCTGCGGTTGGTTGTGCCCGGATGGCCGGGTTCGTGTTCGCAGAAGTGGCTAACCGAGATTCATGTCGCGACCGAGAAATGGGCGGGCGCGAAGATGGCGCCACCGTCGTACTCGGTGCCACGACAACCGGTCGTGCCCGGCTCGAAGGTCGAGAAAGCGGACTTCGTGACGATCGGTTCGATGCCGGTGAAGTCGATGATCACGACTCCGAAGAATGGTGTGCGCCATGCGTCGCCCGTGTCTGCGTTGCGGGTCGCAGGTCACGCATGGGCGGGCGACCGGTCTGTGGCTTCCGTCGAGACGTCGATTGATTTTGGTGCTAGCTGGCAATCCGCTGCTCTGGACAAAGCGCCGAATCCTGGTTCGTGGCAGGCATGGCGAACTGAGCTCTGTTTCCCTTCCGAGGGGTATTTTGAGGTGTGGGCACGCGCGACCGATTCGGCAGGCGAGCGTCAGCCGATGGTCGTCGCCTGGAACCCGAAGGGTTATCTCAACAATGCGCTGCACCGCATCGCCGTGCTGGTGGGTAACGCGTGATGTCTACTGTATACCGAGCGATTTTCGTTGGACTCGCGCTGGCTTGCGTCGATGCGCTCGCGGAAGATCCTTTTGGGGAAGACTGGCCGGCTGGCCCCAATCGTGAACTCACCGGCGGGTTTTGTGGTTCGTGCCACTCGCTCGATCTGATCAAACAGCAACGACAGAGTCGTGAGGGCTGGGACAAGCTCATGACGTGGATGAGCGAGACTCAGAACATGCCGATGGTGTCGCCTGAGGTGCGCGTATTGTTGCTCGATTATCTCGAGCTCAATTTCGGTCTCGACGCAGAGGCGGCAGTCGCCGGGGATGGACTGCTCGACTCACCGGGCGGTTTGCAGGGTGTGCGTCTGCCACCGCTGCTCGATGACGAGTAGTCGCTAGTTGTCGACGGGGCTCACGATCGCGCCCGAGCGGTTGCGTACCACATGCAGGTAGATCTCGGTTGTACGGATGTCTTTGTGGCCGAGTAGTGACTGCACGAGTTTGATGTCGTAGCCAGTTTCGATCAGTCGCGTCGCAAACGAGTGGCGAAACGTGTGGCAACTCGCTTCGCGTTTGAAGCCGGACGCCCGGATCGCGTACTTCACTGCGCGTTGTACACCTGTCGTGTGCCGGTGATGTCGTCGCAGGGTGCCGTCGATCGGGTCGGTGGAGACCTCACGCGCCGGGAATAGAAACTGCCAAGCCGTTTCAGATGCGAGCTCAGGATATTTTCGCGCCAGTGCGTAGGGAAGGTGGACCTCACCATAGCCGCACGTCGTGTCGAACGCGTGGAGCTTTTCGACCTTTTCGATTTGTTGCGTGAGCGGTGCGATGACTGATGTTGGCAGGAGCGTGCATCGATCGTTGAGACCTTTGCCGTCTCGCACTGTGATCTGTAGTGCTCCGAAGTCGATGTCTTTGATTCGCAGGCGTAGCGCTTCGGAGACACGAAGCCCGGCGCCATACATCAATCGCGCGATGAGTGCTGTCTCGCCATCGAGCTGTTCAATCACGGCGGTCGCCTCCGCATGGGTGAAGGCGGTTGGCATCCTGCGTTATTGCTTCGCATAACGAAACGGAAGCATGCCGAGTTCCTGCTTCAAATGGCGCTGGAACAAAAACACGAGTGCGTTGAGGGCAGTGCGCTGCGTCGCCGGTGCGACCCGCACGCGCTCGGCAAGATCGGTCAGAAACTCGGTGACCTGTTCGGAACCCATGTCGTTCGGGTGGCGAAAACCATGATGGCGGATGAATCGCTTCGACCAATGCACATAGGTCTTCTCGGTCTCATAACTGAGTCCTTCGTCGCGAATGCTGCGTCGCAATTGATCGATGAAACGCTCAGGCTTCAAAGCGATCGGCGGGCGGATGTCGTCCATGACTGCTCCCGGGGTTAGCTTTCCCTCGGAGTTTCACGGCATCCATCCCTGAACGCTTCAAGCCTTTCTTGGTAATTTGCGAGAAATGGGAGGTGTAGCAGTAATTTGGCGAAAACCTGTTTTCAGCTGCTATGGAAGGCAAGGACCGCAGTTCAACAGACGAAGCTGCAATTGCACGTTGCGGGCAATCACAGACTCAGTGTAGTTTTTGGGGTGTTCACAGACACTAACTCGATCCATGGAGGGGCCCAGACAGTGACCAACACCGCACACATGTTCTTCAGCACCTTCCATAGAATCAGCTGTTAGGTTGCTGTCGACGCTGCGTGTTGAACACAAAGCTAAATCCTGCAGTGTGATTAGAAACCGAGAGTGCAAACTCTGCAGGTTCGGAAAGTCGGTAAATAGCCCCAGAAAGCACGGTGGATAGCCGAACGCTGGTCAGGTACGCTGGATGCTCGCGATAGCAGCGAAAAACATCCTTTCGCAGACATCGCGAGTATTCAGCGTAGTAGGAGTTCGGTATCCGACATCGGCTGCTTTGAGGCGGATAGTCCGACGCGCCGCCAGCGGCGAGTAATTTGAGCTCTCGATCCTTCCTTTCATTGCTGGGGATAGCGAGGAGGACACCGTGCTAGTGATCGAAAACCTAACCACCTGTTGCAACAGACGTTCACGTGCCTTGCAAGAGCAAGGCCCGCGCCCGCTGTTGAACACTATTCGTTAAGTCGCATCGGCAAGTGAGATCCAGCGATGCGTAGTCTGATTGTAATTGTTCTGCTAGGAGTCTTCTCTTCGACTTCATTGTCTGCGGAGAATTTGCCCTTAGGCGTAGCGTTCGAAATTCATATGCTTGAGCGCATGGGGGAGGTGTTTGAGAACGACGAATCCCTGAGGATGAAGTACGAAGAAAAGAGCGGGGTAGATTGGCGCGAATCCGTGAAGCTTGCCTCGCAAATAACACTGAACGCGGCGCTTGAGCGTGCTGCATCAGAGGCTGACCCGGAGGCTTACTATTCTGAATTGGGGTTCGAAGTCCGTTCTCCTTATCTGGGTGATACGTCGCTTGAGAGTTACGCGCTATTGACTTGGGCGTTCTTACTGGTGGTGCAAACAAACGGTGAATCTGATGACGCGACCTAACAAGCAGCTGCAGCTGACTTCTATGGACCCGGCGACCGTCTTGCTGCCGCAAGTCGATCACCGCGTCGATAGTGCAGCTGAGCCTAGGCGTTAGGCGGCGCTCGTGACGCCGGAGCTGGAGCTGCTGGACCAGTGCGTGGACAGCCCACTCCGGGTTCAATTTGTAGCCAGTCTGTTCCCAAACTGGCCGTCCTTCGAGAACGCCTTACGTGCTATGGCAGCAGACGGTCAGATTGAACTCCATTCCCAGGACGGGGAGGGTCTTCCTTTGTGGCAACTAGACGAGTGGATTCGAGATTCCCGGTTTGCGGAAGCGGCCGGCGAATATGTAGTCGTTGTGACAGAGCGCGGTCTGGAGATCATGGAGTGAGCCCAAGACGGAGTAGCGGATTGCTGCCGCCTAACAAGCAGCTGCAGCTGACTTCTATGGACCCGACGACCGCCTTGCTGCCGCAAGCCGCCTGCCGCGTCGATAGTGCAGCTGAGCCTAGGCGTTATGTTTCAAGAAGCGATGGGTTGGGCTAGTCACTACATTGCTCAGTTGAGAGAAGGGTCGGAAGTATCGTTCCGTCCCCGTGGGAACTCGATGACCGGCAAGATTGAGTCGGGTCAGCTTTGCACAGTTCAACCGATCGACCCAACCGAACTCGTAGTGGGCGATATTGTCCTCTGTAAGGTGAAAGGATCTGAGTACCTTCATTTAGTGAAGGCGATTCAAGGTTCGAGATATCAGATTGGAAACAATCGTGGACGGATAAATGGATGGATCGGTCCAAATGCCATTTTCGGAAAGTTGATAAGTGTTGAAGATTGAGCTGAAACATAACAAGCCGCTGCAGCTGTCGCTGATGGACTGCGCCGCTGTTTCGCTGCTGCGAAACCCCGTCGCCGTCAAATGCGCAGCTGAGCTTAGGCGTTAAGTCGCGTGGTCAGTATGATCCGATTGCTTTTCTTGCTTCTGATTATCGCACCGCCATCAGCCGATGCGAGCGAGCTCCCAGAGATAACAGATATCCTGGTTGGCGACTTACCGGCTGGATGGAATATCACCGTCGTTGGCGCGCAAGGAAGCGAGACGAAAGGTGAGTTAGCTTTTTCGATCAACATAGCGGACCAACCATTTAGTGTCCTTGGCTTCGCAACCTGGGGCGACAAGGTTCGGCTACCTAAAGGTGTGGTGCTAGTCGACCGAGGATTCGATCATTCCGTATACGTTCTGATAGAACCGACGGAAACTTCGTTCTTTTTGACGCTGCAAGGACCAAAGTTCTCTGTTGTGATTAGGCTTTCCGAATCAGAGCCCAGAGAGGCAATCCGTGTTGTTGCGGCTCTATCCAGGCTGGAAGTCAATTAGTATGCAACTTAACAAGCAGCTGCAGCTGACTTCTATGGACTCGGCGACCGTCTTGCTGTCGCAAGCCGCCTGCCGCGTCGATAGTGCAGCTGAGCTTAGGCGTTAGACGGCTTGGCTCGGCGCATCTTTCTCGCACCTCGCATCTATGGAGGGTTGGTATGAAAATTCACCCAGTATCGCTTGTGTTGTTCGTCGTAGCGATTTTTCTCTATCTTTTTGGCCTGATTTCAGGCGCTATGGTTCTCTTGGGTCTAGGCTTCATAGTCGAACTGTTATTCTGGGTTTCGATGTTCTTTAAACATGACCACAAGGCATAGGCGTTGATAATGCAAGTACCAGCATCGATGCTGCAGTGGTTAAAGCTCTCGCGAGAGACGGGCACAGATTCGGCGCACGGGTATTGGGACCATAGCGAGTGACATCGGGTATACGTCAGAGCGGTCTGTGGCGAGTCGTAGCGCAGTCGTTTTGGCTGCCTGCCGACATTCAGCCGTCTAACCAGACGTTGCAGCTGACACTTGACCCTGCCGCAGCTACGGCTTTCGCCTCCGCAGCGCCAGCCTCAAGCGCAGCTGAACTTGGGCGTTAGGTTGCACAAGAGGCGCTTGTAGTTGTTTTTTGTGTTGGCAGCTTTGCTCTCGATATTTTTGTCGCTGCCTTCGGTGTTCCTCTCACCGAGTCTACGACCCATGTTCTTTGCTAGCGTTTTCTCTCTTCTGGTTACGCCTACCTTTTTGACGGCGACTACTCACGGATTGGTAGTTCCATTTGGTTTTTGGTTAGTAGTCGCGAAGGCTGAAATGACCGTACCAGAGATCTTCCACTATCTCGCATTGGCGGGCCGGTGGCATGCTGTAGCGTTTCCGGTAACGTTTGCGCTGGCATACTATGGAAGTCGTTGGTTCTTCGACAAGACGGGAGCGGCAAGTGCAACCTAACAAGCAGCTGCAGCTGACTTTTATGGACTCGGCGAACGCCTTGCTGCCGCAAGCCGCCCGCCGCGTCGATAGTGCAGCTGAGCCTAGGCGTTATGTGTCTGACCAGTCCGTGGACGGAGAAGCTTGATGATAGGTCCAGCATTCGCTGTAGTCTTTTTCCTTGTGGCGAGTGTCAGCCTCTACATCTTTGGTCCTCTCTTTGGGTGTAGGTTGAGCATTGGCCAAGCCGCATCAGCTTCTCTTGCTGGCGCGTTGCTTTACACGCTCCCGACGGTTGGGGCCTACCTGTCGTGGGCGGCGATGTGTTTTGTAGTCTGGAGGAGTTCGGATGGGGATCCGATGAACGCGATGCTACTCGCTGGGTTGGCAAGACTGCTGACCATTCCCGGTGTATACGCGTTGGCCAACTTGTTCTGAGGGATTGGACGATGAATCGCGAAGAAAGTATTGGGTCGCACGATTCGCCACATAACAAGCAGCTGCAGCTGACTTCTATGGACTCGGCGAAGACCTTGCTGCCGCAAGCCGCCCGCCGCGTCGATAGTGCAGCTGAGCCTAGGCGTTATGCGTACTGAGATCAGCGCAGCGATTCGACGCACTGAGGGATGGGGTACTTGGGAGCTGAACATTTCGCACCCCAGCGTGAATCCCGAAGCGATAACAAGCGTAATGAATCTTGTTCCGGACGTCGCCCATAAGATCGGGGATCCCGTTGTATCGAAAATCGGTCGAGCTTCCGGGTCCACTCACACGTGGTCACGCTGGATTTATCGTATTCCATTTGATGAAGGAGAGAATGCCCAGAGTCAATTCACGGATTTGGTTGACCGTATCTCGCAGAAGAGTGACGAGTTGAATGAACTTCTGGGACTAGAGGGTGAACGATCTGTATTCGCGCGGGCGTCAAACTGCGAATGCGCCATGACAATGGTGAGCTCCGGTTTACTTCTCGCTTTGGCTCAGAGCAATATTGAGTTTGGATTCGAGTTCCTACAAGGGCAGGTAAAGAGTGACGCGTCCGCATAACAAGCAGCTGCAGCTGACTTCTATAGACTCGGCGATCGTCTTGCTGCCGCAAGTCGCCCGCCGCGTCGATAGTGCAGCTGAGCATAGGCGTTAAGCGGACGCAAATGGTCAACATTCTTTTTGTCTGTAGCGAAAACCGATTACGCAGTCCCACCGCTGCTTCAGTTTTCAGCGAGTACCCTGGCGTGTCTGCGATAAGCGCTGGAACGAACAAGGACTGCGAAACTCCGGTATCCGGTGATCTGATTGATTGGGCAGACGCTATTCTGGTAATGGAGAATAGCCACAGGAGTAAGTTGGCGAAGAAGTTTCGCCCGATGCTCAAGGACAAGAAATTGTCGGTTTTGAGTATCCCAGACAACTACGCTTTCATGGATCCAGAATTGATTCGAATCTTGAAGGGGAGAGTACCGAGGTATGTTCGCGTATGAAGGCTCGTCCACTTAACAAGCAGCTGCAGCTGACTTCTATGGACTCGGCGACCGCCTTGCTGTCGCAAGCCGCCCGCCGCATCGATAGTGCAGCTGAGCCTAGGCGTTAAGTGACAGTGGATAGTTGATCAAGTGCGTCGAATACCACGACAGATAGAAGCGTTAGTGCGATTTAGAAAAACGGAAGAGGCCGGTCGGAGCGGCTTTGCTTCGACCGGCTATAGACCGCAGTTTCATATTGCTAACCAAGACTGGTGTTCGCAGATAAGCTGTCCCAACCACGAGCGTATGCACCCGGGTCACAGTTACTCTGTGAAAATAGCTTTTCTCAGCGAGGACTTGATTTGGGATAACCTGCAGGAGGGCAGCCAATTTTTATTACGCGAGGGCGGCAAGGTCGTAGCGGAGGGCGAGATTGTTAGAGTTCCGGACTGTGATTGATACAGGAGTCGCAATTGTCACTTAACAAGCAGCTGCAGCTGACTTCTATGGACCCGGCGAAAGCCTTGCTGCCGCAAGCCGCCCGCCGCGTCGATAGTGCAGCTGAGCCTAGGCGTTATGCGGCGACACCAAAGAGCCAACCATGGAGATTCGTTCAATGAGACACTTTGTAGTAATCGTAGTTCTGCTGGTATCGGCTAGCGTGCAGGCCGAAGAAGGGCTCGTGGTCCAATTCCAAGTTACCGAGCAGAGTCAGGGAAATACTGAGCGAACTGGCATCACAAGCGCGGTGCTCATGCGCCTCAATGAAGAGGTGAGCCTGGAGCTTGGTGAAATGTATATCGTGAAGATTGCGGCCAATCAGATGGAGTCTGAGAGGGTGTCCCTTCTGCTGACCCTTAAAGATATTGTCGAAGGTCGACCTTTCTATGTCGGTGCTAAGTCAGTTCAGTTGGTTGTTGGCGAGCAGTCGAAGTTCCAGTTCGAGCGAGATGGCACCACTTATGACATCGGCATAGATACCGCATATGGCAAAATTCCCGAAAGCGAAAGCTAGAGTGGCCGATGGATTGTCGCCGCATAACAAGTCGCTGCAGCTGACTTCTATGGACTCGGCGATCGCCTTGCTGCCGCAAGCCGTCCACCGCGTCGATAGTGCAGCTGAGCCTAGGCGTTATGCCTCGTAACTCAAATACACTTGTGGGCGTAATCTGTGCGCTGTTCCTGTGCTTTAGTCCTCTGCGCGCGGAAACGCATGGCAATATGATTGACGCCCTAGCCACCTGGGCGAAAAAAGGGCCGACGGACTATTTGCTTGTGGCGTCTTTTTCTTTTGGCGACTGCGACTCCACGCTAAGGACAATAGTGATCGGCGGAGAGGTTGAAACCTCGGAGATAGTAGATAGGGCTGGAGTGTGTTCAGAGTTTCCTCCGGACTCCGAGCCACCCCTTATTAACGTAACGAATCTCTTTGAGATCATCGCCTTCTACAAGAAGGCATCGCTATTCGATGCCAAGTCTAATGTAAGTACAAAATTCGATCGTGAGCTTGGGTATCCAGTATCTTTCGAGGTGCTCGATGACGATGAAGTAAGCTACGCTCTGGAGGTTAGAGAGTTTCGGGTTCTTCAAGACGATGCATAACAAGCAGCTGCAGCTGACTTCTATTGACTCGGCGACCGTCTTGCTGCCGCAAGTCGCCCGCCGCGTCGATTGTGCAGCTGAGCTTAGGCGTTATGCATCAGACTAGCCGCCAACTCTCGTATTCTGAAGCCAAGTCGCTTGTGGAGCGCGAACTAACGCAAATGGATTTCGCACCTAGCTCGGTTGACGTGAATATCGTCGACGACGCTACGGTTGAGAAAAACTGGGGGTGGGTCTTTTTTTACCAATCCAAGAAATTTTTGGAAACTGGAGATGCGTCGCTCGCACTTGCAGGTAATGCGCCGTTCATAGTGAATCGGCAAACTGGTGACATCGTTGCTACTGGAACCGCTTGGCCAGTTGAGAAATACATCGAAGACTATGAAACGCAGTTACTATCAGATGCATAACAAGCAGCTGCAGCTGACTTCTATGGACTCGGCGACCGCCTTGCTATCGCAAGCCGCCCGCCGCGTCGATAGTGCAGCTGAGCCTAGGCGTTACGCTGCGTGGCCTATACACCTCGTAGTCACCTATTTGTTCATTGCTCTGGCGAGCGCAGGGGCGCAGGCCTGCGACCCGCCAACTTTCGATCAGGTTTTCGAATTGGATGTGAGCCCTGAATGGCGTTTCGAACGTCATGCTGGCAAAGGGTGCGCTGGAGTCACGAATGGCGAGTATCCTTTCACCATTTGGCCCCCGGGACAGGGATTCACGGGGGTGGGTGGACTGATTTCTTGGGGGATTATCCGACCAACCTACGATGAGTACGACGTTATTGATGAAGGTAGCGGCTACAGCTTATATCGCCTTAAAGGTCCGTCGAGAGAGGGTTTCCTGTGGATAAAATCAGGGGAGTTCTACACCGTCAGTATTTTCTTCGGTGAGGAGCTGGATGGTAACGAGCTACGCGTGATGGCGGCGTTACAATCGATGGAGGTCAAGTGACGCAGCGTAACAAGCAGCTGCAGCTGACTTCTATGGACTCGGCGACCGCCTTGCTGCCGCAAGCCGCCCGCCGCGTCGATAGTGCAGCTGAGCCTGGGCGTTAGACATCACACATGGTCCTTCGAATTAACGAATCAGAGCACCGTAATATCGATGGTTTTGCTTTAGCGTGGCGTTGGACGCAGGATTCTCATGCCCGATTCGGCGAAAGCGAATTGGCGTCACTGGTAGCGTTAAGTCCACAAAAAGCTGAGAGTCTAAGATCGGAGCTCGGCGATACGCCTATCGAGCTGCACTCGTCACTGCAAACGGGGGGTAAACAACCGTCGTCGGTTACTGACTGGCTGTTTTCTCGACTCGGAAATGCCGATGATAGCTTAGTTATTTCATGGTCGGACTCGTTGGCGAATATCGCGCCCGCTGCAGTCTTCGCTCATCGATGGGATGATTTTTGTTACCCCTCGTCAGATGATGTTCTGGTGTCGGCGGAGTCGCAGGCGTGGGTTCTGAAGTACCATCATTGGGAGGAATTTGAGTGGGGGATCGCACGTGATGCCTAACAAGCAGCTGCAGCTGACTTCTATAGCCCCGGCGACCGCCTTGCTGCCGCAAGCCGATCACCGCGTCGATAGTGCAGCTGAGCCTAAGCGTTAGATTGCGTTAGGGGAGTGCCAGTGAAGGAGTTCCTCGGTTTGGTCGTTTTTCCTCTCGTGCTTATGTCTCCTTTGATTTACGGGGCATATCGGGTTCAGCGGCGTTCGAGAACACATCGTCCGTTGACGATAGCGATTCTTTGTGGGCTGGCTTCGTTACCCTGGTGTGCGGTCGGCGCTTTTTTTCTGCCTATGCCCATTTGGAAGGGAGCGCTTCTTCTGTGCGGCGGAGCTATAGGTGTGAGTGCGATAACCGCATACGCTACGCCAGTTCGAAAAGAGGGTTTCTCTTGACGCAACCTAACAAACAGCTGCAGCTGACTTCTATGGACACTGCGACCGCCTTGCTGGCGCAAGCCGCCCGGCGCGTCGATAGTGCAGCTGAGCCTAGGCGTTATGTGCCGTGATTAGGAGCATGCGATTTTCCTTGGCGTTAGTGATTGTCGTCTTGATCCAAAGCGCCTGCACTGATGAACAGGCTGAGCATTTTGCCAAGTCACACATCCAAGAGCGCTCGATTGATGGCGTTGAACAGATGCTACTAGCGACTTGTGCCGACCAATGGTGCAAGCCCTATGCGCGTGATGCTGCGAGCCATTGTGTAAACAAATATCTAGACTTTGATGCCTTACTCGAAGATCGACCGGACGACGTCGCGGCTTACTTGGAGCCCCACATAGACGACATACACTTCTGTGCGATTGGGAAGATCCACGAGCGCTACAATCAAGATCATGGAAAAGGCACATAACAAGCAGCTGCAGCTGACTTCTATTGACCCGGCGACCGTCTTGCTGTCGCAAGCTGCCCGCCGCGTCGATAGTGCAGCTGAGCCTAGGCGTTAGGTCTCGGCTTGATGCGCGTGTATCACCTCTTGTCATCGAACTACGGTTTGGACGACATAGCAAAACGAAGGTTGAAAATTGCGCGTATATCCGACTTGAATGATCCCTTTGAATTGCTTGCTGCGGAATTGTCTGACAAATTGCATCGAGATCTATGGAGGCGTTGGCGGAATGCCCAAGAGACTCGATGGGGAATGTTGTGTTTCAGCAAGACTTGGAGTAACCCAGTTCTATGGAGTCACTACGGGGAAAGACACCGCGGCATAGCACTTGGGTTCGATGTAGACGACGAGTATCTTATAAAGGTTGCCTACACCAAGAAGCGCCACAAGATTGATGTATTTGCGCTTGAGCAGGATGGTCGACTCAGTGAGGACTTGATGCTTAAGTTTATGCAGACAAAGTTCGAAGATTGGCGATATGAAAAAGAAGTGAGAGTGTTTGCGAATCTTGATAACAAGGATGTAGATACTGGACTTCATTTCTTCGCTTTCGACGATATTGTCAAGTTGAAGGAAGTGGTAGTTGGTCCGCTCTCTGACGTTACTGAAGACGATGTCCGGGAACATCTAAAGCCGGAGGATCAGGGTGTGCGAGTGATCAAGGCAAGACTCGCATTTAACTCATTCAAGGTCGTAGAAAACCAAGCAGGATTCAAGTATGCCAAGACCTAACAAGCAGCTGCAGCTGACTTCTATGGACTCGGCGATCGCCTTGCTGGCGCAAGTCGCTCGCCGCGTCGATAGTGCAGCTGAGCCTAGGCGTTAGACGTCATTTAGCGATATGCCGAACAAGATCACCTATGTCGACGTCGACGATACTCTGATTCGAACCGCTGGCACCAAGCGAATTCCAATACCAAACGTTGTTCAATATGTTCGGGAACAAGTGGAGGCCGGTGTATCGCTGTACTGCTGGAGCTCTGGTGGGGCGGAGTATGCTAAGGAAGTTGCGGAAGAGTTAGGAATTGCCCAGCTGTTTGTAACCTTTCTGCCAAAGCCATCAGTCATGATTGACGATCAGCGTCCCGATGAGTGGCGCTACTTGCGTGTTGTTCACCCAAACGAGGTAGGTTGATGCCGTCTAACAAGCAGCTGCAGCTGACTTCTATGGACTCGGCGACCGCATTGCTGCCGCAAGCCGCCCGCCGCGTCGATAGTGCAGCTGAGCTTGGGCGTTAGACAGACTGGTGAGCAGCGACGCCATATTTGCGCTAGCGTTTGCCAGTACCGTCGGACATATGATTGTTGGTGCCTGCCTCTATCAGTACGGGTCTGTTGGTAAGAAGAAACGTTTCATGCCAATTTGGCTTTTGTCCGCGGGCTTCTCGTTTTTTGGCTTTTTCGTCTGGGCAAACCCCGAACTCTCCCGAATACATTTTTTTATTCTGCTCTGGATAGTGTTCACCATATTTGTTGCCAACAAGCAGGTAAGGTACTGCGAAGGTTGTGGTAAATCGCTTTTTTACGGTGACAGAGACTATTTTGAGCGCAAGTGCGAAGAGTGCGACAGTGATCGATATCCTTAAGCATGTATCTGGTCTGCCTAACAAGCAGCTGCAGCTGACTTCTATGGACCCGGCGACCGTCTTGCTGCCGCAAGTCGCCCGCCGCGTCGATAGCGCAGCTGAGCCTAGGCGTTATGCGGCCTGACAGCGCAACACGGTGACGCGCTGCCAGGCCGCTTGATCAGAATCAGCGCAAAGCTGACTCGTATCGCCACTACTTACCGTCGTGGCCTGCGGCAGTGCTCAGTCACCCACTCCCAACGCCCAAAACGGAAGCGTCGATAGCGGCGGACATGAACGGACCTTGGGTATGCGCATTGAATAGCCATATCCATCCCTCTATTGGTAGTAGAGGGGGCGCGTAACGAAACCTGCACAGTCCTGGTATTCATGGTAATTTCCAGGTGGCTATACTGTGTAGGTGGCAGGGCTTCGCCCCCATCACCATGCCAATGCCCGGATGTGTTGCAGCACGTTCGGGCATTTTTTTTGCCCTTCGCTCAAAATTCGCTTGAGTGGGCATGGATCGTGATATTACTCGATTAAAACCGCCGTGTCAACTAAATTGAGCGATTGAGCGGCTATTAGGACGATCGAGCGGCCGCTCTTTTGCTTCTTATGACTTTTACTGTAGAGTACATCACATAATAGAGTTGGAGTTGACCCATGAAACGCGCACGAAGCCCGAATTACCCGTACATAGATCTCGAGACCGCTATCGGCAGAGCAACGAGCATGAGCGATTTCACCGGCAAGCACGAAGTCGGAATCGAAGACCTTTACAAAGAGGCTTGGGGGTTTACGGGCGTGACGGGATCGTCAAAGAAGACCCTCGCTGCGCTTAAGTACTTCGGGTTGGCGAGCCAGCCGCATGGGAGCAGCAAAGCTAGGCTGACTGATCTGGCACTGCGGATCATCCACGGCTTGCCCGGTTCTGTGGAGCAGCGGGAAGCGATACAGGCCGCCTTTCTATCACCGAAAATTTACAAGTACTGCTGGGAAAAGTGGAGTGACGACCAAGTCGCACCTGCCGCGATGAAGTCTCACTTGATTCTGGAGAAGGGCTTCAACGAGTCAACGGTCAGCGGATTCATAAAGGATTACCGCAGTTCGCTCGATTTTGCTGGAATGATTGCCGAAGACGACGAAGATGAAGCGGACCTTGCTGAGGATCTCGTCGGACAGCTAGTACAATGGAGTTCCCAAGGGGTTCTTCAGTTCGAAACGCCGCGTCGGGTAACTGGGCTCACCCCTGATGGCAAATACGCGTACATCGAAGGAAGTCAAAGCGGTGTACTTATTTCTGAACTGGAAGTAGTAGAGGGGAGCCACGACAACTCCGTTCCTCCCCCAAACCCTGAGTTTCGCGAGCTGTTGAGCAACAGTGATCTGAAACCGCGGCCGGCGCACAAAGAAGAGGTATTCTCTCTTGGCAGCGGTCAAGTGACCCTGCAGTTTCCGGACGAGATGTCCCCGAATGAGTTCGAAGACTTGACAGACTGGTTCGTCCTTATTCATCGAAAGATCGGCAGGGGCGTCTCGTTAGACGAGGTGCCTAGGCTTGCAAGGCAAGAGTAGAGTTTCACCAGGCACTCACCGTTTTCGCTGGCCGCATAACAAGACGTTGCAGCAGACGCTTGACCCTGTCGCAGCTACGGCTATCGCCTACGCGGCGCCAGCCTCAAGCGCAGCTGAACTTGGGCGTTATACCGCATTGACTTCGTAGCCAATGTCAATACAATGTATTGATGATTCGCTTCGAATGGGATTCTAAGAAAGCCAGCGCCAATCAGCGAAAGCACGGCATTTCTTTCGAGGAAGCCAAAACCACTTTCTATGACGAATTTGCGCTTCAGTTCTTCGATGAAGAAAGCTCTGGTGAGGAAGACCGGTTTATCTTGTTGGGGCTCAGCGTAGCCGCCCGGGTGCTGGTAGTGGTTCATTGCGAGCGAGATAGTGGCGATACCATTCGGATAATATCTGCGCGTAAAGCGACTCGTCGGGAGGCAAATCAATACCAAGGACCAGTATCATGAAAAAGGAATACGACTTCTCAAAAATGAAGGCACGCAAAAATCCCTATGCGTCCAAGCTAAAGCGACCGGTGACTATTCGCCTCGGTGATGATGTGATTGGGTATTTCAAGGGTCTTTCCGAAGAGACGAATATTCCGTACCAGTCGTTGATCAATCTTTACCTCCGCGACTGCATGGCGACCAATCGAAAGCCTGATATGTCGTGGCATTAATGCGGCATAACCAGACATTGCAGCTGACGATTGACCCATCAGAGCCTCTGGCTTCCGCCAGAGCTACGTCTGCGTCAAACGCAGCTGAACATCAGCGTTGTGTTTCCCTCATTCATTTCGGCGGTGGTAGCATGGGTGACGGAGGTAATTTTCATGTCGACTGCTAAGCAAGAGCTCAGCGAGCTCTTAGAAAAGCAGCCCGAGGATAGCTCATCGGAGGAGTTGATTCGGGAGCTGGCGTTCCACCTAATGATCCAGCGTGGTATTGCAGACGCTGATGCCGGTAAGTTGGTACCGAATGAAGAGCTGGATGCTCGGATTCGTTCGTGGGGCAACTAGCCTGGACATCTGAGTCAGAACGTTGGTTGCGTGATATTTTCGATTATATTTCACGTGACAACCCTGACGCCGCGCGCGATGTTGTTCGAGGCATCTACGACAAAGCTCAGATGCTGCGAGACTTTCCAGAGGCTGGCTACCTTTATGAAGCCAGCAGCAGACACGTACGAATCCTGCTTTATGGGCATTACCGGATAGCCTATCTCGTCAGAGGTAACGGAGATGTGGACGTGTTAGGCGTTTTTCACGGCGCTCTGGAGATTGAACGGTATGCGCTGTGATCAGAAAACATAACAAGCTGCTGCAGCTGTCGCCGATGGACAGCGCCGGCGTTTCGCTGCCGCGAAACACCGCCACCGTCAAATGCGCAGCTGAGCTTTGGCGTTAGATGTCATGTCTTCCAGTCGCCTCAGACTCGTTGACACAAACCCGGCTGTCGTAGACGCGTGGAAACAAGCCTTCGCGAAGCACACAGAGGTTGAAATCTATCATGGCGATATCTTTGACTTCGCCAAGTGCTGCGTCGTCTCGCCTGCGAATAGCTACGGGTTCATGGATGGTGGTATTGATGCCGTCTACTCGCGTCACTTTGGTAACCACGTCCAATATCGCCTCCAAGACAAAATTGGTCAGCTTGATGATCAACTTCTACCAGTAGGAGCGAGCCTTCTCGTCGAGACTCGTGATGACCAGGTGCCCTATATGATATCGGCTCCAACTATGGTTACTCCTGGTCCTGTTCCGAAGGAAAATGCGTTCTATGCGATGGCGGCTGTTCTAAACTGCGTACATCGACATCCCGACGTAATCACGGAGGTGTATTGTCCAGGGTTGTGTACGGACGTGGGACACGTTGAGCCCGATGATGCAGCCGAAGAAATGGCATCGGCCTATGCGAAGTGGAAGGAGAGACATGCCATCTAACAAGCAGCTGCAGCTGACTTCTATGGACCCGGCGACCGCCTTGCTGCCACAAGCCACCCACCGCGTCGATAGTGCAGCTGAGCCTAGGCGTTATATGTCTCAGGTTGTGTGGTAGCGCGGTTGTATGGAGGTTGAAGTGGTCGTTAGTACGCTTGGTACGCTAGCCGGATTGGTTGTTGGATCTTATGCGACCTACAAAATCCAAGAACGAAGACTTCGTCATACCGACGCTACACAATTTCAGGAAAAGAGAATCGAAATCTATGCGCAGTTTTTGGATAGTGCGAATACTGCAATAGCTCAGCTCGTCAAGAATATTGATGCCTCGGCGCATCAACGGCGTTTTCTTCTTTGCTTTGAAACAGTGCGCTTGATCGCTAGTGAACCGGTACGCGACGCTGCGAATGCGGTTCATTTTGCTTTCGGAAAGATCTCCAATGCTTCCACGCCCCATGCCATGGAAGAACTTATCGACCAGAGCTTCCATCTCGCAGTAGCTAAATTCGTTGGGGAAACGCGAAAGGAATTGCGTGTATGACGACATATAACAAGCAGCTGCAGCTGACTTCTATGGACACGGCGACCGGCTCGCTACCGCAAGCCGCCCGCCGCGTCGACAGTGCAGCTGAGCCTAGGCGTTAGATTGCATGAACCAATCCATGCGCTGCGTTAGAAGCGACACACCAATTCCCAGTGCTAGGCATCCGGGACGAATTCAGACATCGCTTGCCGTAGATCAATGTCCAGTAGCTACGATTAGATGGTGTAACGGTCCCGATTACCTCACTGTAATCGAAATCTGGGTCGAACCTTCGTTTAGAAGGAGAGGCATCGCCACAAAGATTTACAATACGCTTCGTCTTGAGACAGGCTTGCCGCTTGTGTGGATCAGAAACGCGTTAGCGAGTCCGGAGATGAAGAAGCTTGTTGAGAGTTACTTGGCGATAGAGGGTGAAGTAGTCTCTGACGATGGGAATACGGTAGTTTTGAAGACGATACAGACACATGCAATCTAACAAGCAGCTGCAGCTGACTTCTGTTGACCCGGCGACCGTCTTGCTGCCGCAAGCCGCCCGCCGAGTCGATAGTGCAGCTGAGCCTAGGCGTTATGTTTCGAGAAGCGATGGGTTGGGCTAGTCACTACATTGCTCAGTTGAGAGAAGGGTCGGAGGTATCTTTCCGTCCCCGTGGGAACTCGATGACTGGGAAGATTGAGTCCGGTCAGCTGTGCACCGTTCAACCGATCGACCCAACCGAATTAGTGGTGGGCGATATTGTCCTCTGTAAAGTAAAAGGGTCTGAGTACCTTCATTTAGTGAAGGCGATTCAAGGTTCGAGATACCAGATTGGAAACAATCGCGGAAGAATAAACGGATGGATCGGTCCAAATGCGATTTTTGGGAAATTGATTAGTGTCGAAGACTGAGCTGAAACATAACAAGCAGCTGCAGCTGACTTCTATGGACCCGGCGAACGCCTTGCTGCCGCAAGCCGGCCGCCGCGTCGATAGTGCAGCTGAGCCTAGGCGTTAGGTTGCATCGATGCATCCGCGCGAGTCGACAAACTACTCAGAGCCAAGCGCGCGTCTAGTTGAATGGGAGCGCGAGCTTGTCGGTCTCCTTAGCAGCGAAACATGGGCGAAGCCGCAGATTCGAAGGCTATCGCAGCTCTTGCTTTATATTTTTGTCGATGCACTGAGAAGCGTTTCTAGAGAGTCGCCTATTGCACGATGGTCATGTGATGGGCTCTCGCCGAGAGACCCAGAGTTCATTGACTCCCGTAGAGTTCAGATAGGCGGTATCTGCTTCTGGCTTGTAGGGGGTAAGGGTTGTGAGAGATTTTCTTTTGACGTGGACTCGTCACGAGAACCATTGAGATACTCGTTTAAGCTATTTGGTGGCCGTAGAGAAACGCAGGCGTTGTACGTCGCAAAGACAGATGAAGGCTGGTACGTAAATGCAACCTAACCAGCAGCTGCATCTGACTTCTATGGACCCGGCGGATGCCTTGCAACCGCAAGCCGACCACCGCGTCGATAGTGCAGCTGAGCCTAGGCGTTAGGTTGCAGCGGCCGCGCTCAAGCCTAACGAGTATTACCGGAACGCCGACGCCGAAATGATTGACACAGTTGTCCTTAAGTCATGGCCCAAAGACCAACGGGTTCGTATCAGGAAGACTAATGTTCGTTTAGTCCTTGTCTTGGCACACACTCCAAACGCCAATGGGACATTTTTGCATATTCGAATTTTTTATCACCAAAAGCACAAGACGGATCACATGATTGACGCGTCTGAGCTGGAAGTTTTAACTGATGCAGGAATTGAAGTGAGACGTGGACCAAGGTTAAGCGCCGACTATGAATTTGCCGCAACCTAACAAGCAGCTGCAGCTGACTTCTGTGGACACGACGGCCTTCTTGCTGCCGCAAGCCGCCCGCTGCGTCGATAGTGCAGCTGAGCCTAGGCGTTAGATTTCACTATGGGCGCTCTGGCCAAAGTATGCAGTGGCTTTTTTGTCTCGATTCTCTGTTTGAGCGCAGTCGGTGACGACTTTCTCGATACTGTTGACGAAATTGGTCAGAGAGCAGCATCTGGAGATCAGAACGCCATTGTTGAGTTGGTTGGTTTGTATCCGACTGACAGTGCCGCTGTAATTGAGTTTATGCGCACCTATTTGGCGATAGCGATGGAAAAATCCCCGGTCGCCGTACTTCGGGTTATTGGTCAACATGAATATTTTGGAGACTGCGATTTTGTTTCTGTGACTGGGGAGGAATTCGTCGACCGGTTTGCAGAGCAACGTGTTCTTTTGCTGGAGCGACGTGAGATGCTTCGTCAGATAGAGGAACCTGAGCTAGCCAATCTAAGGGATAGGTGTATCGTGAAGCTGGATGCAACAATTGAGGCCTTAGCCGGTGTTCTCTGAGGTTCCTTTTACGAAATCTAACAAGCAGCTGCAGCTGACTTCTATGGACTCGGCGATCACCTTGCTGCCGCAAGCCGCCCGCCGCGTCGATAGTGCAGCTGAGCCTAGGCCTTATAAGTCATGAGTACATGTCGGCGCACACCTCAGCAACGCAAGCTTCTTGACTACACAAAGAAGCAGCGGGGATCGTATGCTAAGAACCAGAAGTCAGGGCGTAGCGCTGTCAAGAAGCGGAAGGCTCTGTTCCATCGCAGTAGAAAATCACAAGAGTCGCAACTCACTCGCACCGTCGATCCGGTAAGTGATGATCTTGAAGCGGCGTTGACACATGTGAAGACGCACAGGTGGCGAAAGGTACGGGATCCCAGGCAGATAGAGAAGCTGAGTCGACCCCGGTCGGGAAGTGGCAGGACGAAGAGTTCAGAGACTTTTTTGAAGTCTCGCCTTGCATTTGAAGCCAAGAATCGTCTCCGCAACCGCTTAGGTTGGTACAGGTAGTCATGGGAGCAGATAGTCGTGACTTATAACAAGCAGCTGCAGCTGACTTCTATGGACCCGGCGACCGCCTGGCTGCCGCAAGCCGCCCGCCGCGTCGATAGAGCAGCTGAGCCTAGGCGTTATGACGCGCGTCCGTACCTTAGTCACAAAATCAAACAATCGATGTGGGATCGAGCGTGAGCTCTCCGGCGGTCAATTGCCATTTTAGCGACGGCCCTCAGTGAATCGTTGGAGTGAGCTGCGCTGTGGAAGTTCGGTCCTTGATATAGGAAGACACCGAATCTCGCTTCCGGTTGGCTTTCGTATCGAGCACGAGAGTGAAGGCTTTGTGAACTTCATCGGCGAAACTCCTGACGGATCAGAAAGCTACGTAATTCATGACTACCAATCAATCGAGCAAGTTATTGAGGGCGAATTCGGTGCACCTGAACACAAGGTTACGGGTCGCACAAATTGCTTAGGACTAGAGTTGGTCGAAGTCGCTCCGACAACGAAGAGTGGACGTGCGCAACCCATGGTCAGATTTGTTCTCGTCAAACTGTCGCGCTCTGATACGCTTGTGGTTCTTGGCGGCGGGGTGGATTTCGCCACTTCATTAATTCGAAGGACAGAAGAGAGTCCCTGAGTCACACCTGGGTCAATTCGGATCGAATGCTACACAAGGAAGAAAGCCATTGGGGGGTGCAACCTAACAAGCAGCTGCAGCTGATTTCTATGGACTCGGTGAACGCCGTGCTGTCGCAAGTTGTCCGCCGCGTCGATAGTGCAGCTGAGCCTGGGCGTTAAGCTGCGGTGCGCTTCCTCAAATCACTCAGTTTCGTTTTGATGTTGTCAGCTTCGGTGATCGGCAAGCCCGAAGTAATGGCTCGCTACGCCGAATTACACGATGAGGTTCTTCTGTGTGACGCGCCGATAGGCGAGGCGATTAGAAAACCGATACACCTCAGTGCTGACTCGATTGGGGAAATCTGGGAGCTAGAGGCGGTAGTGGTGAAGCTCTTGGACCAAGACTTTAGAGCGAGGCGCGACGCGTTAGAGAACCCTTCGATACCCGAGGATCTTTCGCCGGGGGAAGGCTCGCGCGCGAGCCTGATTGTGGATGAATATGAGCGAGCGGGAATCTACTTGAAACAAGCAATCTGCCTTGTCACGGAGTACAAAAAAGGCGATACGGTTCGACGCTTTTCAAATGTGGATATCCTTCCGAATAAACAGGAAGGTTTTGTATTACTTCGCGGGGAAGTGATTGTTGCGCGACTACTCACTTTTGCAGTCTATTTTGACTAATGGCTCGTTGCCGCAGCCTAACAAGCAGCGGCAGCTGATTTCCATAGACTCGAGGATCGCTTTGCTAATGCAAGCCACATACCGCGCCGTTAGTGAAGCTGAGCCTAGGCGTTATATGTCATCAAGATGAGCGATGCCGATTCGTTTCGTGAGCGAGAATTTGAGTGCGAACTGTTTGCCAGAGAGCTCTTCATGCGACCAGAGTATTACCCCTGGGTCAAACAGCTGTCAGCGCGTAGAACGAATAGGTGGTATTCGCTGATCGTAACTCTTGATGAAACAGGTGCGGATTTGACGGAGATAAAGAGCCTCGGTGAGGATATTTATAGAATCTTCGTGTTCGACGTTACTCGATCACCAACGTTCAAGACTTCGGGCGACTACATCATTCGATTTTCTTTAGCTGGTCGAATGTGGAACACGACGATCTGGCACATACCCGCCCCATACCATGACATATAACAAGCAGCTGCAGCTGACTGCTATGGACTCGACGACCGCCTTGCTTTCGCAATCCGCCCTTCGCGTCGATAGTTCAGCTGAGCCTAGGCGCTATATAGCATCATGACGCGGATCGCTTTGTTCTTGGTTACGCTACTGCTCTTGGCGCACTCAAGTGCGGCCGATACCAGAACCGCACCAGATAAACCCTGGTGGTTCAAAATTGAGCGCGACCAAGTCTATCCGGATGAGGAACTGACTCCCGGCTACTCGCCGAACGTTGTTTGCAGTCTCAAATACTTTGTAAGCAAAAAGGAACACGAGATTGATTTCGTAGATATCTATGTGGTTTTTCTCTGGTTACAACATGATTCGAAGGTTGGAGACAAGGTTCTTCTGGCTGGTGCCCCTGTATTTGTTTTGTCTGCGGTAAGAGAGAATGGGCACGAAGGCCAAGAGTTCGTGCCTGTCCTTCCGCCGCTAATATCAGTGGTAGTCGAAGGCATTCCGACGGAAATCTACACACTTAGTAGTGAGCTACATCAGTCGTTTCATTTCTTTTCGGGACGAGATGTAGAGCAAGTCCTGGAAAACGCGATCAAATCGAAAGAGACCATTCAAATTCAGGTGACGTTCGAGGGTCAGAAGTCGAGAACATTCGATGTTCCGACAAGAGAGTCGCAGAGTTTTGGGATGTACGCAGAACTATTGACGCAGTGTGGGCGGATGCTATCTGACAAGCAGCTGCAGCGGATTTCTATCGACTCAGCCACCGCCGTGCTGCCGCAAGCCGCCCACCGCGTGGACAGTGCCGCTGAGCCTAGGCGTTAGGTGGCACGAGGTAATGAAGTGAGACCGGAAGTGTTCCGAGTTGATGGTGACGACGCCAATGCTGATCTCGGTCGGGTACGGTGGGCCCCGGCGAAGTCGCTCTGGTTCAATTTTCATCTTGCCGTTGCGTTACTGCTAGGGCCAAGCTTTTTTTCTCTTTCTGCGCTTGCAGTCTGCCTTGGCCTCACCTATCTAACTTTGCTGCTGGGCCACTCCGTAGGGATGCACCGGATGCTTATCCATCGGACCTTTGAGGCCCATCCGTGGATTGATCGAATCCTAATCTATCTCGGTGTTGTTGTTGGGATGGCGGGTCCGTATGGAATTTTGCGAGTTCATGACATTCGCGATTGGGCGCAGCGCCTTCCGACCTGTCATGACTTCTTTTCCCACAGGCGATCGCTGCTGCGGGACGCATTCTGGAATCTGAATTGCCGCTTCGACTTCCAAGATCCGCCGAAATTTTTTCTTGAACCAGCATCAGCGGATAACCGTTGGTATCAGTTTCTCGAAAGGACGTGGATGCTGCAGCAACTCTTCCCGGCACTGGTGCTCTATATTCTTGGCGGTTGGCCTTGGGTCGTTTGGGGGGTATCTGCGAGGATCGTGCTTAGCGTCGCTGGACACTGGACGGTTACGTACATCACTCACAACCCGGGACCGGGAAAATGGATGGTTCCCGAGGCAGGTGTCCAGGCCTCGAACCTCCCAGGTTGGGGATTGCTGACTATGGGGGAGTGCTGGCATAACAACCATCATGCTTTTCCGGAATCAGCCCGGATCGGGTTCGAAGGTCAGCTGGATCCGGGTTGGTGGGTAATCCGGGCGCTTCAAAAATGCGGGCTCGTCTGGGACGTTGGGCTACCGAGAGATCTTCATTCACGTGATGACCTCGCGATTTCGGACAGTGGTGAAATCAGGTCCGGTGACAGTGCCGCGTAGCAATACGTTGCAGCTGACTTCTCTGGACTCGGCGACCGCCTTGCTGCCGCAAGTCTGCACGGCGCGGTCAAGCGCCGCTGAGTTAGGGTGTTAGGCTGTGCCCTCTCACCATCGTATTCCGCTTGCGGATGCCCTAGTCGCAATATGCGAAGAGATAGTTGTAGCGGGCAAACCGTTGGAAATCTGGGCAGCGGAAGAATCTGATGACCAGTTTCAAAGATCGGAATTCTGCGGCGGTTTCGACGCGACCGAGGGAGAGTTCACATTCAGTTACTATGCCCCACATGGCGTGGAATACTGGTTTCAATTGTCGCTTGAGCAGGTCGGGCAGGTCGCACAAGGAATGGAAGTTCAAATTGATGGACGTGAGGCGAGCACTTAAACACATGCAGCCTAACAAGCAGCTGCAGCTGACTCCTATGGACGCGGCGACCGCCTTGCTGCCGCAAACCAACCGCCGCGTCGATAGTGCAGCTGAGCTTAGGCGTTAGGTAGCGAATGCGTCCGAACGACGTTGTCCTAGCTTTCGTGCACAAGATCCATGATGGACGTGCGTACTTGCGGTGCGGGACATACGAGGGAGTTTTGACAGAGCTTGAGCTTACGTGGGATCTGAGAGAGGCACCAATCTCTATCGAAAACTTCGTGTCCCGACACCAGGAAGTCTCTGTTCTGGTTACCGCAGTCGAAGGGAAAAAGTTCAGCGCTTCATTGAAAAGGCTGAACGGTAATCCTTGGCTCAATCCGCCCGAGATAGGCGACACTTTTGATGGAACTATCCGGATGGTTACCGAATACGGGTACTTTGTTTTTTTAACGCCAGAGCTCGAAGGGCTGCTGCTTCGAGAGAGTGCAAAAAGCGAGTTTGCCAAAGGCCAGGCTATATACGTACGCGTAGCGCTTTGCGATCCTGATAGAGAGAGAATCATGCTCGAGCCGGCAACGAAGGACTCTTCGAGTGATCAAGATAGTATCGTCGCTACCTAACCAGCAGCTGTGGCTGACTTCCAAAGAGTCGGCGACCGCCTTGCCACCTCAAGTCGTACACGGCGTCGATAGCGCAGCTGAGCCTGGGCGATAGGTTAGATTGCAGGATGCCGAAGCTCCAATGCCCAAACTGCGACACCATCCACGACCTATCACCGATTCCGGATGCTGGTTGGTTCACGGTGCGAGATGCAGACCGGGAACGATTTTTGGAGATCGAGGCGGCTATTTCAGAGAACGGTGTCTCGAACGAAATGTTGAACTTGCACGAGGTTTTGACCGGCCTGCTTTATGAGTGCGATGCTTGCGGGACGTTGTTGTGGCAAAAGCCTGGACAGGAAGAGTTTCGGCCCTATGTGCCGTCTCGATCTGAGAGCTGAAGGTACTACCGAACAGGTAAGAGGTTCTTTGCTAGCAATGGAGCGCATGACTTAGCAATCTAACAAGCAGCTGCAGCTGACTCCTATGGACCCGGCGACCGCCTTGCTGCCGCAAACCACCGGCCGCGTCGATAATGCCGCTGAGTTGAGGCGTTTTAGCTCGACAGGTAACTTCGGAGTACAACAAGGAGGTTGATCTAATGTTATTTGATCTGATCGAAGCGGCATTTACGAACGTTACGGCAAGTCGTCGGTTGATGGGGTTTCTGTTCTCCGCTCTTCTTTTTGTCACCGGCGCTGGAATCACACTCGGATTCCTACCTATCGCGGGAGGGCAATGGCGATTGCTTTTTGGAGGAGTCGTGATCCTGTTGGGCGTGCTTTCGACAGCTCTTGTCCTTAGGGTCGGGGCGTCGGAGGCGTGAGCGCTTTCATTAACGCTCCGACGCCAACGTCACTCTATAACCAGCAGCTGTGCTTAGGAGTTAGGTAGCGCGTGATCATATTTCGACATCGCTTTGCCCGACTGGCGGTATTCGTGTCCGCTTGGTTTGTGTTTTGGTACGTCAGTAGCGAGGCCTACTTTCACTTTATCCATGCCGTCGGCTCGGGCTATTGGGCTTTAGGGGGCTTCGGGATATTTTTTTTGGCGCCGGCTTTCTATGTGACGGATCTAGTTCTTTCGCGAAAGGGCAAGCTTCAGAAAAAATACGGGACGTTTATGCTTATCTCGATTCTTGTGTCTTGGTTACTGTATTTTCCAGTTATGGCTGCGGGTGTTCTGCTGGCATCATCAGTTTTTTAGAGGAATTCATGTTGGTACAGAGTCGTTTTTCGAAGGGCGTGCCAGTGCAACTTTGCAAAACGTTGCAGCTGACACTTGACCCTGCCGCAGCTCCAACCTTAATCGCAGCTGGGTCCAGGCGTTAGACAAACATGCGAGAGTCGCGCCTAAGCATCGTTGTTCTGCTTTTTGGTGTGCTCAGCATGGTTTGTGGCGATCACGCCCACGCTCACCGCAGTACAAGGCAAGCAGTAGAACTGGATTGGCACCATCTCTATTGTTCCTCAGACCTTGTTGCAAGAGTGCTAGTAGTGCGGGGAGGCCGTCCCAATCAACCCGAGTACGGCATCCGGATCAACAAGTCCTATCGTGGGTTAGATTATGGGTATCTTGTATTGGGGAACATCAGGAGTGGGCTTCGACTAGAGCTTGGGGTCGAGTACTTGATTCATGCGAATATGGGAGATCAGAGTGGGGTGCTCGATTTACACAATGGTCTTGGGGCGACGGTGCCGACGGCGATGCTAACGGAAGCACGTAAAACATGGCTGGAGAGCACGGCGACGGCTTCTGGTTCGTTTTGCGATAGAGATTTTGAGACTCTGTTCCGTGCGAGGCACTGGAAGCGGTACTACTTGGACTATGTTGAAGCGTATCGACGACTCCTCAGGGGGTAGCGTCTGTGGTTATTGCTAGCAGCCCGACTGACAAGCAGCGGCAGCTGAAACTCGCCCGATCACTCCGAAGAGTACCGACATGCCGGTTGCAATAGTTAGACTCCGAGTGAATAGGCGGTTTCGGTGGTGAGTGGGTACCGAGCTACTGGAATGCTGAGTTACCTATAGGTTCGTCATGATACTTTGGCTCGGACTGGTCGTTTTCCTTGTTCCCCTGGTGTACGTAATCGCGGACCACTCCAGTGAGAAGCGCAAGCGTGAAAGCGAACTAAAGCGTATTCAGAAACGGTTGGCAGAAAAGGAGCGGTCTCAGCGCTCGGATGAGAGTGAGTGATGACCTTACTGTCTCAGCGAGGGCGGACGGCAACTAGAGCCGCAAGGGTGTTTCGTCGTGGCGCTGTGCCGCATAACATGCAGCTGCCGCAAACCGCCCGCCGCGTCGATAGTACAGCTGAGCCCGGGCGTTAGGCGGAGAACATGACGCGCAATTGCGACGTATCGTTCTATCCCACTTGGCAGCTCTCAGTCTTGTGCTGGACTATTGAGAGAGGCCTCCTTATCGCTGCGGGGGTATTACATAGTTGGCTTTGGATATACGTCATCGCAGGCACGCTACCGTTAGGCCCGATTTCAGATGACCTTGTCGTTTGGATTGCCAGGAAGTTTGGAGTTTCTGGAGAGAATCGATGGATCGGAACGAAGAGAAAATTGTCGCGACGTGAACGATGGCGGTTGATTCGCGAAGGGCGCTCAAAGAATGGCGTAAGCGCGGAGTGAAACGGTATGTCCTTCTTGTGTGACCTAGAATGCAGCCGCAGTTGACGTCGATGGTGTTGGGGACCGTCTTCAGTACAGTTGAGCCTAGGCGTCATGTTCCGTAGTTTGCTCGGATTGTTGCTACTGGCGGTTGGCGCGGGATGCACCGCTCAACAACCCCGGCAAACCCAAGATGACGTTGCCACAGCAATGCGCACATGGCGCGAGCAGTCTATTAGCAAGTATTCGTTTCAGATCCAGTATTTGTACAAAGACTGCGAATGGGCGAAGGTGCGAGTTCGCCACAATAACGGAGAGACGAAAGCGACAATCCTAGAGTTAAACGCCGAGTGCGCGGACCACTTGCAGCGGGTTGAGGAGTCGTATCTCACAAGAGATATCGTCGACCTCTTTGTTGAGACCATCACATTCTTTAATCCACCGCTGCACTATCTTGAGTATTCGACCAGTTTTGACGCCCGGTACGGGTATCCTGTAAACGTCAAGGTTGATACTGATTGGCCAGCTCGCGGGGAGAATGGTGAGCAGGAGTGGGAGTATGAGTATCGGATCTTTCGGTTCAATGCATACGAGTAGGGAACAACTCAAGCAGTTGCAGCGGACTTCTAGAGACACGGCGAACGCCTTGCTGTCGCAAGCCGCCCGCCGCGTCGATAGGGCAGCGGAGCTTAAGCGTTATGGTGTATCTGCATGAACAAGCGCATTGCCATCGGAGCGCTCGGCACCATCGCCTTGTTAATCCCCCTTGGCGTTGTGGCAGAGCTGCTTGCTGAATGGTTCCTGACTACTGATCAAAACGAACTCCCTCGGATCTTGGCGGTAGCAATCTCGTTCTATTTTGGCGCTCGAATCGCGGGTCCTGCATTTGTTGGACCTGGCGTCGTTCTATATCTACTGGTCAGCGTTGCTTCATACGTTTTTGTCGGGGAAATCGTTATTTCGATGACTGAGAGTTCAGGCTCAATGATTCCAAGAGTTGATCTTCCGGTGGACATACTTGGCGGTCTAGTGGTCGGTCTGGTTGCCTGTATGGTTGCGCTCTGGCTCGGCGCGAAACACACATCGAATCATTCTCAGCGCCTCACAGATGCACCATAACTTGTCGTTCAAGCTGAAGAGAAGGACTACCCACCTCTCGTGCAGGCGCGAGAGAATGGCCCACTTCGTTCTTGCAGCTGGGCGAGAAAATCGGACGGTCGCGTCATGTCTCTAGCAGCCGAATATATGGAGTTCGTTTGGGGCGTGCTTTACTCAGATAGCCCCCTCGCGTTCCTATTGATTTCTCCATTTCTTATGTTCTTGGTGTATCCCGTCAGAATGCTCGTGTCGTGCGTATCCCGAAAGGAGTTTAGTTGGCGGGCTATGTTTGCGTATCCGTGGAAAGCGAGCTCCCGCCTTTGGTTGTTTAGTGCGCTACTCATACCGGTATCCTACGTGCTTCTTTATGATCCAAAGATGGGGTTCCATATATCCGTTCCTTATTACGGTACTTACCCATTTGCCGTTGCATACCTGTTCGCTGAGTATCGAGCCATGAGGCTTCGAGCAAAGCTGCGTATGGAAGCGCTCTACGCTTGGCGGGAGAAAGGGGAGGATACCCGGAATGCTTAACGGACTACCTCGCCTGTCCCCTACGGATTTGGTAATTGCCATGCTGCTACAAGGCTCTCGCCGCGTCGATAGCGCATCCGAGCCAGAGCGTGGAGTGAAATCGAGAATTTGAGTAATGCATGATTCGTTCGACGACTACATGAACTAAAGGGAGGAACACAAGGATAAGTTTCCCGATCATGTCTATGAGTTTGCAACCGACGTGAATCGCCACAATCTAGACAGCCCCCATTCCTTGCACGATTCTTGGATGACTTCATTAACCATTAAAGAGAATCGTAAACTTGAACGTCCATTTGAGCCTGAGCCTACGATTGAAATTGAGCTGCTCGGGCCAATGCATGATCGGTCCATAATCCTGACTTACGCAGGAATTGACAGCTATGAAATCACGGGTTTGCTTAACCCTTACAATTGGGCGGACACATATCACGGCGATATCATGCGCCACGAGATTAGGCTACGTGAAGGTGAGTACCTCATTCATGAAATCGAGTTTAGGTCCGAGTCGAGAATTATCGTTGTTTGCAAAGATTTTCAGTGTTCTGAGCGTCTCAGCACGTAACAGGTTCGAACCGATGGACGCGCCTACCGCGAGCAGCTGCTAAAGGAGTTAGGCGACACGTTGAAAATGCGTCATGATCAGCTCTTGATTGCGATAGTCGTCAGTGTCTTTTTCGTGGTTGTAGTGACTTTTTATTCGAGCACGGATACAGGCGACACAGCAGACTTGTGGGGATTTGAGTCAGGCACCAAGCCAGAAGACGCGGCTCGTCAAGTCCATTCACAGGGCCGATACTTGGTCTTAGAGGTCGAGATTGAGCAACCGGACGGGTCGACGAAAGTCTTTCGTCGACTTCGTTTGGACTGTAGCTGGCCGAATGGGGTGGTTCCGCTGGAAACGCAAGCGAGCAGACCAATCGGAGAACACGAGAGCGAGTTGTATTTTTTCGCTACAGAATATGCGCGGCGGTTCACTTCAGAAATGGAAGCGCTAGTCCTTAATAGTTCGGAGTTGCCATGTCGATAGCTACTCGCCGCGTCTCTAGTGCAACTGAGATTAGGCGGTTTACCCCTCTATCAGTTCCTATCTCAGTAAACCCAGTAACCTGACCCGTATGGTGTTCGTTAGACGTTTGATGCTCGCGTTTCTGTCGCTGACGGCACTGTCAGCGTGTAGTACGTGGCCTCCCTTTGAGTCTCTAGTCTCGAGGCAATTTCAGGAAAACCGAAACGCCTACGATGCCCTTCAGCTAAAGCTGGATAAAAGCGAGTTTTGGCGAGTGACTCAAACGGGCATAGTCAACGTTCCGAGAGTTCGCGAAGGCCATGAGGTCTACGCTGACCCTAAAGATGGCGGCAGTAGCGGAAAAGTTGTTGTCGAAGATGATCCGGAGTGGGAAGCCCTTTTTCAGGCAACCGGGATGTGGGGCGTTGCCAGGGTCGAGAGTGGCGTCGCGTTCTTTCCAGCGGGACGGATCAGTGAAAGGAAAAGAACACTCGAGATTTCAATCATTCATCGGGTGTCGCCGGATCTCGTGGCTAAACCCTGCAAACCGGTCCACTCCAAACTGCCGTGCGGATGGTGTGCGGTTGAATTGGACGACGATTGGCACATTGAATATTGGTGGCAACCCAGTCGCCGGGACGACTCGCACTATGAGGCTTTCATGAACGGGGAAATGACCATTGAAGAGTCCGTTGATGAGAGGGCGGCCGCCATTGCTGCCTGCTATCGAGACGGACTGGCCGAGATGGGTTATGACCTTAGTGATTTCGAGTAGCTGGCGAGTAAGCCTGTCGGTAGATGGATTTGAACGAGCTATCTGCTTGCATAGGCAAGAGATTCAGCTTGACGAATGCCTTGGGCGTGTAGGGGGACTCGGCATCCATGATGCAGCGTCGACACCGGTGGTCCGTGCCGACGCTGCGCCTGGATCCTGAGACTACTTCTTCGGTTCTTGCGGGTCCCGCATTTCGATCGTGCCGTTGAACGTGGCGCCTTCGGTAATGGCGACCACCGGAGACACAATGTTGCCGGTCACCTTGCCAGATTCGCGTACCGTCACGCTCACCGTGGCATGCAGATCGCCTTCGACCGTACCTTCGATGAAGATCTTCGTCGCATTGACGTTGGCCTTGATGCGACCTTTGGGTTTCAGGGTGAGGCTGCAGGCTCCCTGGTCGATGGTGCCCTCGACGGTACCTTCGATGATGAGATCTTCGCCAGCCGATAATTCGCCCTTGAAGTGCAGGGTCTCGCCGAGTGTCGATACAATGGGATCGCCAGCGGAATCGTAGTTGCTGTCTTGTTGGCGTACCGAGTCAGGTACATCTTTCAGGTTAATGACTTGCGAATCGGTCAACGCGGGCTGATCACCCCAGGTTGGACGCTTCATGATTTCAGTATCACTCATTGCGGTTCTCCTCGAGGATTAGGCGGCGCTAGCCGAGTCTTTGTCTTTGCTGTCTGTCGGCTTGGCGTCTACCGATGCATCGGATTTTGCCGCCGAAGCACGTGATGATTTCTTCTTGCTGGCAGGTGCTGCCGTCCTGCCGCTCATATCAATCTTCCCATTGAATTTGGCACCTTCGCGCAGCGTGACAACCGGGCTGTAGATGTTGCCATTCACATCCGCACCGGCGCTGACCACAACGGACTTACTACCGCCAATATCGCCCGTCACGTTGCCATCAATCGCGACATATTCGGCTGTGATGTTGGCATTCAACTGACCGCGTTCGGCCACGGTTAGCAACGACGAGTGCTTGATAGAGCCCTCGACTGCACCGTGGATCAGAAGGTTCTCATCGGCGATCAGTTCACCCTTGAATTTCAATGTCGGGCCCAGGACCGACGGATGCTTAACAGCCGGGCTATCGTACGGATTGCTCATTCATTGCTCCCCTTAAATGAGAAAGGACTGGTGGAAGGACTCTGGATGCCCGTGAAGCGTCGCACCAGTTCACGCTGCCCGCTGTGATTGTGATCACAATCGGCCCATATTTGTCTAAAGCTATTGAACATAGTGTCGTGCGGCGCACGTTATCGGGCGGGATACACCGCACCGTGTCGAGTACGACACTCCAGAGCGCTTCGGCTCAGAAGATGGCAAAGTAATGAACTAGTGCGGCTAACGTTAGACCCTAGGAAGCAAAAGCATGTCTCGACGCACAGAGTTCATTGAGACGCTCCTCTCACAATTCCCGGATGGTCTAGATGGGTTCAACGACGAACTCAGTGGGTATGTTCACCTGGAGGTTTCACAATTCAGAGGGCATGTTGAGAAGGCCGTTCGAGACGGTAGGTTCTGGTACCTCGAAAAGGCGTTTAGACTGATTGAGACCTTCATTGATGGATCAGGTGACGATGTCGACAACGCCCTCGAGATATCTTTTGTCGAAGACTTTGCACTCGGGAGTTTCACTAAAGAGGAGGTCTACGAGGTGCTTAAGCGCCTCTCAAAGCCAATGCGTGCAACCCTTGAGAAGCATAGCGAACAGTGGAGGCTTTGAATTGCCGCCTAATAGGCAATTCGAGCGGACGGCCAACGCTATGCATCAAGTCGCATCAGAATGAGCGGCGCATTAGTCGTTGGTGCGAGCGGAGCGACCGGGAGTCTACTTGTCGCTGAGTTGCTGGATCGTGGGATTAATGTATATGCCATTGTCAGGCCATCAAGTTCTCATATGGATAAATCCAGTAGGTTTCCGAACTATCATGAGATTTCCGCCAGCCTCGGCGAAATGTCTGAGAGCGATTTGATCCCGCTCCTCAATGAATCGAATTTTGTGTTCTCGTGTCTCGGCCACAACCTGACTCTTAAAGGGGTCTATGGGAAGCCTCGACGCCTGGTTACGGATGCAATTCAGAAGATTTCCGGGGCGATACAAACGCTTAAGCCAGACAGAAAAATCAAAATCGTATTGATGAACACCACGGGTAACAGCAATCGCGATATTCCGGAAGTTCCACCACTGTCTCAGAGAATCGTTGTTTCGATAGTGAGGGTATTGGTTCCCCCGCATGCCGATAATGAACAGGTAGCAGATTTCCTTAGATGCAATATTGGGCAGGACGACCAGTTTATTAAGTGGGTAGTCGTCAGGCCAGATGGGCTTACGAATGAAGACAGCGTTACCCAATATTCGGTTCACCCCTCTCCAACAAGAAACGTCATCTTTGACGCTGGGTCGACTAGCAGGATCAATGTGGCAAATTTCATGGTTGATCTGGCTTCTGACCCCGACCTATGGGGTCAATGGAAAGGTAAAATGCCTGTGATCTACAATGAGGCGTGAGCGGAGCGTGTAGTCAGGTGGGCCTGCGGCGAGCCGCCGATACAAAGCGTTACATCGCAATAGGAGAGACGTAGTGGGAGCATTTGGGGCAGGCACTTCCGATAACGACGACGCGCTCGACTTCCTCGAGGTGCTTGTAGAGTCTGATGATTCAGGCACTCTGATCGCTGCGCTCGACGAGGCGCTTGCAGCCGACTATCTCGAAATGCCGGAGGCATCTGCTGCTCTTGTCGCGGCGGAAGCGTTGGCGGCAAAAAATCTCAGGCCGGTTGGAGATCTGCCGCCGGATTTAGCTGCATGGGTCCAAAGATCACGTTTCCTGTTAACTGAGCCGCTTCTGTCGAAAGCAATAAAGGCGGTGAGCCGCGTTGGAAGCGATTCCGAGCTCAACGACGAGTGGAGTGCATCTGATGCACCAGGTGAGTGGCACGCAGCCTTGTCTGATCTGAAGGAAAGACTCGATGCGTCATAGCGCGCCGCTGATCATGGCCTGCCTGGTATTGATGATCGCCTCGGTGTCGCGAGCCGCGTGCTGCGTCGATAAGACGGGCGAGCGGGGGCGCTAGGTCTGACTGCGCTGGCGCCAGAAGATGTTGCGGTTGGGTTGTTCGCGACTGAAGCGCGCCGCTTTGTCGACTGGGTAGATGACGAGACCAATTCCTGGGCGCCGAAGGATGCGCTTCAACGACTTGTTGACTTGTACAGGTCAGCTTTGGATCTTCCGGACGGATACACGCGTGAGCTACCGGAGGAGGATCACGGACTACGAGTTGGTATCGATGAATGCCGCCGAGTCGCAGAACGTGCCGCGAAGCTGCCGTTCGACTATTACGGCGAAGTTTTCGATTCAACCGTCTTGCCTCCTGAGGAACCCGTTATTGGCGACTTAAGAGATGACTTCTCGGATATCTACCGAGACGTAGCGACTGGATTAAGGCTATTTGAACTCGGTCGTCGTGCGGAGGCACGTTGGGAGTGGAGCTTCAACTTCTCGATTCATTGGGGAGAGCATGGTACGAGTGCAATTCGTGCGCTACATGTCTATCTCAGCAAAAATGGGTTTGGGGATGAAGGCCATGAGGTTTAGTCAGATACTGCTGAGCCCAGGCGTTGGATTGCGGGAGAGGAGCGCGCGATGTCTGTAGAAAACAATGTCTTCCTTAAGCGTGAGAGAATGCCAACACCGGAGCTCTGGGCGAATGCGATCGCAGAGCATGGTTTTGCGATGGAAATGGACTCTGACTTCGAGGTCTCGGATTTCGAGGGGTTTCTGCCTTGCAAGTACAAGGGCGAGGGGGCGGGTTTTGAATATTGGGCCGAAGCGACCGATCTTGATCAGCTTGTTGAGGAGGGACTTCTTTCGGATGAGGAGAGGGCGCAACTCGGAGATTGCGACTTTCTCGTGACTTTAGTGACGCGGTCTGATTTCCGCGAGTTAGCGACCTCTATGATTGCTGCGGCGGTGCTTGCAGAGTTAACAGGGGGGCTTTTTGCGGAGGGCGGCGAGCCGCCGTTTGTTCTTGGCGAAGACTCAGTTGGTTGGGTAAAGGACTTGCTCCCAGAGATTGAGAGAGAATTCGAATGACGGTCACAGAGACTAAGCGTGTCCGGAGGCGAGGAAGGAAATCTAAGGGTGCTTTGCAGCTGACGTCCGTTGACTCGCAAAGCGTCTCGTCGCCGACGGTCGCGTCGGTCGTAACGAAGAGATTGGGTCTTGGGCACTTTTGGAGAACACTATGTGGCGGATTTACCTACTCTTTCTCTTGCTAATGGCTAATCCCGTGCATGCAACACCGAGCCTAGAGAAGTTAACTGCGGTTTTTAGCGAGGAGTTTAACGCCACAGTTCGCAGTTATTCGACGCGAGACTTCGGCCGTGAAAAGTTCGAGGGGGCGATATCAGTCTTGGTGCCGGAAGACGAGGCACGCGAAAAGCTGACAGAAGTTCGGCGTCGACTTCCCAGTGGGGCTTTCGCGTTTATTGGCACGACTCGCAATCTCTCTGAGGACAGCGTTGCTGGAGCCGAGCTAGTCGTGATTTCCTCGAACGACCAGTTTGATGTATTGAGAGCGGCCCAAACGGACGGTATCAACTATGGCCTAACCAACGCTGATATTGTCGCGAAGCTGCAGGAGTGGGATGCCTTATATGGCGTCGATATATGGCACGCTGAGACGGATACGATCGAGCTCACGTTGGACAGACTACCGGAGGATATCGAAGCATTCTCGAACGAGATATACGCGTTCTGTCCAGATATCGTGGACCAAGGGTCTGGCGAAGTCGGTGAAATCGGCGATTACCTAAAGGCGTCGAAAGCCGTCTACCTTTGGTGGGACTGAAAAGGAATATGGTTTTTCTTTCCGTTGAGGTGGAGCCTGCTCCTGGGCGAATCGAGACACTCGAGTATGGCGGCGCCTTTGTGTCTGTTTGGGTTCGTGTGTCTGACGTCGATCACGCACTGCGAATTGCGGAATCGGCATTATCCGGTTGGGGCTGGCGTACAGTGACCGTAGAGGAAAAACGCTTAGTGAAGCGCGAAGACTTCGCGGAGCCTGAATCCATCGAGAGCTTTGATCAAGCTTTCCAGGATGGAGAAGCCTATTTCTTCGACGCCTACCCAGCCGGCTCCAATTAGAATCCGGGTTTGTTGTTTCCACAAAGAATGCAGGTAAATCAGCTTAGGAGCCTTGAGTCACCGTGATGGAAGCATTGCTGAGTGACGCAGTTTCCTCTCGTTTTCTATGAAGCAGTACACTCTAGACGGAAGTGCGTTTCAAACGCTGGAGGAGTTCGCCGCGCACTTCTCGGATGTGGTGCTCGGCGAGCACCGTTGGAACGGGAATTTGGATGCACTTAATGACATCCTTCGGGGTGGATTCGGCACGCCACAGGCTGGGTTCGAAATTGTCTGGGAAAACGCTAGCCTTTCCAGGGAAGCACTTGGATATGCCGAGACCGTGAGACAACTAGAAAAGCGGCTCTCGACTTGCCATCCTAAGAATGCAAGCAGTGTTGAGGTACAGATTCAGAAAGCCAGGTCATGCACGGGTCCGACGGTCTTTGACTGGATTTTTGAAATAATCCGAGAACATGGAAAGGGCGGAAGTGAAAGTGATGATGGTGTTGTTCTTTCTCTGCGGTGAGACACCACGTTGAGAGTCATTAGATTGAATAGGAGTAACGACTAGCGGTGTTTGTGACTAGCGCAGTTCTCCAGCTCCTACTCTTTCCTGCATTTACCGTTTTCGCGAGAGCGATCATCGCTGCCGCCTCAATTTACTCAAATGGAGATCCGTCGCTCGTAGCAGGAACGCTGTCGGGCGGGATCGTAACGTCCCTATGTATTCCCCCCATTTTTGATCGCGCGTGCGAGTAGAGCTTAAGCGGCCATAGCCAACTTCTGTTTTGGGGTGATACCGCCCAACGCCATGTTGGGTCGTTCGTGATTGTAACGCCACAGCCATTGCGTTGCCGTTTGCTGTGCATGCTCGATG
>JBCCNK010000008.1:0-34663 GCA_039025875.1 Pseudomonadota bacterium
CTCCAAGTGGGGTTTACCGTCGCCGCAGCTGTTACCAGCTACGCGGTGCGCTCTTACCGCACCTTTTCACCCTTACCTGACCTCGCATGCGCGGCCCGGCGGTTTACTTTCTGCTGCACTTTCCGTGAGCTTTCGCTCCCCAGGCGTTACCTGGCACCCTGCCCTATGGAGCCCGGACTTTCCTCTGCACACTTACACGAACAATTCGCACGGCTCGAGGCCCGCGCATCGGCGTGTGTTATGAAGCGATCGTCTAGCCAACTCCAGCGTCAGATTAACGGGGCGCTTTCGATGGTTCAAGTGTTACGCTGCGCAACGATAATGTCGTACAAGATTGATGTTTTAACACCCGTCACCGAACTCACCAGCTTTGCCGCCTTGCGAGCGGGAACATACTCGGCGAGCGTAGTCAGCAAAAGCAGCGCCTCTTTACTTAGCAGCTTCTGTTCGTCGGACTTCGCGGGGCTTACGATCAAAACAATCTCCCCTTTTTGTTGATCTGGATCGCGATTAACCCAGTCTAAGAGCTCAGCAAGCGATGTGCGACGGATGGTTTCGTACGTTTTTGTTAGCTCCCTCGCCAGGGCCGCCTCCCGTCCACCTACAAACACATCCACCATGTCGAGCAACGTGTCTGCAAATCGGTGCGGCGCTTCGTAGAAGATAAGAGAGTGGGGGTACACCTTCAGCGCCTCGATTCGGTCCCGCCTGGCCCGGGGTTTTGCGGGCAGGAACCCCTCGAAGAAAAACCGATCGCTCGCAATACCGGATCCACTTAGCGCGACGATCGCAGCGCAAGGCCCAGGAACCGGAACCACTGCAATACCCAAATCCTGGGCCATTCGAACTAGCCGATATCCGGGGTCTGAAACAGCGGGCGTTCCCGCGTCGCAAACCAACACCGCGTCTTCTCCACGCTGGATGGCTGCGCAGACGGTCTCGGCGGCCTGCTCCTCGTTGTGATCGTGATACGCGACTAGTTTCGCGTCTATAGCATGCGATTTCAGTAATACCCCTGTCCGCCTCGTATCTTCCGCAGCAATGATGTGAGCGGAGCGCAAAACATCCAGCGCACGCGGTGACAAATCACCTTCATTGCCGATCGGGGTTGCTACGATATGAAGCGCCGTTTGCAAATAGTCTGCTCTTGGTCGTGCGTTTGTCGGGCACTTTTATTGGACAGGCACTTATACTAGTCGCTCGAATATCCTTAGCCAGTGCACACATACGAGCCTAGCATGCTCAAGATTCGGTCATCTACATCCCAAGAGTCGAGCTATCACGCCGACGTCCGGCGTAGTTTTTCGTGGATTGGTGGGGGGCGATTCCTACTCTTAAAGACCCGGGTAAAGAGTTTGGTGAGGACTTTGGTAAAGACACTAGCAATGACCCTGGCAGCCGGGTTGCTTTTTACAGCCTGCAGCAGCACTCCGGATCGCCCACCCGGTCGCGTTAGCTATTCAGGCGAAGAAGAACAAACCGTCGAACCACCGGAGGAGCTAGTTGACGAGCTGGCAGGGGAAGGTGCATTCCTGGATCTCGCGGCACCTGCAGAGTTCACACGAGTGGAGGCAGCGCTTGCTAGGCACGATTGGTTTGCAGCAAAGCTTGCACTCGAAGAAGTGGCAAACGCGGTAGGCGATAGTCTTAACCGCCCAGATTACGTAGATGAAGTTGAGCGGCCAACGGACAGGGCAGACTACGATGCCTCCGAGACGCGGGACTGGCTGGCCTTCTTCGACGCTCAGATCAACTACGAACGCGGTGATTTAGGGTTGTTTGCTGAAAAGACCGTAGATCTCAGAGATTCGCAAGCAGCCGTTCGTGTTCGCCTACTGCAACTGCAGCTCGCACAAGCATTACAGAGCAGGCAGGTCGAGCAGGCTATGCTGCTCATCGCACGACTTTGCGCGTTCCCAACCCCAGTCGAGAAACGTAGTGAGTACGGACAGCTGTTCTTTACCCTGGCCCAGAAGCTAAGCGATGAAAGTCGGATAGCCGCAAGGGAACAAGTGTCGGGAGAGTTCCAGGCATGGGTGGACCTCGCTCAGGCAGTACAGCTAGACCAGCCGTCCGACATCGCGCGCGCGATCAACACGTGGATTCGCAGGTACCCCACTCATCCCGCAAGCGATCTAGCTTCCAAGCTCGCTGACGCCGCTGACCGAGATCTTTCGATTCAGAAAGTAGCGCTTCTTGTCCCTTTGTCTGGACCTCTCGCCCGTGCCGGCGAGGCACTGGCCGATGGAGTGCTCTCGGCGTTTTACAAGAACCACCAGATGACAGGTGACAAGAGAAACGCATCTGGCATGCGATTGCGGGGTGAACTGAAGAGTATCCTGCCCATCGATACCGAGCGCTTTCTCGACATTGAAGACGCGTACCGCGAAGCACTCACCCAGGGTGCAGATGTCGTCGTGGGTCCACTCTCGAAGCTTGATGTGGAACGGGTAGCTCGACTTAACGAATCCAACGTACCGCTAGTAACGTTGAACCGCCCGGAGGCAAGAGTGTCAAGCGATGCGTCCTTCATACGGCTTTTGTCGCTGGCTCCGGAAGACGAAGCCATTCAACTCGCAAACAGTGCCTTCGCGAACGGACTTCGCCGTGCAGTGGTTCTTCGGCCCGAGGGTGACTGGGGCGAGCGCATGGAGAGTGCGTTTCTTTCTGAGTGGAATAGCCTGGGAGGAAGAATTGCATCCATGGGTATATACGGTCAGATAGATGCCGGCTCCGACGTCGTTCGTACCGCCTTAGATCTGACCGAAAGCTCGGACCGCATACGGTCAATGCGTGAATTGATCGGATTGCCGATCGAAGTTCAGGAGCGCCGACGGAACGATCTTGATGTGGTGATCCTGCTGTGTAAATCGCACGAAGAAGCGCGGGCCATCAAACCGCTTCTCAACTACCACTACGCGGGCGACCTTCCCGTTTATGCCGTATCCACCGCAGATAGTGGCAGCGATGATCCGAGGGCGAATCGTGACCTAGAGGGTCTGGCTTTTCTCGCAATGCCCTGGCGGATGCCAAACGCTGAGAAACCTGCACCGATACAGGTCCAACAAAGCCTCAGTGCGCTCTTCGCACTCGGTAATGATGCTTATCTCCTCGCTTCGCGTTTCCATCGCAGCGCACCGGAACTTCGCGGTGTATTGCGTGGACGCAGCGCCGTTCTGCAATCTGACTCTGCAGGCGTCATGCGTCGTGAGCTGGTGATGACCGAAATAAACCGAGGTTTGCTCGCGCAGCATTAGCATAGACTGGGATCACCAAGTCAAGGAGGACGGGCGGTGATTGGCAGATCAAGAGAATCCAAAGAAGAACGCTCAACGAACAACAGAGAAAAAAGGACTGCCAAGAGCATCGGTACTCTTTTTGAGGCAAAAACAGCGTCTATGCTCGCTAACAGTGGCTATCGCGTGTTGTGTCGAAACTTTCGCAGTCGCGTCGGCGAGATCGACCTTATTGCAACGAACGAACACTGCCTCTTGTTTATAGAGGTAAAAGCCCGCAGCACATTCTCTCACGGTGGAGCCGTCGCATCCGTTACTCGAAAAAAGCAGTGTAAAATCTCGCGGTGCGCTGCCCTTTATCTCCAGCAGCAACCTCACTTAAGGCATCTGCCCTGTCGTTTCGACGTGATTGTCTGGATGCGAAACGGAGCGGCCGACAGCTATTCAGCACGATGGATACCTGGAGCTTTTGTAGCCTAATGGCCCTGAAGTCAGGTGGACGTGCACATCAAACATGCAAAGAGATTCGAAGACGGTTATGAAAGATGTCTACGGGTATATCGCCGGTGAATACCATAAGCGGATCGACTGCATTACCAATCAGGTGGATCTGCTTGCTCCCGCGATCGAAACCGCTTGTGACGTACTTATGAGTTGTGTCGTAGGCGACCATAAGATTGTGCTGTGCGGAATCGCCAGTGATGCGGAACTCGCGCGGTATTTTGCGGTATCTCAACGCACAGGTGGTGTGTCGAACACGGCACTGCCTTGCTTGGCCGTAGCTCAGGAAGCTAGCTCAGGCGAATCGTCCCAATGGCAAACAGATCTGAGAGCACTGTGCCGAGATGGCGACGTTGTTTGCCTTCTCGATAGCTCCGGCGACAACAGCCTTGTTTCATCAGCAATCGAATTATGCGTGCCCAGAAACGTCAATTTGATACTGCTGTCAGACCGGCAGGAACTTAGCCAGGTGAGCTGCATCCCATTAATGGTGTGTGACGGCAGTATGCTACGGGAGCAGATACTGCAGGCGGGCCATTGCCTATTCACCCTGCTTCAGCGCAGATTGATTGGGGGGTAGTAGTGACAGACGCTGCTTCTCTCAGCAGTAGGGCTGCGACAAAGGGTAGCGACAAAGAACAGCTACGAGGAAATTGGACGATTGGTCACTCCATCGGGATTGAGTCAGTTCGATCCCTAGGCAGTGCACTAGCGGGCAGGGAAAAGGAATAGAAGACTTGGTTGGTAACGCTTGGGAGCCTGCGTGGGCTTGCGTGCTGCGGGTCTGCGGTGTCCTCATCGCGACTACGGCGCTTGCCGGATGCACAACTCTACTTGTGGCGTTTGGTTCAGAAGAAATCAAAGACGATCCGGGTGAGCGAACGTTTTACCAGCGTCTGGCAGACGAAACCATCGAAACGAAGGCAATCGTGAACCTTCATGCGGCTGACGATGGCTACGATGATGCCCATCTAGTTGTACAGAGTTACAACGGATACGTGCTGGTGGCCGGTCAAGTGCCCACCGAAACACTCCGCCAAAAAACCAACGACGTAGTGCGCAAGATTAGGGACGTGCGACGAATCTATAATGAGCTTGAGGTGGCTGCTGCAAGCTCTGCCATCACTCGTGCCGCGGATAAATGGATAGCGAGCAAGGTAAAGACTTTTTTACTAACAGGTCGCCGTACACCGGGTCTGCGCGTAAAGGTGGTGACCGAAAATGGAGTCGTTTTTTTACTGGGTCTTGTCACGCGCGAAGAAGCTGAGCGAATCGCAAACTCTGCTGCCAACGTGTCGGGCGTGCAACGCGTCGTGCGACTGTTCGAGTACATCGATGACGCTGCGACTTAAACTTGAGAGACCAGCCGAGTAACGAAAAGTGAGCACTACACGGGGCGCGGTTAGAATTTTTGCTAACAATCAAACGGTAGATCGTAAAACGCACTCTCTTGCTTCCAGCTCTTTTGCTTCTACTTTACAACCTTGAGACTAGGCTTCCCGGAACGTCTCAATGGTGTTGGTGGATTTCCGGAGTCGTCTGGTGGATCCGTATCGTCGCCATCCGGTTCAAACGCCATGCCTTGGCCGTTCTCTCTTGCGTAAACACCAAGCACAGCGGCAACGGGTATGTGCACATCGGTCGGCTTACCTTCGAAGCGCCCATTAAAACTCACATGATCGTCACACAACTGCAGTTCAATGACAGCCGAGGGAGACAAGTTCAGGACGATCTGTCCATCTTTTACGTATTGATTGGGCACTTCGACACCTGGCTGCGTCGCATCGACAATGACATGCGGTGTGCAGCCGTTGTCGACAATCCATTCGTAAAGCGCGCGAAGCAGGTAGGGTCGGCTAGAATTCACAATATTTTTTCGAAAGGCCTATCGAAACATCCCCGGTAAGTCGTGTTTGCGTCACCTCGAGACCACCATGTCTGCTGCCGCCCTGATAGCCAGTTGCCAGAAAATCTGTTCGAAGACGCTCATCGCAACGCTCTGATCATCCTTAGACGCGGTTGGTTTTGAAGACACACGACAAGTTCATGTCGCACTATTTTCGTACGAATTGGTGACGGCTGCAGTAACGTGGCGCATCGTATTGATCGTCAAAACGACATTATCGCATCGGGATTGCAAAAGGCGACAACACATTCTTGAGGCGGTAGCCCTGTTTTTATAACCAAGACACGACGGGGCGCGACTTTCGACCAGCCGGGCATGCCTGTATGCAACAACGCTGAAGTATTTGAACTGGCTGCCCACAGCACCGATAAACCATCGCACAAGAGCCAGACGCGAGTCGTCCGATCACAGACGCCCGAAAGCAGAGAGCTAGCTGAGTTGCCGACCTAGACTTAAAGGCGAAGTTCTCGCTCTTGCTCGGTCAGACTCTGCTGAAAAGACTCGCGCTTAAAAAGGTTGTCCATATACGTGAACAATGGTTTTGATTGCTTGCTGGGTCGGATATCAATTCCAAGGCTCGGCAAGCGCCACAGAATAGGCGCGATGCAGCAATCGACAAGCGTGAACTCATCGTTCATGAAAAACGGCTTTTCGGCAAAGATCGGAGCAATCGCCAAGATACCTTCGCGCAGCTCTTTTACCGACCGTTTAACCACGTTATCGCTGCGCGAGTTTTGAATCGATTCAATCAAGTTACACCAGTCCTGCTCAATTCGATGCATGAACAATCGACTTTCGGCACGGGCAACCGGATAAACCGGGAGAAGCGGGGGGTGTGGAAACCTTTCGTCAAGGTACTCCATCATCACGCGAGTTTCGTAGAGTGAGAGCTCTCTATCCACCAAAGTGGGCAGTGAATTGTAAGGATTCTGCTCTGACAACTCGCGGGGTGGATGCGTAGGATCCACATCGATGACCTCAGCAGTCACGCCTTTTTCTGCAAGAACAATGCGAACACGATGACTGTAATGGGAAGTAGGATCAGAGTAAAAAATCATGAAGAATTGATCATCCGGGCGAGAGTTTGACCGCAATCTGCGGCGTTAAAACGATGTTGGCTTCGTTGGCATTGCGCGGAGGTACCAAGACAAGCGAGGCTCCACGTTGTTGCGTTCTTTGCTGGGTGTTTTATTGGGACAAATGTGGATACTCGTTTACGTACCTTTAAAGGGTCTCCGCTGCGTACCAAGTGGATGTACAAGTAGATGTAAAATTACTGGTAAACGAAGTACGTCGTCTGCGCGCTCCGTAAGTGTTCCTGTCGCCAAAGTAAAACGAGTGCTCTAACGAGTAAGGACCTTCTTATGCTTCCATCGTAAGAACAAAGCGGCTAGGCACCAAGCACCAGTGAGCTTAATCGAGCTCTCAGCTCAACCAAGCTTCGAGCCCACAAGTAATACACAGTCGTGTGGTCGCCGCTCTACGCTTTTTTCATCTAACGAAGCAATATTCATCGCCGCACCGACCAGAGCGGCGCATGGATTATACAGATATTGAGTATGAGGGCGAGAGCCCTGTTTGGTGACCGCAGTTTTCCATGCGGGCGCCGCTCATAACGCGCTGCGAACAGACAATGTACGGTGAGTCGTTCGCGTAGGCTTTATGCCCGCCTTATCTTAGGTTGGTCTTACGTTGGTCTTACGCTGGCTTTTGCTTTGCCTCGGCTTCGTATCGACTTTTTCTCGCGCTTATTTCGCTCTTACTTCGCCTTTAAATTTCGCTCTTACTTCGCCTTTAAGAAGTCTGTGTAGCTTCGAAATGGCTATGGCGGGCGACCGTGGCAGCGAACCGGACCAGTAACCGAGTGCCCTAGCCCCGCCCGCACCTCGAACGTTTTCTCTGCTCACAGACACCGACGCTACGCTCAGGATTCCGCGGTCATCAGACCCTGGGGACCCATTGCGCGAACCCGGCTACCAGCGATCATCTAGTGCACGTCTTTCCAGTACTCGCGATTAAGCAACGTAGCAAAAACGTAGAACACAGCAATAAACAGCAGAACGTAAACCCCGATTCGCTGACGCTCAGCCTTCATGGGCTCAGCAACGTAGGCTAGGAAGTTCACAAGGTTGTAGATCGTTGTGTCGTACTCCTCGACCGTCTGCGTTCCAGGCTCGACCAGCTCACACCCAGAACCGTGATCGCCTTCACCATGGCTGTCGCCAGCATGTGAGCACTCCAGCAACCCTTGCATCTCTAATAAGACATGTGGCATGCCAACATTCGGATATACGCGATTGTTGACGCCGTACGGTCGCGAGTCATCCCGGTAGAAATTGCGAAGATAGGTATACAGCCAATCGGGCTGCCTCGACCGGGCGACTAGGGTTAGGTCCGGCGGTGCGGCCCCAAACCACGTCTTCGCCGATTGAGTATTCATAGCATTATCCATCAGAGCACCGATCTTGACCGCGGGGTCTGCAATGAGATTGCCCTGCATCAGGTCCGGCGGAATCCCAAGATCCTCAGCGACGCGGTTGTAGCGTGCGTACTTTAGGGAATGGCAGCCCATACACTGATTCATATAAACCTGCGCGCCTTGTTGCAACGATTCCTTATCGTGGATGTCGAGGTTCACCTCGTCGCAAGGTATCGTTCCGCAACCAAACGCCGATTCAGCCCCTACTACCTTCAACGGGAGGACGGTGAGTACCATGATGATGGCGAACCCAGTAAGCGTGCCTTTTATACCGACGCCACCATCCATTGTGACGCGCTCAGGAACAGGTTTCGTCTTGTCAATGCTGCTCCACACGGGCATGAACAGGAAGAAGGCGAAGTAAAAAATCGAGCAGATTTGCGCTAGTACGGTTCGTTCGGGCGTTGGCGACTTAACACCCAGAACACCGAGAATCAGGAAACACGCGACAAACAAGATAAGCATCCACTGATTGATCTTCCCTCGATAGCGCCAGGAACGCACCGGCGAACGGTCGAGCCAGGGCAACACAAACGGGATCGCAACACTCGCTGCGAAGGCGATAAAGCCCCAGAACTTGTCAGGTACGGCGCGAAGCACAGAGTAAAAAGGTGTGAAGTACCAAACAGGCGCAATATGGTCTGGAGTCTTTAATCCATTAGCCTGCTCGAAGTTTGCGTACTCTAGGAAGAACCCGCCCATCTCCGGCATGAAAAACATGATGCCGCAAAATATAAACAAGAAAACTGCAATGGCCTGAATGTCGTGGACGGTGTAGTAAGGGTGGAATTTAATTCCGTCCAATGGAATACCATCCGGTCCCTTGGTTTCCTTAATGTTTATGCCGTCGGGGTTGTTGGAGCCCACTTCATGCAGTGCAAGAATGTGCAGAACAACCAATGCGAGCAAGACGATTGGCAAGGCGACAACGTGCAGCGCAAAGAATCGGTTTAATGTGATGCCGGAGATGAGGTAATCACCACGAATCCAGGTGACAATATCCTCGCCTACAACCGGGATCGCGCCGAACAGCGAGATAATTACCTGCGCTCCCCAGTAGGACATTTGCCCCCAAGGCAGAACGTAACCAACGAACGCCTCAGCCATGAGAACGACGAAGATCAGCATCCCAAAGATCCAAATCAGCTCGCGCGGCTTTTTGTAGGACCCGTAAATTAAAGCGCGAAACATGTGCAGATACACGACAATAAAAAACGCTGAGGCGCCAGTGGAGTGCATGTACCGAAGGATCCATCCGTAGTCGACATCCCGCATGATGTATTCGACCGATGCAAACGCCTCCTCGGAACTCGGGGTGTAGTTCATAGTCAGCCAGATGCCGGTCAGCAGCTGGTTGACCAGGACTAGAAGAGAAAAAACCCCAAAGTAGTACCAGAAATTAAAGTTCTTGGGTGCGTAGTATTCACCCATGTGGGTGTTCCAGGCACGAGTGATAGGGAGGCGCTGATCGACCCAGTCACGCAGCCCAATGAGCATGTTTTCCATTACGCTGTCTCCGAGTCTACACCAATGACTACCACGCTTTCCCCTTCAAACGAGTAGGGGGGCACCACCAAGTTTGCTGACGCCGGCACACCCTGATAGACCCGGCCGGCGAGGTCGAATTTCGAGCCGTGGCAGGGACAAAAGAACCCTCCCCTCCAATCTTCACCTCCGAGATCGGCTGCACCGACCTCGGGTCGAAACTTTGGAGCGCATCCCAAATGGGTACACCACCCCTCAACGACCAAGTACTCGGGTCGGATACTCCTATCCTGGCCGGTGATGTACTCCGGTTGTTTAGAAATCTCGGATAGAGGGTCTTTAAGATCGCCATCGTTTTCGACAAGGGCTTCGACCATTTCCGGAGTACGATGCACGACATAGACGGGCTTGCCTCGCCACTCAACCACGACCATCTGTCCTGGCTCGAGCTTGCCAATGTCGGCTTTGACCGGCGCTCCGGCGGCTTTCGCCTTCGCCGACGGATTCCAGGATCCAAGAAATGGAACTGCGATACCCACTGCACCAGCGGCACCGACAGCGCTCGTCGCTACAGTGAGAAAGCGGCGTCTGTTGGCATCGAGATCCAAATCGGCATCGTTACTCAGTCCAGTGGTCTGATCTGCAACCGCTGAAGCAGCGGGATTCGCCTCCCCCGCAGGGATCTCACGGGCCATCGACTCCGCTAAGTCGCCGCTCATGGTACTGCCCGAAACAGACATGTCGTTCTCCCGTATCGTCTGTACTTTTCTGTACGTTTCTGTACGTTTCTGTACGTTTCTGTACTTTCCTGCGCTTGTGGCCTGTTCTCACAATTCATCCGGGTGAACGCAGGAGCCGCAATTGTGGCGGCGGTGCCCGAGCCGGTAGTGGTCTGAACAGGAATTTTTCCGAGCGCGATGGTAGAGAGTTTGAAAACCATCGACAACACGAATTGTAGGGGTATACGTAGATCGCAGCGATCTTGGGTCAATATCTGATCGTTTAATCATCCAGTGGCGCAGTGTTCAGAGCCTACGTTTGTGTCGTGAGATGAACCGAACTTGTGGATAAGGATGTTCAGGGCGGCCCAGGCCCCTAAAGCTCGACAAAAGCCATACAAAAGAGAACAGGATGTCGCCCTGCTTGGGCTAAGGAAATCGACATTTGCCAACAGGCTAAGCCCGAGCGGCTAAAGGGGTGTCTACCGTGCCTCTCCGCCGGCCTACCGCGGCCTATCTGCCTGAAAAACGCAGATCGCATGTCATCGATAGGAGGCCATTGCGGGCAGCGGCGAGTGGTCGAGCATTGCAAGTTAAACGTTGCGCGTAATTGGATATCGCGCGGGTTAGGTGATGCGTGGGTCCGAAAACTTAGGGTCAGCTCGATCGTGACTTACTCGATCGTGACTTAAATTTAGTCGTGACTCTTATTTAGGCTGTGACTAGAAGGATCTAAGACTTGAAGCCCGAGACAGGAGACCGCCGGACCGCGACAACTTAATAACTGACGTATCCGGTGTATCTGTGTTAGCCGGTGTATCTGTGTTAGCCGGTGTATCTGTGCTAGCCGGCGTATCCGTGTTAACCGATGTCCCTGTGTTAACCGTCGCTTTTTGTGTCAGTAGGCTTTTCTGAGTGAGCCGGCTTTTTTTGTGTAGCGAGCCAAAACTCGCACCCCAGGCGGACGCCCTGCAGAGGCCCCGCTCCGTAGGACCGGGGGCTCCCGAAACTAGCGCTTAGAGAACTGAGGCTTCTTACGTGCCTTGCGCAAACCTACTTTCTTACGTTCCACTTCACGTGCATCACGGGTCACGAAGCCCGCGGAGCGCAGGGTGCCGCGCAGCGACTCATCGTAGTCCATCAATGCGCGCGTGATTCCATGGCGAATGGCACCCGCCTGTCCGAAGCTTCCGCCGCCCTGAACGGTGACGTTGATGTCGAACTTGTCTGTGAGTTCAGCCACTTCAAGGGGTTGCCGGACAATCATCCGTGCAACCTCGCGGCCAAAATACTGATCTAGCGGTTTTCTGTTTACGGTAATTTGCCCGCCACCTGACTGCAGGAAGACTCGCGCTGTCGAGGTTTTGCGACGACCCGTGCCGTAGTATTGTGTCGTTGCCATCTGGAACCCTAAATCTCGAGTGGCTGCGGCTGTTGCGCCGCATGTGGATGTTCGGAGCCGGAATACACTTTGAGCTTGCGGAACATCGCGCGTCCGAGCGGGTTTCGCGGCAGCATCCCCTTGACAGCACCCTGCAGCACACGCTCGGGCGCCTTTTCGATCAGCTTGTCGAATGTCATCGTTTTGAGGCCACCCGGGTAGCCTGTATGGCGATGGTAAAGCTTGTCGGTGGCTTTTGAGCCGGTCACTTTGACCTTCTCAGCGTTAACAACAACGATGTAGTCGCCGGTATCGACATGCGGTGTGTATTCCGCCTTGTGCTTTCCTCGCAGTCGATGGGCGATCTCGCTGGCGAGACGTCCAAGCGTCTTGCCCTCGGCGTCCACCAGGAACCAGTCGTGAGTGATCTCACCAACCTTCGCGCTATACGTTTTCATTTCGGTCTATGCACGAGCTAAAAAAAGAGGCGCGGATACTACTGATTGATGGCGTGATTTTCAAGACTCCCGAAGTGTACTTTTTTGCGGCTCAAAGCAGCATCAGGGGCGATGCTCACGGGCTAGGTAATCACGTGATTGCATCTCCAGCAGGCGGGAAACCGTTCGTTGAAATTCGAACTCAAGTCGTACTCCGCTGTACAGATCACGGATGCTGGCCGCAGCCGACAGCAAAAGCTTGACGTTGCGATCATAAAACTCGTCGACGAGGTTGATGAACCGCCTGCATAGATCGTCCTCAGCCGGCCCCATTTTCGGCACACCGGACACAACCACGGTGTGGAACTCTCGAGCGATCTCGATGTAATCATTCTGTGATCGCGGCCCGTCGCACAGAGCGTGGAACTCGAACCATACGGCCCCTTGGGCTAGACGCTCGCACAAGATCGGACGTCCATTAACCTGCAAACGAGATGTCTTCGTGTGAGCTACCGACTCAATGATCTCCGAATGACGCGAGATAGCTTCGAAGGATTTAACAAGTGCTTTTTCGGCTGCGTGGTCATCGGGCGTATGAAACAGTGCTGCCTCTTCGAGGGTGCGCAATCTATAGTCCACACCGGAGTCAACGTTGAGCACTTTAGTGTGCTTCTCCAGTAACGCGATCGCCGGGAGAAATCTTGATCTTTGCAGGCCGTCTTTATACAGGCCTCTGGGCTCGATATTGGACGTCGCGACAAGAGTGATCCCCTGACGGAACATAGCCTCCAGGCAATTAGCAAGAATCATCGCGTCAGCAATGTCGCTTACGAAAAACTCATCAAAGCAGATAAGCTCAGTCTCGCGGGAGAGCTGTCGCACGAACAATTCCAGAGGGTTTTTTTCACCTTCAAGCTCACTCAGTTGCGTATGCACGCGCTGCATAAAACGATGAAAGTGTACTCTCAGCTTGGCATCGAACGGCAGCGATTCAAAGAACATATCCATGAGATAAGTTTTGCCACGCCCCACACCTCCCCAAAAATACAGGCCTTTCTCAGGTTCCAGTGCACGCCCAAGCCCGGCCTCGATGCGCCCCCGAAAAGACGCGGCTCGCTGTCGTCTCATCAAAATTCGATCAAAGAGATTCTGGAGCTCATCCACAGCCATACGCTGAGCGGAATCAGCTGTGAAGCCAGAGTCCTGCAGTTCTCTTGTGTATCGCTCAGTGGGAGTTTCTATCACTTGGTCCATATCTATCCGTATAGCTGTCCTTGTCAGTTGTCGAAATCTCTACGGCTACTACCTGGCGAGAAACTAATAAATTGCGCCACTCTTCACACAGTATGCGCACAGTATGCGCACAGTATTCGAAATGTTTTGACGGCGGCGCTCGCACGCGGGAGACTTCTTGACTGCGGAAGCCAGTTTTATCCCCAAGGAGCCCCAATACTGTGGACACCATTGCCGAAAACGCGCACATTTACATCGCTGTCGCCACAATTATCGGTGCTTTCATTGGCTATGTTTTTGGCAAGAGTTCTGCGCCCAGCAGTCAGGAAAATAAAGAGCTGCAGCAACAGCTAGCCGACTCCAAGGCTGCCCAGGACCGCCTTCAAAGCAGAGTAGAAAAACACTTCTCTGAATCGGCTCAGAAGCTCGACGCACTGACCCAGCAATATCGGGACGTATACACGCACGTAGCCAGCGGCGCGGCAGAGCTATGTCAAACCTCTAATTCTCCCAGCTTCGGCGCGCTAGTCGCACCCACAGACAAAGACGGCGGCACGACCATCGATTCAGACGAAATCGTAATGGAACCGCCGCGCGACTACGCGCCGAAGTCTTCTCCTGACGACCCGGGCGTCCTTAACGAGAGCTTTGGGATAAACGAAGAGGAACAGGCAAGTGAGCCGGAGAAGCCAAGCTGATCGCCAGCCTAAACAGATTTGGCGAATCCATCAGTCCGTCTGAACTCGCGGCTTACTCACTCAAGATTTAGCGGGCTCACTCAAGAATTAGCCGGCTCACTCAGGAAATAGCCGGGCTGCGACTTGGGAAGCGTGGGGAGAAAGCTCACGAACGCGGGAGCGCGACACGCTCAAACTGGGTTGTTGCAATCAATGAACTCCCATTGCAAAGCAAATTGACTGGCAAGCTCCGCCGCTAGTGCCTGAACCCCATACCGCTCGGTTGCGTGATGACCGGCCGCCATGTAAGCAATGTTCTGCTCTCGCGCACTGTGAACGGTACGCTCGGAAACCTCGCCAGAAATGAAAAGATCGCATTCGAGTTCCGCGGCCCTGTCAATGTAGTCCTGTGCTGCTCCCGTACACCATCCGACTCTGCGAATAACTCGGCCTTCCTCACCGATAAAAAGACTGCGATGGCCGGATAAAGCCTCCCACTCTGCGACTATCTGCCGTAGTTCTCGAGGTTGCTCTAGCTCGCCCACTGAACCTACGGAGAATGCCTCATTGAAAAGCGGTTGAGTCACCAGGATTCCTAGACGCTTCGCAAGCTGCGCGTTATTACCAATTGCGCTATGCGCATCCAGTGGCAGGTGATACGCGATAAGACTCATGTCGTGTTGCAGCAGGGTTTCGATCCGGCGTTTCTTCATACCCACTAAAGGCGCTGGTTCACCCCGCCAGAAGTAACCATGATGCACGAGGAGTGCATTCGCTCGCTGTTGTACCGCTAAGTCCAACACGCTCTGGTTTGCAGTCACGGCAACTGCTAACCGATCAATCTCCGGGTGACCTTCTACTTGCAATCCGTTGGGGCAGTAGTCTTTGAAGGACCTTGCGTCAAGAATGCGGTCGCAGAAACTAACGAGTTCGGTCAGCGTGGCGCTCATGGCAAATTCGCATCGAAGTCCGCCGGCATCATATACAATGGCGCGGTCAATTGCTTAGTGAGCGTCCTATCCGCACTCACGTCAGCCTTCACTCCACAAAGGTCGTCACAGTTGTCGCAACCGGCGTCACCACAAGGGTCACAACAGGGGTCGTCGCGAAGGTCGTCGCGAAGGTCGTCGCGAAGGTCGTCGCGAAGATCATCGCGAAGGTCGTTGAAAAGGCCATCGCAACCGGCGTCACAGTGGTTGGGAACGATCATGTGGCCCGCCATTGCAGGTGTGCTTGCCGCACTCCTAATCCTCAATGAACGGATTCCGAGCACCTCGCCCGAGCAAGACACCGTTTATCGTCTACCGGGTTACCGACAAGCGGTCGCTACCGCAACTCCGTCGGTCGTTAATATCTACACCAAACGCAGTGTTGCCGACCGCCGGGGATTCCGCCTCCTGACCAACCCCTTTATGCCACTACCGCGCGGCGTTCCTCGACAGCGGATCGAGCGGTCTTTGGGGTCGGGCGTCATTATGCGCGCCGATGGGTACATTCTGACTAACTTCCACGTGGTGCGCGGTGCCCAGGAGATCGAGGTATTGTTGAGTGACGGTCGCTCGGTAGCTGCTACGGTAGTCGGCACCGATGAGTCTCTCGATTTAGCCGCACTTCGTATCGACTTAGAAAACGTGTCCCCGATCCCAATTGCCGATTCAAACACCCTTTCAGTGGGCGATGTGGTTCTCGCGATAGGCAACCCGCTCGGCTTTGGACATTCCGTGACCCAGGGAATAGTGTCTGGTCTCGGAAGAATGATGCTGAACCTGGGTGCCTACGAAGGCTATATTCAGACCGACGCTGTTATCCATCCGGGAAGTTCTGGCGGCGCTCTGGTCGACAGTTCCGGCGCTCTTGTCGGCATCAACACGCTGATCTACACAGCAGGCGAGAGCAATTCCAACAGTAATGTGGGCATAGGCATCTCACTGGCGATTCCATCTAACCTGGCAGACTATGCAATGCATGACCTTATTCGCTATGGCCGGCTCATCCGGGGATGGCTTGGTGTTGAGGTCGAACTACTCCCGGAGGCCGGGCTAGGCGGTCAAAGGTTGTTGGTGCTGCGCGTTGCGAGTGATGGTCCAGCCGAGCGCGCGGGACTGCGTGCGGGTGATGTCATTACCCATTTCGACGATGAACCGGTCAGTGACGTTCGCTTATCGATGTTGGATGTCGAGATGCTACGTCCGGGCGACAAGCTCAAAGTTACGGTGGCGCGAGATGGAACTTCAGTGGATCTGGACGCGATCGTCGGTGCAGAGCCAGAGAGCGCATGACGAAGGCTACGATTTACGCCTTCGGATTGATATTCACGTAGCAGAAGCCTACCCCATCCGCTCTGTCTACTCGCAATTCAGATCCAGAAACTAGCAGCGCCTGATTCTGTACTCGGCGCTACGAGCGTGAGCGGTAAGTGACTCTCCCCGAGCAAGAATACTTGCGACCCTAGCCAACGGCTCCGCGCCGGATTCAGTACAGCGGATAATAGAGCTTTTCTTCTGAAAGTCATAAACACCAAGCGGTGAGAAAAAGCGTGCAGTTCCGGATGTTGGCAGGACGTGGTTTGGTCCCGCACAGTAGTCACCCAGAGCTTCGCAGCTCTGAATGCCCATGAAAATCGCGCCCGCCGAGGTGATCTTCTCAACCAGATCCTCTGGGTCTTTCACGGCCAACTCAAGATGCTCGGGAGCCAGAAGATTGCTCACCCGCGCCGCATCCTCGAGATCGCGAACCTGAACCAGAGCGCCACGACGATCAAGCGCGGCTTTGATGACCTCCGAGCGCTCAAGCGTCGGCAAGAGCTTTTCGACGGACGCCTCCACCTGATTCAGATACTCTTCATCGTGGGACAACAAGATCGCTTGAGCGTTTTCATCGTGCTCCGCCTGCGAGAACAGATCCATCGCCATCCAGTCAGGATGAGCACTTCCGTCGGCAATAATCAGGATCTCTGACGGGCCGGCGATCATATCAATCGCTACCTGCCCAAAGACCTGACGCTTGGCTTCTGCGACGTATTTGTTCCCCGGACCTACAATTTTATCGACCCGGGGAATCGAATCGGTTCCAAACGCCAACGCCCCAACGGCCTGCGCGCCCCCGATAGTAAATAGTCTGTCGACGCCGGCGAGTTCTGCCGCCGCTAAAACGAGGGGGTTACGCTCCCGATCAGGTGTGGGCGCTACCATAACTATTTCGCGCACACCGGCAACGCGTGCCGGTATCGAATTCATCAGGACAGATGAGGGATAGCTTGCCTTTCCGCCCGGCACATATACACCGACCCGCTCCAAAGGAGTGACCCTCTGTCCGAACTGATTGCCGTGCTCGTCGGTATAGTTCCAGTCGCGACTGAGCTGTCGTTCGTGAAAATCACCGATGCGTTTGGCGGCACAAGTGAGTGCATCGCGCTGCTGCTTCGACAGACTCGCCAGTGCATCGACTCGTTCGGACTTTTGAACTTCAAGTTCGGCAAATGACTCCGCCTCAAACCTGTCATAACGCTCGGTGTAATCCAAGACCGCAGGATCACCCCGCTTGCGAACATCGCGTAGGATGTGGTGGACCGCCTCGATAACGCTGCCATCAGGGTCGTCCATAGGAACTGCGAGTAACTTCAGCGAGTCATCAAACCCTTCTGAAGCACTGTTCAGACGCCGCATGACCGCCATTTCTCGATCTCCTTCATGTTGGTTCTCAACAAGCGTATTCCAAGGCCAATAGGACAGTGATTCACCGAAGCGAAACCCCTACCGAGAAAGCAGTAGGAGCCAGATTTAGCAACAGGAAAGTGATCTCACTCAACGCGTCCCTGCGTTCTTGGCATAAGAACGCTTGCCAACCGCCTCTTCTAACTGGTTAATCAGATGTTCGAGGGACGCGTGTCTAGACCTCATAGAAGCACGATTGACAATGAGTCGAGAGGTAACTTCAGCGATCTCGTCAACTGCCCGCAATCCGTTCGCCTTAAGCGTGTTGCCGGTATCAACGATATCCACAATCATGTCCGCCAGTCCCAGATTGGGCGCGAGCTCAAGTGCCCCATAGAGTTTGATTAACTCGACCTGCAAACCTTGTTCGGCAAAGTAGTCGCGCGCAATATTTACAAACTTGGTGGCGACACGAATTCGCCCCGGCCTACGCTCGTAATCGTTTGGCTCCGCCGTCATGAGCCGACAAGGAGCTATCCCTAGATCCAGAAGTTCGTAAATATTGGCGCTGCCGTACTCAAGCAGAACATCTTTGCCCACTACACCCATATCGGCGGCACCATGTCGCACGTAAACGGGCACGTCGACCCCTCGCATTACGAGAAGCTGAATGTCGTCGCGATTCGTCGCAAACAAGAGCTTACGGCTGGTATCGATATCCTCCGACGGCACGACGCCCGCTCGCTCAAGAAGTGGCAACGTCTCCTTGAGAATTCGGCCCTTAGTAAGCGCAATCGTGATCTTTTCGGTCATGCTATGCAAAATCGCAGGAGCTGTTACGCAGCCAGGCGCTTTATATGAGCACCCAGTCCCTGTAGCTTCTCCTCGATACGTTCGTACCCACGATCTATATGGTAGATACGATCGATCAGCGTTTCGCCACTGGCGACAAGCCCGGCGATTACCAGGCTCGCGGAGGCACGTAAGTCTGTGGCCATGACGGGAGCACCAGCCAGACGAGGCTGGCCACGGATAATCGCGGTATTTCCCTCGATCTTAATTCTCGCTCCCATCCGGTTCATTTCATGGATCTGTACCAATCGGTTCTCAAATACCGTTTCCTTCACCGTCGCCGTTCCTTCTGCAATCGCATTCATTGCCGTCAGCTGTGCCTGCATATCGGTCGGAAACCCGGGATAGGGCGCGGTTGTAATACTGACAGCGCGAGGTCTTCGGCCCTGCATATCCAGCGCTATCGTGTTGTCGCTTTGTTCGATGTGTGCTCCGGCTTCATTCAGCTTCTGTAGGACCGCCTCAAGATGCTGCGGGTGGCCACCCCGCAACACGACATGCCCGCCGGTAGCGGCGGCGGCCACGAGATAAGTACCAGCCTCGATACGGTCTGGCATCACGTCGTAGCGGCAGCCGCGAAGCTGGGGCACACCGATGATCGAGATCCGATCCGTTCCCTGACCCTCGATGTGTGCACCCATGGCAACCAAAAAGTTGGCTAGGTCTACCACTTCGGGCTCGCGAGCCGCGTTGTCAATTATTGTCTCGCCTCGTGCAAGGGCCGCCGCCATCATGAGGTTTTCGGTGCCGCCCACGGTCACGGTTTCCATCACGATGTGCGCGCCCGTCAGGCGCCCACTCACCGAGGCATTGATGTAGCCGTTCTCTACATCGATTCTGGCGCCCATCGCCTCCAGTCCGCGCAAATGCAAATCCACGGGGCGGCTGCCGATCGCGCAGCCGCCAGGGAAGGACACTCGCGCACGTCCGTAACGGGCAAGCATCGGACCAAGCACGAGGATCGAAGCGCGCATAGTCTTCACCAGAGCGTATGGAGCTGAGAAGTCGCTTATAGAAGAGGGATCTATCTCAACGACAAGCTTCTCGCCGACGGTTAGGGATACTCCCATACAGCCAAGCAACTCGATCATGGTTGTGATGTCGTGCAGATGGGGAAGATTTCCGATCACAACGGGCTCATCAGCAAGCAAGGTGGCGGCCAGAATCGGGAGCGCTGCGTTCTTGGCGCCAGAGACCTCGAGTTCACCTTGCAAGGGAACCCCGCCGACAATAAGTAGCTTATCCATCAGAAACGCCCTCGCGTTGATTGAAAGGCCGCTTGCTACCGCCGTCTACACACTCGACTCCCACTGCGCCACCGTGAAGGTACGAATGTTCACTGCGTGAATGGCACCGCTACTGATGGACTCCTGAAGAGCGCGATAAACCGCCTGCTGTTTTTGCACGGGTTTCATTCCTTCAAAGTAATCGCTGACCACCGTGACGTTATAGTTTGCGCCAGTCCCTTCAACATATACCTGAGCGTTGTTAAATTCGTGTCTGATGAGATGTTCGACTTTTTCTGAATTCACACTTTTGATCTTCGAATCAACGGCATAACCGGCTGGCGAGTATGAGGCATGTGAGCTTCGACATATACAACGCCCTGGATACCGTCGGATCTTCGGCGCTGTTTCTGTCGTTCTTTCCGTCGTAATTTACGCAGCTATTACCGTAGTTTTTACCGTAGTTTTTACCGTAGTTTTTACCGTAGTTTTGCCCAGAGACTCCTACAGCCAACAGTCATATTCGCACAAAAACAAGCTTCTAAGCCTCCGTAAACAATAGCCATGAACGATGGGTGTAGACCAGGGGCAAGGGACGAGTCGAGGGTCGTTGACGTGGTGGGCAGGCATCTTGCTCTAGCGGGCTGCGTCTGTGCTCCAGTTGTCTATCACCTGATCAAGATCACCATTGAACCGGCGGGCAGCGGATTCAAACTGGCTGCGATAAATTTGCCCAAGGTTAATGTTTTCCACTATGAGATTTCGCATCTGCCATTCACCGCCTCGACTTCGGGCCATGCTGTAAACCACCTCATAGGGCTCGGGCGCATCGCTATAAATTAGTTGACGCAGCTGAGCACGTTTGGCGTTCTTTTGCTGGCGCTCGTCCTCCAGCAACTCAACGCGCGAGCCGCCAAACGCGAGTAGCCCCTTACTATAGGTGCGTATCAAACCAACGCGCATCGTTTCGGTGAATCGCTCGACCTGGCTACGAAGCTTCTTGCGGCCAGCGTCATCTAGGCTCTTATACCTTGCGCCGGTCGCATATTGCCCCATCACTCCACGCGCGAAGCCGCCGTAGTCCACAACCGGGTCGAGAACTTGGTGCACCGCGGCATAATAGCGGTCAGGATCCTGCGAAGCGTAGCCGCGCGCCTCCTCGATGACCTGCAGTACCCGCTCGGTCGTCTCTGAAATCACCTCGTGCGCCGTAGCTTGCGCCATACTTTGAGCGCTGCTGTCAGCCACTTGAGCGATACTTGCTGCTGACATCAGGAACATAGCCAACAAGAGCAGGCCGCGAGCTGGCAACGCGTAAAACGCGTAAAGGGCCTTCATTTGTTTTCTCCCAATCAATCTTAATCCGTGCTTTAACATCAGTCGCGTCGACTCGCGCCCAGCGTTGTTCGATTACAGTCTTAAGCCATAGTGACGCCAGCGAATTCGGGGATGCCTGACGTGGTTGTAGGCCGGTAAGGCGACGTCCCCTGCAGCATCACCGTTCTGTGGAGAATCCGATTTGCCCTGTCTGCTTGAACGCATTTCGCTAGGTGGCGACCGGTGGCTTACGGTGACGATAGACTCAATTGCTAACGCCAACGTTAGATCTCAGCTGCACAGAGCCATCGCCTGGAACCTACAGCCTCCCTGAAGCACCGGCGGCCGACTCACCAGCCATCGCGTTTGTAGGACGCTGATAGCCTTGCAGGTATACTCGCAGGCAACCCTATAACAGCGCGACATGTTACACCGTTTTCATACACCGTAATCTACCGATCCTCCAGAACCTTTTAGCGCGTATGAAGCTAACGCGAGAGTCTCCCCAATCCATCAACTACACTCGACAGAGCATAAGACCGCATAGATCGTGAGTTGGTTCACCCACCAAAAGCACAACGCTAATTAGATCAAATGGTAGTGACTCACTTTCGCTTGATTGCCTCGTTGTTCCTGACGTTCGCGCCCAGCTAGCGTGCTACTCCCACTGATCACCGTTATCGCCGCGTTTGCGGTCTTGGTGTGGAGCGCCGATATATTTGTTGCCGGTGCTGCATCAATAGCCGAAAACCTCGGTATGTCTCCCGTGGTCATTGGTCTGACGATCGTTTCGCTTGGCACGTCAGCTCCCGAGATACTCGTCTCGCTTAGCGCTGCCCTCGCCGACTCCGGCAGCCTCGCAATAGGTAATGCGGTGGGATCCAACATAGCCAATCTTGGATTGGTTCTAGGGCTGACCCTTGTGATTGCTCCAATTTGCGTACACCCAGGTTGCATGAAAATCGAGCTTCCAACGCTGCTAGCCGTTACGGCCGGAGTGGCACTGCTACTGGTCGACCTCAGGCTTAGCCGGGCTGATGGACTGCTCATGTTGCTCGCGCTGGTGTTCATCCTTACACAAATGGTGCGCAGCCAGTCTAAAGACCCAGACATCGTCGAGGAAACAGATTCGGAGGATCTACCACATCTTCCCCCCTCAAGAGCCTGGTTTGCCTTCGCTTCGGGCCTGCTGTTACTCATGGCGAGTTCCCGACTACTGGTTTGGGGCGCCAGCGAAATTGCCCTCCAGTTAGGAGTGCCGGAGTTGGTAATCGGTCTCACGATCGTCGCCGTGGGCACAAGCCTTCCTGAACTTGCCGCTACCGTGGCCAGCGCTCTTCGCGGACACGCCGAAATTGCAATGGGCAACGTTATCGGCAGCAACCTATTTAATCTGTTGGCCGTAATGTCGATACCCGGGCTGCTTAAGACAGAGACCCTGCCAATGGAATTTCTCATTCGAGATTACGGCACGATGAGCTTCGCAACCGTGGCCCTTGCGATGGTTGCTTACCTAAACGTGGCGAAGGACCCTGAGAAACCAAGGCATTCCTATCTGGGCAGACCGATAGGCCTTCTATTCTGTGCAGGGTATGCGCTGTACTATTATGGGCTGTTCACAGCGCACTAACTTTGTATCGATGCTGCCTAAAAATGCGGCGCTCGCACCGCTTGACAGATTGCTTTTCTAAAATACCAGGAACAACCACTGCGGAAGCAGAGTCGACCGAAATAAGAGTTGATGACCGATAAATCAGACTTCCTGCATTCAGCTAGACGCACGGTTCGCATGGAGGCGGAATCGGTCTCTATCCTCGAAGCCCGCCTCGATGAAAGCTTCGCAGATTGCTGTAAATTGTTGATGAAAACAGCTGGTCGCGTCATTGTCACCGGCATGGGCAAGTCTGGTCACATTGCCAATAAGATGGCGGCGACGTTTGCCAGTACCGGAACCCCCGCCTTTTACGTGCATCCCGGTGAGGCGAGTCACGGCGATATGGGAATGATCACCCATAAAGACTGCGTCGTGGCCCTGTCGAACAGCGGCAACACACCCGAGCTACTTACCCTGCTTCCACTGATCAAACGCTTAGGCATACCGCTTATCGCACTTACGGGAAATGAGCAGTCAACCCTGGCTAGGGCCGCGGATGCGCACCTCAACAGCGGTGTCGAAACGGAGGCCTGCCCTTTGGACTTGGCGCCGACGTCCAGCACCACCTGCACGCTTGTGCTGGGCGACGCCCTGGCGATTGCACTGCTCGAGGCGCGAGGTTTCACAGCTGAAGACTTCGCTTTCTCCCACCCCGGCGGCGCGCTTGGCCGTAAGCTGCTGTTAAAGGTAGATGACGTAATGCGCACGGGATTATCGATACCGTGTGTGGCTCGCCATACTCCGCTTGGCGATGCGCTTCTTGAAGTCACACGTCAAGGATTGGGTATGACGACGATTACTGAAAGCGGGACCCAAACTGATACGGTCATTGGAGTATTTACTGACGGCGACTTGCGCCGCGCCCTGGATGATGAGGTTGACATACGAACGACTCAAATTGGCGAGGTTATGACGAAGAACCCAAGCCATATCAAGTCGGGCACTCTAGCAGCAGAAGCGCTAAGGCTTATGCAGGAGAACCGTATAAGCGCTCTGCTAGTGCTCGACGAGGAAAAAAAGTTGCGAGGTGTTGTAACTCTGCTTGGGCTGCTTGAGGCCGGCATCGCATGACCCCAGAGCTTTGCGCCGGCATCAAACTGCTGGCGCTCGACGTAGATGGAGTATTAACCGATGGTCGTGTTGTTTACTCGAGCGACGGCGCCGAGCTGAAGGCTTTCAACATAAAGGATGGGGTGGGAATCAAACTTATTCAGAGTGCAGGAGTCGAAGTTGTATTGATTACTGGACGAACGTCACCGATGGTAGAACGCCGAGCAAAGGAGTTGGGAATAGAGACCATTGTCCAAGGACGCGAGGACAAGCTTGTCGCCCTGTCGGAGCTTTGCGAACAGCGTCAACTGCCACTGGACTCAAGTGCGTACATGGGTGATGACCTGCCCGATCTAGCTGCAATTCAGGCCGCTGGACTTGGGCTAACCACGGCCGATGCGGCAGTTGAGGTACGAGACGCTGCGGATTGGTGTGCCAGCCTACCGGGCGGCTTTGGCGCTGTTCGCGAGGCATGTGAGGCTATTCTGGACGCGCGCGCGCAACGCCGACAATTGATACAAAGATACTATGGAAAACAGTCGTTTAACTGATGAGAACCTCTTCTTGTTTTCGTCGCTATGCTTTTTGTTTTCATCGCCGTGCTTGTTGTGTCCATCTCTATGCTGCCCACCCGCAAGACCTTCCGCTCCCCGCTGTCTCTCGCCCGGCTACCGAGACACGGTCGCGGGACGAAGCATTACCGGTTCTTCGCTGTTGTTCACGGAGAACTCCTCCACCGGGCCAATCTCGAGTTATGCGCGCAGTCAAAATGTGGCATTGCGAGGCATAGCCACCAGCGTGCTCTTTCTGGCTTAGTTGACGAGTCTCGGACTTGTGAAGAAACGAATATCCATTCCATTGCTCGTTTGCGCTGCAGCGGTAGTAGCGGCGCTTTTCGCGGACCCACCGAAAATAGTGCAGCCTCTCCCTGAAGTCTCGCTGGGTGAAGAAGCTCCGGACAGCTACGCAAGTAATGTATCGATCGCAACCTTTGATGAGACTGGTTCAATGGTTGCTGCAACCGAAGCTTCACGGATGGTTCGCAGTATGCCGATGAGTCAAAGTGCCCAAGTCAGGCTGTTTGGTGTTCGTCGAACCGATCATCAGGACTCGGGAATCTGGCATTCGACCGCAGATTCCGGTGTATTCTATGAGGCACGCAACGCGCTGAGACTGGATGAGCGAGTAAGGATTGAATCGCAGGACGGGAATTTGTTGTTCAGCACTGAAGCGGCCCTCATGAATTTTGAGGGTAAGTGGGCGAGAAGCCTTACACCGGCGAGCGTGGTCAAACTGGATGAGGCCTCTTCCGCCAACGAATTCCGGGGCGAATCTGCTCGACTGGAAGGCGACGAACTGTTCATTGACTTCGCTAAGCAAACAGCGTCGCTGACGGGTCGGGTTACTAGTCGCTATGAGCCCTAGCGTGCGGGCGGCGTTAAGTAATGACATCCGTTGCGGCGGGCCGCGACGGCTTCTTTTACTGCTGTTCACCGTGCTGATCATCGTCCCGCGGGCACAAGTCTTCGCTCTCCCTGAAGATCGACTTCAGGCCATTGAAATCAGCGCCGAGCGGGCAATCCGAGACGAGCGCGCGGGTTATACGGTGTATATCGGAGACGTCGTACTTGAGCAGGGCAGTCTCCATATCGAGGCCGACAAGCTGACGCTTTTTCACGATCAGAAAGATGTGGAAAAGATCGTTGCAATCGGCGAACCCGCTCGACTGCGTCAGCAACCAGAGGCCGACAAGGATTTCGTAACTGCCAGCGCCGGACGCATAGTCTATGAAAAAGCTCGGGAGTGGGTATTGCTGCGTTACACGGCTGTGATCGAGCAGGATGGGGCTGTGGTCAGCGGGGAGTACATTGAGTATTTCCTGAGCGAACAAAGGGTTAATGCTAATTCCGATCAGGAAGACTCGAACTCCCGGATCCAGGTAGTGATTCCGGCTGAAGTCGCAGCGGGAACCAACGGAGACGGTGACGAGCCCAGTTCCGCGGCGCCTGGAGAAAGTAGTGCAAGCTCTGGTGAAAGTTCGCGTCCCGACGCAAGCGAAGATAGCAACGAATACCCCCCGGAAGACTCAGTAGAGGCACAAGAGCTGAAGCCAGAACAAGAAAACGGCGGCGGTAGTCAGGTTACGGCCGTTCGAAGTCTCGATGACACTTGAAGCCAGTAGTCTTGCAAAAGCCTATCGGGGAAGAGAGGTCGTAAAGGACGTAAGCTTCCAAGTTCAGCGATCTCAGGTCGTAGGCCTGTTAGGGCCCAATGGCGCTGGCAAGACAACTTGTTTCTATATGATCGTCGGCCTGGTCGCGGCCGACGCGGGTCAAATTCACCTGAACGGTGAGAGAATAACGTCGCTTCCGATGCACAAACGGGCGCGACGTGGAATTGGCTATCTTCCCCAGGAGGCATCGATTTTCCGTCGTATGTCGGTAAGAGACAATGTCCTCTCAATACTCGAAACGCGTCGTGATCTCACACGCGCCATGCGGCGACAACGATGTGACGAGCTTTTGCGAGAGTTTCACGTGAGCCACTTGAAGGACTCGCTAGGCCAGGCTCTCAGTGGTGGAGAAAGAAGGCGAGTAGAGATTGCCCGCGCCTTGGCGATGGAACCGCAATTTATGCTGCTGGACGAGCCATTTGCTGGGGTAGACCCGATATCCGTTGGAGATATCAAGGGAATCATCAAACACTTGCAGGATCGAGACATCGGCGTACTGATCACCGATCATAATGTGCGTGAGACCCTGGACATCTGCGAGTCGGCCTATATCGTGGGTGAAGGCCACATAATCGCGTCGGGTACCCCTGCCGACGTTCTGAACAACGCAAAGGTACGCAAGGTTTACCTGGGCGAAAACTTCAAGCTTTGATGGCGTCGCTCACTCGCTCGTCGTCTCCCAACGCTTGGTTCCGGCTACATCCGTCCGCGTATCTGTCGTCGACTAATCGGGGTTGGCCTGTTTAGCCGGCTTGCACGGTCAGTTTGTTCGTCGAGAAGATCGGCTTCACCGTGCGGCCAGCTTCTTAAACGACGCGTGTACCAGCAGTGGCATTGAGCGCACGCCTCTCTTGAATACTGGATGAGCGGGTACTAGGGAGTCTCTGGACTTGTCCAGAGGCTCCCTAGCTAAGCGCCTCACGTTTCACCCGAATGCCGGCTTGTTCGCGATCCCAGGTATCCCCCGTTACTCCATCATCACGAAGTAGATTCTTCTGCACTTTTGCGGACGGCGTTTTCGGTAGCTCATCAAGAACGCGTACGTAACGCGGCACCATGAAGTAGGCCATGCGCTCAATGAGGAAGCGCGTCAACTCTTCCGGGTCAATTTGCTGCCCCGCCACCGGCGCCACGCTGATCATAACGTCGTCTTCGGACAACTCGCTGGGAACGCCATAAGCCGCAGCCTCGCGAGCGGAAGGATGGGCCACCACCTCCGCTTCGACCTCAAACGAGGAAATATTCTCTCCGCGCCGACGAATAGCATCTTTGCGCCGATCCACGAAATAGTAGAAGCCATCTTCGTCACAACGAAAACAGTCACCCGTATGAAACCAGCCATTTCGCCATGCTTGAGCGGTAGCCTCCGGATTCTTGTAATAGCCGGAGTTCATTCCCCACGGTCGATCAGTTCGCACCAGCAGCTCCCCAACCTCCCCCACCGGTACTTCACAGTCGTTTTCGTCGACCAGGCGCAGCTGCACACCGTCACGCTGCTGGCCGCAAGTGCCGCGTTCAGTCGGATTCGGTTCCGACACTATGGGTGACGAGATTTCCGTCATGTTGAAAATTGTGTAGATATCGATCCCAAAGCGCTTATGCAGATCAACTGCCGTTTCGGTCATCGGCACCATGAACGCCAAACGCAGACTATGATCTTGATCCTGCTCGCTGGGCGGCTGCTTCAGCAGAAAAGTTGCCATGACGCCGAGCAGAAAAGCGGCCGAGGTCTGGGTTTTTCTAACGAACGGCCAGAAGCGCTCAGTATCGAAGTTCTCCATCACTGCAATTGAACCACCCCGGGCCAGCATCACCGAGATAATCCCCATGCCACCGATATGAAACAGCGGCATGTTCACGAGAAAACGATCGCTCGCATGAACGAAGTGCCACGTCTCCGGCCCCGCATTGGTGTAAAGATGAAGGTAGGACGACAGCACCCCCTTCGACGGACCGGTTGTTCCTGAGGTGTAGATGATCGATTGGTTATCCCAAGGCTCTATCGGATGCTCGAGATCAGGCAAAGTGTCGCCCCGACCACTGACGACTTCGAAAGTCTCCCACGGCAACGGGGATTCAGTCGGATCTCCGGCGACACTGACTACCGCTTCCAGCAGCGCTGTGTCTACCTCATTCAGACGTGGGATCAGGTCACGATTCGCAACCAGGAGCCGTGCATCCGAGTTTTTAAGAACATGCGCCAGTAAGGCCCCTTTGTAGGCCGTATTAAACGGCACGAACACCGCCCCGAGATAATTTATCGCGAAGAACGTGAGAATGCCCTCTCGCCCACCGAACAGCCAAACGGCGACGTGATCACCCTGGAAGACACCCTTGGCCGCAAAGCCCGTCGCCGTTGCGATAACCTTCTCGCGCAGCTCGCGGTAAGTCCATGTCTCACCGGATTCAAAGACTGCATACACCGTATCGGGGATTTCGCGAGCCCAGCGATCAATCAGATAACGGACGACGCAGTCTTCACGGGGTGGCACTCGAGAATCATTGTGGCCCTGGCTCATGGTTTTTATCCTTATCGTTGCGGGTGCGTGGTGTCAGTGCTCTTTAACGATGCGACCGACGTTTTGAATAAGGGTGCTGATGACTTCCGCTTCGGACCAGTACCCGTCTCGCGAGTACCATAGGACCACCCAGCTCAGCATGCCGCTGATGGTTGTCGCAGTCAGTCCAGGGATGGCAACGTTGAAATCCCCGGTGCTATTGCCCTGCTCAATGAGGTCAGCCAGGCGATGATCGAAAAGAGAACGCATCTCGCGGATCTCCCGAGCACGATCATCATCGAGATTCTTTTCTTCTCGCAGGTAAACTACGATTGACTCCTCGTTATCTAAAATAAGTCGGGTTACGCGATCAACGACGAGTCGAAGTTTGTCCCAAGGCGTGCCGCTAGTCTCGAGACAGTCATTCAGCGCGTCCAGAGACAAGGTGATGCCCAGACGTGAGATGTCAAAGAGAATCTCGCCCTTGTTGGCGTAGTAGCTGTAAATAAACGGCTTGGTGACTTGCAGGCGCTCGGCAATCGCATCGATCGTTGCGCTCTCGTAACCTTGGTTAAAAAACAGATGACCTGCTTCTTCACGAATGCGCCGACGCTTGAACAGCGCCAGCTCCTCTTTGAGTCCAGGGTCGTTCCTTGATGATTGAGCACGCAGAGCCTCAGTCACTACTCAACCCTTTGATGCCATAGCAAGAACCGGGAGTACGTCCTCAGCTTTTTCGATAGTTCGCGGATTCGTGCGCGCCCAGAAATCGTGCATGGTATTTTCGGCGATCAGCGCATGGTCTGAAGTCTCCACCCCGACGGACTCAAGATCCCGGGGCATCCCCAGGTTTCGAATGAACTCATCGACCACCACCGACGCTTTCTCTCCGGAGCGACCAAAGCAGCGGCTGATGCGAGCCTGCTTTGTGCTGTTGGCCGGCTCGTTGAAGCTGAGTACCGCCGGTGCCATGACGCAGGAACAGTACCCATGGGGAACATCGAAACTCCCGCCAAGCACATGCCCTACTGCGTGACTCAAGCCCAATTGCACGCCACCGATAAGCGGCAGCATCGATTGCCAAACACCAATCTGGCATTTCAACCGCGCCGCTAAATCGCTCGGATCCGACTTCACGCGCGGTAGACCTTCGCTGAGAAGCTCCAGAGCACTGGACGCGAGGCCATCCGCGTAATCATTTGATTGGAGAGATCCCAGAGACTCCAGGGCATGATCCACTGCGCGCACACCCGTGGACAGGAACAACCATTCGGGTGTGTGAACTGTGAGCGCGGGATCCAAAACCACACTCACCGGCGCCATCATGCGTTGCTCGTATCCTTGCTTTAGCTTAGCTCGTTCATCAGTTGCCCCACTTAGCGGGTTGAATTCGCCTCCGGACAGGGTCGTGGGACAGATGACCACGCGAACATCAGGGGCATCAAATACGGGTTTTACGACTTCTCCGGAGTCATCGACATACACGCGGAGTCTGTCGAAGTCAGCTATGTTTCGAATGTCATGCTTGAGGCACAGGGGCACGATCTTGCCTGCGTCGGTGACGGACCCGCCCCCAACCGTGACCACAAGATCGGCCTCTGCCTCTCGCGCGACGTCTGCGGCTTCAAGCACTGCGCTGCGAGGCACATGGGGCGGCATTCCGTCGTACATCCCCGCGAATCGTGCGCCGAGGGCGGTTCGTATTCGCTCTATTTCATTCGTGTTCTGATTGAGGCTACGACTTACAAGCATGAAGACTCGGCGTGCGCCGAGCCGCTCAACCTCCCTGGAAATCGCATCTTCAGCACGCTCGCCAAGATAAACCTTCTCAGTTGCTGTCAGATTGAACTCGAACGGATCCATTTCCTCACTCCATAAAAGGCTTCAAACGAGTCGACGGCCGAGCTTGAGTCGTAGTCGCTGCCGATTTTCACGCCTGCTGATGCGTACTGAATTGGTGTAACCAACGGTCGGACACGTAGCGTGCATGTCTGCCTGCCCCAATTACCCGGCCCCAATCACGCAACCCTAAGGCTCGGCATTTTCTGATCGGGTGGCGGGCGCCGTTTTTACACAGAGTATTATTTTTTTACTCTCAGTCAACTTAGTTTTATATTGTTGATACAAGAGGCAGGTTAAGCCCCAATCTGCCCATGACTAACAGCGAGGCCTCCTGGCATGCAATCGCAAACCGACAGCAAGCGCTGGCTTACCGCATCCGGTATTCCACTGAAAGACTTTTATCTGCCGAGCGATATACCTGATTCACACCGCAAGGTCGCCGAAACCGCGCCTGGCGAACCTCCTTTTCATCGGGGCGCCTATCCGACTGGCTATCGCACGAAGCCATGGCGGATTTTTCAGCTCAGCGGTTTTGGTAAGCCTGAGGATGAAAACGAGCGCATCAAGTTTCTTCTCGAACAGGGCGAAACCGGTTTCCTGATGGAGCATGATCGCAACACCGCCGACCATCTTTATAACGTTGACCACCCAGAGGTGGCTGCGAGGCGTGAAGACGTCGGGCTGACAGGAGCGGTCATGCAAAGCGTCCGCGATATCGACATCTGTCTGAAAGACCTACCTATCGATAGTACCTACGGTCATGCAGGCGGTGCAGTCGTACAACACGCCCCGTTCGCACTGGCGGGTTATTGGACGGTTGCGCAGCGACGTGGCTACGACCTGAAGCGCCTGCCCGGCACGGGTCAGAGCGACTATTTTCTTACCTACCTGGGTTGCGTAACGAAACAGCAGGTTCCCACCGATGCGGGCCTACGACTGAATGCCGACATTATTGAGTTCTGCAACGAACATCTCCCGCGCTGGGTACCCGTCTCGATCGCGGGCTACAACGGGGCCGACAGTGGTTTGAACGCCCCTCAGGAACTCGGCGCGCTGTTCGCGAACGCTGTGGAGTACCTCGAGGAGATAAAGCGGCGGGGCCGAATGCCGCTGGCCCAGGCGGCGCGCGCCTGCGGCGGCGTGAGCTTCCGTATATCAATGGATGTATTCGAGGAAGCTAGCAAGCTACGCGCCGCTCGCCTCATGTGGACCCAGCTGCTCAAGGAGCACTATGACATAGCGGATCCGAAGGTAAGCAATCTTCGAATTCACGTGGTTACCGCGGGATCACGCATGCAGTATCAGCAACCGCTGAACAATATTGTGCGCGGCACGCTCATGGGCCTCGCCGCTGTGCTGGGTGGAGTGCAGTCTCTGGGCGTGAGCGGCTACGACGAGGCCTTATCGATTCCCTCAGAGCACGCACACCAGATGTCCGTGCGCATTCAGCAAATACTGCAACAGGAAACCAACATTGCGGCAGTCACAGACCCGCTGGGCGGCTCCTATTACGTCGAGACGCTCACGGCTCAGCTGATCGAGCGAGCCTGGGCATTCTTCGACGAAATTCAGCGGCAGGGTGGATTCCTCGCCTGCCTCGATTCCGGCTGGCTGCATCAGCAGGCGGCCGAAAACCAACACAAGGAGTTCCTGGCGCAAGCCGAGGGGCTTCAGCAAATCGTTGGGGTCACGGATCATACTGACGATATCTCACCATTCGAGGTCGACGGATTTATGGGTGTTGACGACGCCTACGATGTGGCTCTCGAGCGGTTGAATACAGTGCGTCGCGAGCGTCACGAAGCGGGTGCACGAGGCGCAATGCAGGCACTGGAACAAGCATGCCGCAATGAGGACAACATCATGCCAGCCATGATGGCTGCCTTGAACGCAGAAGTTACGCTGGGCGAAGTTGGTGATATCTACCGCGAAGCTTGGGGTGACTGGGCGACGCCGATACAAACCTGACTAGCTACCCCGAAACACCGCTTCAAAAAAACTTCTTCGGAGATTCATTCGATGAGCGACGTCCCTTCGCCGGAGCAAAATAAACGCATACTCATGGCAAAGACGGGCCTTGATGGGCACTGGCGCGGTCCGACGATTGTTGCTACCGCCCTGCGAGATGCGGGCTTTGAAGTAATCATGATCGGCATGGTGAAAGCCGAAGAAGTCGTGCAGGCCGCGATTGACGAAGACGTCGATCTGATCGGATTGAACATCGGGGGTCACATTGACGTCGCCGTACGGGCCGTACAAAGCATCCAGAAGTCCTGCCAGGGAGTGCCGGTTTTTGCCGGAGGTGTGGTCCCACCCCATGCGAAGCGAAAGCTCGAGGCGCTCGGCGTCGAGGTGTATCCACCCGGATCGCAACTCCCCGAAATCGTGTCAGCTGCACGCCGACTGACCGGACTGAGTGGTGCATGACCCGCAAGTGATCGACACTACCCGCGAGCTTTTCGAAGAGGCCAGACGGGGCGATAGGCGCTCGCTGGCCAAGCTCATCAGTGCGGCAGAGCGAGGTGAGGCACTCCCGGGTATCCCCGTTGCATCCCAGGACGATGATGCCTGCCTGTGTATCGGCATAACCGGCGCTCCAGGGGCGGGCAAGTCCACTTTGGTCAGTGCCCTGACGCAGGAACTGCTCACAGTCGAGCCCAGCGCTGCGGTCCTCGCTATCGATCCCTCGTCACCAGTGAGCCGCGGTGCGCTCTTGGGCGATCGAGTGCGTATGCAGAGTCATTCGATGGCTCAAAACGTGTTTATTCGTTCGATGGCGACGAGGCACCATCACGGCGGCCTGGCGCTGGCAACCCAGTCTGCAAGACGCCTGCTGCAACACTGCGGTTGGCCGCTTGTTTTGGTCGAGACTGTCGGCGTGGGCCAGGTCGAGCTGGACGTAGTTAAAACCGCAGACGTCATCGTTGTCGTGCTCAATCCAGGGTGGGGTGATGAGATTCAGGCGAACAAAGCCGGCTTAATGGAAGTCGCAGATGTCTTCGTGATCAATAAAGCCGATCGTCCGGGGCTTGAGTCTACTCGCCGCGATCTGGAAGCTGTGCTACTCAACCGCCGTGCCGCCAATCGGCCCATCATCGTCGAGACCGTCGCATCGAAAGGACTGGGAATCACGGAACTCGCCGGAGCGGTTGCAAAGGTACGACGAGAGCTTAGCTCCAATGGGGCACTCGCAACGCGGCGGATTGAGCAGCTGGCGCTTGAGCTTGAGCAGCAAGTTGAACGCCACCTACAGGCTGCTCTCACGAGCGTACGCCAGGGAAAGGTGTTCGAAGACTCATTGCAGCGTGTTGCACACGGACAAGACAGTGTAGCCGCAGCCGCAAGTCAGCTGGCCGCGCAGGTCTGGGGTAGACTACCCGAGCACGGAAATCCGTGATAAGTCCATCCTTTTGAGGCGGCAATTTTAGCCGCCCAAAGTTCTGGAAAAACTCGTGAATTGCCAACAAATTCACTGAAAACCCAACTCCATCGTTTTAGCGTATTGGTAACGGAAAACGCGGGTAGCAGCTGACGAGTCATGTGACACGCATCCTTGCCATCATTTGGAGCTGACACAGTGACTTTGACGACATGGCACGCAACAGCAATACCTCTAATAAAGGCTCCACCCGGTGACAGCGCCGCATGGATTGAGTTTGGGAAAAGAGGTAAGGGTGCCTTCGAGCTACCGAGAAAGGCACCAAGAAAGGCACGAGAGTAAGCACGAAAATTGGGATTGACCAGGAACACGGACCTCACCTTCGAGCAGAACCAACCAATAGAAACAACGAGTAGATCCAAGGAGTAGAACCAAAGCCGATAAACGAATTCAGTCACCAATCAGCGACAAGTCAAGAGAAGATGTAACAAGAGCTGCCCGGGAAGAAAGCAGCTTCGTTTAAGAATAAACAAACCATATGACCCAAGAGGACGCGCCCGATGACACCAATAACAGCTGAGCATTCACTCGTGACGCCAAGCAGTGCGAACACGGCAATAGGACAGACGAAAACTGCACTCCAGTTCTGCAAAAAACCGGAAGGCCTACTATCCGCAGCTATCGCTGCTGTGCTCGCCGGTGGAATTTACACCGGCGACACGCAAGCTCAAGAGAGACCCCTGCGTGCCGGTAGCGCGCTCCTGGAGGAAGTCGTAGTAACGGCTCGGAAACGTGAAGAAGCATCCCAGGACGTACCGCTATCGATTACTGCTTACGGTGAGGATCAGCTGGATGCCCTAAAGGTCCGCAACCTTGTTGATCTGGCGGTCGGGATGCCGAGTGTA
>JBCCNK010000009.1:0-33683 GCA_039025875.1 Pseudomonadota bacterium
AGCGTTACCGTCACCATCCTGGGCAACTCCAGGGGAGGACGTGATCAGACTGACCGTCTCCCGGGAGAGCACGCTGTTGAGCTCCGCCTGGGAACCGGTGCGAGTGACGATCGCAACGTCGCGCGAACCGGTGCCCTCCAGGGTCGCGGCAAAACCCCGGGCCATAGCCAGGAAGGCCAGAAGTACCGCAACAACCACAGCCACCGCGAAAACAGCGGCAAGCGACATCCAAAGGCGCGAGGGCAAGCTCAACAGATTCATTTTGGTCACGGTGCCAAGCTGGGAGAAAAATCCGCTCATGGAAAACTCCGAAGTGCGTTGTTCACTGATCCAAATCTACCCGGACCCACCCGGGGCTCAGCCGCAACTCATCCCCGACTTAGGGCAGTGATAATGTTGAGCCGCAGCGCGTTGACCGCAGGGACAATCCCGGTGATCAGCCCAAGACCCAGCATGAACACCAGTGCCTGTAACCACAGCGTGCCGTTCACGACCAGGGTCGGAAGTTGGATTGGGGCTTGATTTATCCCGGCCACTAGCAGGTTTGCCGCGAGTACTCCCAGCGCGCCGCCGATAAGCGCGAGCAGCAGCGACTCAGCAAGTACCATCCGGAATATCCGACCAGAGCCAAAGCCGAGGGTTTTCATCACACCGATTTCTGCCGTGCGCTCCCGAATCGAGAGGATCATCGAATTCCCGACGATAATAAGGATCACAAAGAACGCGGCCAGCACCACGGAAGTCAGAATCAGTCCCAGGTTTCCGATCTGATCAAGGAAGGCTTTATTGAACGCTTTCTCCGGCATGGTCTCGGTCTCGGCTGGCGAGTTGGCAAACATCGAGTCGATGTCTTCGATTACCGCCTCGTTCTGGGATGCATCCACCGACTTGATGGCGACGAAGCCGACGTTGTTCCCACCGAAAGACTGCGTTTTGTTGAAGTACTCGTAGTGAAAATAGACGCTGTTGGTATCGGTCTGTGCGTCCTCACCCGTGTAAATAGCAACAACGTCAAAATCCCAGACTGTGCTGCCGTCGACTTTTGAAAAAATGTTCGAGTTGATCGGGATCCGCTGGCCTTCCTGCCAACCGTACTGCTTGGCAATGGCCTCGCCCGCTATCAGGCCCTGGCGATTGTTGATCCAGGCCTCGCGCTTGTCGTCGGTGACCAGAAATTCGGGATAGACCTGAAGAAAGCTCTCCGGGGCCACCGCAAACATGCCCAGCTGATTTCTCGGCTCCTGGAAATAACCGCCGAACCAGTTCAGATGGGTAACCAACTCGACGCCATCGACGGCCCGGATGCGCTCGACATAGGAGATAGGCAATGGCTGGGTGAAGTTGATTTTATTGATCGACACCAGCCGGTCATCCGCCGAGAGCTCTATGCCTGCATTGAGCGCCTGCTGGAATGAACCCAGCGTGGCGAAAATCATAAAAGCAATAAACGTGGCGAACAGCGTGAGAAACAGACGGAGTGGTTTTCGAGTTAAGTTCTTGAAGATCAGAAAGAGATCTTTCATGCCGCCATATCCCGATCCACGAACTCGCCCTTGTCGAGGTGTAACGTCCTCTTCGCATACTTTGCTGCGGCCGGGTCGTGGGTGACCATCACGATCGTCTTAGCAAAATCGCGGTTAAGCAATTGCAGCATGTTGAGAATCTCATCCGCAGTCTTGCGATCTAAGTCCCCAGTGGGCTCGTCACACAGCAGCAGTTTCGGATCCGATACCAGCGCGCGGGCGATCGCGACTCGCTGTTGCTGACCACCGGACATTTCTTTGGGCATGTGCTTCGCGCGATCCGAGAGGCTGACGAGTTCCAGCGCGGCAGCAACATTTTGCCGACGCTGCTTGCCATTCAATTTCGTCAGAAGAAGTGGCAGCTCTACATTCCGCTGCGCATTCAGCATCGGCATCAGATTATAGAACTGAAATATGAAGCCAATGTTGTTTGCACGCCAACTCGCTAATTGGGACTCTGAAAGTGTATCGACACGATTTCCGTCGAAATGTACCTCTCCACCGGTGGGCTGATCCACGCCCCCAAGCATGTTCAGCAGAGTTGTCTTCCCGGAGCCGCTCGGCCCCATAATGGCGAGAAAATCGCCACGCTCAATGGCCATGTTGAGTCCACTGAAGACACTGATAGTTTCTTTGCCCTTGGTGAATTGTTTCGTGACATCCCGCAACTCATAAAGTAGATCTTCGCTCATAACCTTCTCCCCCTTTTCACTCTTTTCACGTTTTTTCCACGTCTATGGGCTTATCTTTATTTTTTTGCCCGTTTCTTATTGATGGACGTATCAGTTTTCACCGCAAGTTGCTCGTGGCGCATAAGCTCACGGGCTGTTACCCACTCAAGAAAGACACTTTAATTCCCATGTCCGGCAGGATCCGTGCATCCAATTGACTAAAGCCGATGCGCACTTTCACCGCTGCCTTGGCGCGATCAGCTGCCGGAATAATCGCGATGACTGACGCGTCGATCTCCCAGTCCGGATACGCGTCTAACTTAGCAATGACACGCTGCCCCGGTAAAACTCGACCAATGAATGCCTCGTTCACATCGACTTCAACTTCAAGAGAGGCCATATCGACGATCGTACAGATCCCGGTACGCGTGAATCCACCTCCAGCAGAACTCGGAGATACGATCTCGCCCTCCTGCGCATTCTTGACGGTAACCACACCAGCAAACGGCGCGGTAACCACATGAAACGCCCTTCGCTCCTGTTGTCGATCGATTTCCAGTTCCAGCACCGCAACATCAGACTGGGCGCGCTCCAGATCGGCCGTCAACGCATCGAAGCGAGCTGTTGCCTGGGTGAGTTCTGCCTCCGACACCAATCCTTTAGGCCGCAATTGCTTGGCACGATTGTAGGCACGCTCGGCTTCTGCACGATTCGCCCGGATGTTGCCAATGGTTGCTCGCTGCGACGCCAGTCGCGCTACGGCCAGATCGTAATCAACCGAGGCCAGCGCATCATCGAGTCGTGCAAGAACCTGGCCCTGCTCGACAAGCATGCCTTCTTCAACATTAACTTCGGTGATCAGACCTGTTATTTGGGACGACACCGTAGCCATGCGTCTTGCCGTCACGTAGCCGGAGGCGTCGAGCACGCGCTCGCTCTCCGCTTCTACGATTTCGGAGTCGGACGGAACAGAGCTGTCTCGAGCCTCGCTCGACACGGCAGATGGCACTGTCGACGCAATCGGCGCCGCCACTAGCTGGCTTGATTCAGGCGACTCTGCCGGGAGGAGCCAGTAGGTCACCGCCGCGCCGAGCACCCCAGAGAAAAGCACGGCGACTATCAGGGTAAGAGGGCTGAAGCCCGAGGGCTCAGAAGTTGATCGATCTATCTTAAGCTGGTCGAGCAGTTCGCGCTGGTCTGCCATAACCCGTCTCTAACACCTTTTGCAATCTCACGGTTTCGGCCGTCTAGACTCTCGCTACGACCCTGCCCAACGCACATTTCACATCGGCTGGGCCAGCAATCTCCATCTGAAGAGCGACATGTGCCTTCACACGAGCGTCCTTGTACGAACGCGTGTCCAAGAACGTTCAGAGGAACACGGGCGATACCTTACCCAAAGTTGAACTCACGTGACAGAGCGTCGAATTTCCCCATGATCGCTAGGGAGCCCCTGGACTTTTCAGAGGCTCCCCAGCTTCCACCCGCGGCAGCGAGACCTGAAGAACGTGTAGCGCTCGCTCGACTTTCCTTTTTCAGTCGCCCTCCTCGCCATTGGTGGCTTGCAGGCAAGGCACTAACAGTGCTTTCTAATGCACACACATATGCGAGGCTGAAAGGAGTAAAGTAGCACGGGCACGCCGAAGTCAGATTGCTTGAGACCTTGGTAGTCGACGATGAATCACCGAAGCGTGAGGTGCGAGAAAGATGCCAGATGACTCAAAAACTTTCCGGGTCGAACCTGATTTTGAGATTCGACTTACGCTTCCAAAAATCCTGTTTCGGTCCATTCGCACAAGACCGGATGCGCACTGGCTTCGGCAGGTCGCTATCGCGACAGAGCGTCGTTACTTCTATCTCACAGAGGACTGGCACATCGAGTTAGAGGCGAGCCGCTACCCTTTCCTTACTGGAAAAATTGTCATCCCCGTGGAAACTGCAGGAAAGCGTTTTGAGTTCGATGGCGCATCGATACCGGTGCCGTGGCTAGTAAGCCTGCTAACGGTGGGTGTTCTGCGTCCCCTGGGCGTCTTGTTGGTTGCGTCGATCGTGCACGATTACGCGTTTCGCTACGGCGAATTACTGATTCAGAAGGCGGGAGAGACCGAACCCGCAAAGGTGCCTGTTGCGCGTCACGACGCAGATGCCTTGTTCAGAGACATCATTACCGCGGTCAATGGTAATCGCACAGTGGGTAGACTGGGTTGGTATTTCGTACGTCTCGGATACTGGCTGGGTGTTCCATACAACGGTCTTCCGCGAACGGGGGTTCGTCCAACACTGGTCGGGTTGAGTTTCCTCATTTTTATGGCGCTGCTTGTGAGTGCAGTCGTCGCCTTCTCGTGGCTGCCAGTCGTTCTCGTCGCACTAGGACTCTATCTGCTCATTTATGGACTTACACTGTTCGAATTGAGTCGAACCTGAAGAGTCCCGGCTGATTGCGGCCCTTCAGGTCGCCATCATCGCAATCGCCCACGTCATCTCGCAACCTCGTAGCTACTCGTCGCGTTCATGACTGCTCTTGCGCCAAGTGGAACGGCTTCGCGGCCGCGGAGATAGGGATTACTTGAGCCGTCCAACGGTAAGCCCGGGCGAGAGGATGACGCACAGCTCTCACAGTTTGGGGTCGACTAGGTTCTACCACGGAAGGTCGTGTGATTGTGAGGATCACCTAGAAATATTGTTTCATGTTAGCGTCTTACGCGTGTATCTTAGAGTTAAATCTGTGGCGATGAATCTTCGGAGCCATATGGATAATTTAATGAGAGCATTGCTACCTATGCTCGCCGTAGGCTTTGCGTCGTGCATGGCCGGGTGCGCTGTCGCTCCGGAGTCAGACACGTATGATCCCATTGCGTTTCGAAAGGGTGATGCCACCCTAAGTTGCACGGGATTTAGCTGCGCACTTAGGTGGCGTATGAGAAGCACGCGCCTTAAAGATCTCTACGTACAGAACGCGTGGGAGTCCCTAGCGGAGGAGGTGGCACGGCTCGACTATGCCTCAGATCTCGCATTTTTCTATCTGGGAAGCAGCGCGCAGGGGCTTGGAGCTCGAACCGCGGCCAGGCGCTATTTCGAAAGAACCGCCACCGCATCAGCCCGGTGTGGCAACGGTTTTTTGAACAACTGCGCGGGCATAGATGTTGCCGATGAAGTTCGAGCACAGCTCACCACCCAGGACTACCAGCGACTGGCCGAGAGAATGAGCATCCGCGAGGCGCAGTCGATTCTGGCGCAGCTTGGTTTGTATAGCGCAGGGGTGGACGGTATTCCAGGCCCGGGTACAAGGCGAGCGGTCACGGAGTTTCAGAAGGCTCAGGGTCTGGAAGTCGACGGCCAGTTGAATCTTGAAACGAAGCTTCAGCTGGTGGCAAGGAGTTCACCCCCGGAACGCGTGGTAGATGCAAGCCCCATTCGAGTCAGCTACCCGGCTGAAATCCGGGAAACCGAGGCTGGATCTCAGAAAGCGCCATCTTCAGATACCACCGCACTGGCGTTAGCCTCGCCTTCACCCACACTTACGTCTGAGCCCGCGCCCGCGCCCGCGCCCGCGCCCGCGCCCGCGCCCGCAGAGGCTAGCTCCAGCGCCCCGGTAGCACCAGTTGTAATAAAACAGCAGACCAACGCGGTTGTCGAAAAACCGGCGCAAATTGATATCGAAGCTTCAAGCGTTAGCGCCACCAACGTGATCGATGTGGCCACCCTACCGGAGCCAGCGGCGAAATCAGATGGGCGGCGAAAGCCACAGAGCCGAGTGAAAGTTCAGGTTGAATTACTAGCCGAGGCCGATCCTTTCGCTCCGGTTGTTCGCGTCGTCGAATCTGGAACGCTGGTCACAGTTGATGAACGGGGACAGGAATGGTCGCAGGTATCCCTCGGCGCCGATTCCGGCTTCGTCTATACCGAAGTGCTAGAATATTGAGCCTTTTGAGCCATAGCTCCGGTAGAAGGAAGGCTATGCGTTCTGCGCTCACCGCTGTTGCCGGGCTCATCGCGCACCTGCTCCTTACAGGTGCGCTCGCCGCTCAATCAACATCATCCGGCGACGATTTCGCGGCCGGGGCAATTGACTTACCTGAGTCCAGTGTGGGTGATGAGCAACCGGACGAACTGGCTTTTCGTTCCCAACGCGAGACGTTTCTAGAACAGCGCACTCGTATCGTAAGCGAAGAAGAGGCGCTGCAAGCTCAGATTTCAGCTCGGCAACAAAGCCTCGCGGCGCTTGACGCCGAACGGGCAGAGTTGCTAGCCAAGCTCGGGAATAAGGTGCGCGAGGAAGAAGCAGCTACCACCCGCTTCACGCAGCGCTTTGAAACCTGGGCTACATCAGCGCTTCATCCCCTGAGATCGACTGCGTTTTCCCTGGGTACGGACACCAGCATTGGCGGCAGCCACACCTCAGCCGGCGAACTTGTTTGGATTCATCGCAGCAACGCTTCTGTCAGCTACGGTCTGCCAATCATGCTGGCACTACTTTGGATTCTGCTGCGCCGAAATCACAATCGTGCCTACCTCAGATGGAAGAGCGTTCTGAATCCGCTCGTTATTGCACTGATAGTCCTGTTTCCGCTATCCGCTGTCGCTCAACATTCCACCGCCTTGGAAGTCGAAAGGGAAAAAGACTCGCTGGCGCTTAATCTTGCGAAGGCCCAAAGACTTCTTGCGCTCAGCCAGACACAGCGCTATCTGCACTCCCTTCAGTCCTACGAATCTCAAGGTAGACGCATCAGTGTCGATGACCTAGATCTAAGCGATTCTCCACTGCAACCTACAACCAATGTGCTTGTGGGCTCGGCAGAAGCCGTCGTGCTTCGCGCCGCTCTCCACATTAAAGATGGGCAGAATGCCCAAGCGGTAGACGCGCTCAGAGAACTCGCCGACGATGCGCGGTTTAGCACGTCAGCCAACGCAGACCGGCGATTCGAAGCGTCGTTATCCGGCGCAATCCGCTTTCTCGTTAGTGAGAACGAGCACTCTTTGGCACAAGCGCTCGTATCGCAATTCGGACCGACGATGACCGATAGAGGCAAGCTGGAGGCCCAGCTCATCCAGCCTTCAACAGTTGATTTCGTATTCGAGACACCGGGCGGCTTCGACGCAGACGAATCGAGGGGAAGCGCTGTGGTGCTAGCTGACATCACCTATGGCGCATCCAACGCTTTTTCTGACCGCGGAATTTCCCGACCATCATATACAGATCTACCGGCTCCACCGAAAATGTCGGAGAGCATCGAGCCCACGCAACAGAAACCGGTACAGACTTCGCTGCAAGAAATGGCGCGATTCGCAGTAATTGAAAACTCTAAACCCCTGATGCGAATGGCGATCGAGGCTGCTCATTATGATCCCGGCGGGGTCCAGGATGTGACAGCTGCTGTGGACGCTCTCGTAGACGCAGGTTTTAGAGACGAGGCGATACAGCTCATCAATAATGCAATCGCGTTTTATGGAAGTGCACCCCGCGATGCGTCCGCCGAACTACGGGAAGCCAATCGTCTGGCACTTACAAGGCTCTCTGTCGCCTGCTTTCGACGCGGGTTGTTGCAGGAGGCAAAGCTCGCGCTGGTCGATGCTCTCAAACCGCTTTCCAGCACCGAAAGACGGCTTCTGGCGACACCTCTACCACCAGACGTAGTTGATCCTTGGCGGCTGCCGGAACCGGAACTGCTGGTCGCTCCACTCTACCTCGGTCTTATCGAGGAACGGATGGGGCTGGACGATTCCGCACGACTACGTTTTCAAAGCGAAAACGAGCGCCTGCTGGCCGCCGTCGTTGACGGCTCGGGCTTGAATGCGCCGCACCTGCTGAATCACCTGACTCTACTTGGAAGCTCGCTGGACACAACGCAGAGCGAAGTCGAGCTCGCAGAGATCAATACGCTGCTCAACCAGCTTGAGGGAAGAAGTTTGGAGGATCTGCGCCGCGAACTTGCGCCCACGGTCGCACAGCATCGTACGCAACTTGAGCAGCTCGATCTGATGATCTCTGAGCGCGAGGCGCAGGTTGAGCGGCTGCAGGAGCAAGTCGCGCGAGCAGAAGAACCGGAGGGAAAGCCCGGTCTCGCTTCGGTGTTGCTGTTGATGCGGTTCCTCGGCTTGGTGCTGGTTTCTTTCGCGTGCATTGCTGCGCCGATCTGTATCGCATTTCGCTACACACGAACCAAGCCGCTTCAGAAAACCTCGGCGTTTTTCTGGAAACTGGTCGAAACCGTCGGCTGGGTATGGATCCTTAGTGTATTCAGCCTACCGGTGGGTCTCGGAGCGATTTTGCTCTCCCAGTTTTTCCTTGCGAATCAAAGACAGGACTCATTGTCCGCGAGCGACGAAGATCCCCTGAGCCTGCTGATTGAGAGTATCAACGAAGTCTGGCCTGCGCCGGTGGAGGCTAGCGATGTCAGCGCCTCCCTCGCCAAAGAGATGCTTCAGGGCGAGAATGTCAGCGATAATCCCTGGAGCAACGTAATAGAGCTTCTGCGGGAAACTAGATCCTGAGCCTTCGAAGGGGTGAATACTACAACCCCGCCACGAGGATCGACCCACCGCATACAGTGAGCGCATACTTGTTGCCCAGCTTAGTGGCTCAGCGAGATGCCTTTTCCTGGTCGCGGGCTAGTGGATGATGTGCGGTATTCCGATTGATCGAAAAAGCGATGAAACCTGACCGAATGCGAGTGAACCGACATCGGACGGACACGCGAAGTCCGGTTCGGCAATCTTCACAGCTGATCAAAGAGCGGCTGCTCCACAAGCCAGGCGGTGCGTTTCCCGTCCCGCAACACCACCGCGCACCGGAGATTCGTTCTGAACAGTCCCATCTGCTGGAGCTAGAGTTGGAACAGATGCGTTTGGAACACCGACTTGAATTTGCCACACGCCTGCTCAACTTTGCCGGATTTTGGATCGCCTCGGCTCTGGGTATCGTCATCGCCAGTGGCCTCAGCGTTCTGGATGATCTCTTCGGGCTACCGAACGCGCTTCTGATTACGTTGGTGTGCATGACGAGCGTATCGACGCTTGGAGTTGCGACGATTGCTGCTCGGACTATGCGGGACCGTAAGAAGTAAAATTACGATTCTGCGTCCATGCGAGGCCGAGGCATCCGATGAAGCAAATCAGCATTGCAGCCCTCATGATGACCTTGCCGCTGCTCTGGGTGTCCCTGCTACCGGCGGGTAGTGAAGGATCAATAAAGCCCTTTCATGTCGCTGCCCTCGCACTGATTGGAATCACCGTATCTACACGCTCAGGCTGGACGGGAATACTGAGCGTACATCGAAGTACCAAGCCCTTTACTTACAGCGTAATGATGTACTTGTTGTTCATTGCACTTCCGCTGGTTGTGTTTAAAGAGCCCTACTTTTCTTCCGGCGCGGTAGCGAAAGAAGTGTTTGCTATTGCAACAGGATTCAGCATCAGCGCGGTTACTTATGGATTCATCGTTCGGAACGCCCCACCCTCGCGAGTGATTAGCATCGTTGGCCTACTGACACTGATCATGACGCTCGGCGTGTTGTCCTACAGTTTGTACGCCACCGGTCGCAATCCCTTAGACACGATACGACTTGCGTTTTCACGTGGTGACCCGGACATCATCATCTTCAATTTATTCCGGGCATCTCTAGCAGAAGCCGCCCAGAGTGAAGAAGTGAGATCAAACCTACGACATGGAATTGTTTCGGGGCTTTACGTTTCTGTGCTCTTCTCCTCGATCGCTTTTTCGATGAACCAACCTGCCAGGTTTATCGGGCGAGCCTTGCACGGCCTGACATGGATTTTACTCACTGCCGTGATCTTGCTCTCCTTCAGCAGGTCCCTGGGCCTGACTCTGTTGATAACCCTAGGAGCTGCTTTAGTGATACAAGCTAAGCGAAGCACCAGTGATCTGCAGAGATTTGCAATATTTGCTGGTGCTTTGTGCATTGTTGCTGGGTTGTTCGCCAGTATTATGGGTGACCTCATCGTTGAGCGACTAGTCAACGATACTGGATCCTACACGGGGCGGACTCAAGCCATGTCACTTGCGTTCGACGCGATTCTAGCCTCGCCGGTAGTTCCGCTGGAACGAAATGCACTGTTGCCTTCCCCGCACAATGCGATTTTAAGAGCCTGGCTAGGAGCTGGATTCCTAGCAGCCGTCGCGATGGCCATAGCGCTCGTCTATCTACTACGCGCGTGGATTGGCGTATTTTTTTGCGGACTTCGAGCCGATAGATGGGTTGTCAGCATCAGCCCAACGATTGTGCTTGCAGCCGGGGCGCTACCACTGATTCGATTTTTTACGGCGGGTTCTGGTGTAAACACGGTCCAAGAGTGGACCGCGCTTGGAATCTTTCTGGGCAGCTGGGCCGCGCTAAAATCTCGTTCCCATCAATCCGTCGTACAAAAAACCAATAAGCAACGACGCACCCACTCAAGGGCAGTTGCTGATGCGTCGCTTTCTGGTCAGACTTCTAATCCTACTTCTCTCTAGTATCTGCACCGTTGCGGCCTGCAAGGAGAACGCGGAGTCGCGGCGTAACCCAAGTGCCGATATGGCTGACCCGCCATACGAAGTCCCGGCGGTTTTCTTGCCCGCCGATGCGGGAATTGTTGATGTTACCAAGGCACCTTACTTCGCTCGTGGTGACGGCGTTACGGACGATACTAACGCCATCAATCGTGCGCTAAGGGATCACAACAACACAAACTCGCCGTCGGTCTTCATGTCCTGGACCGTATACCTGCCGCCGGGAACCTACCTTGTTTCTGACACGCTGACGCCCAAAGATCCAACCGACAGTACGAAGTCCCGGTCGACGGTCCGGCTTATTGGCGCCGGTATGAACCGGACCACAATTAGACTCGCCGACAACGCGTCGGGCTTTGACGATCCTCGGACCCCTCGCCATGTGCTTCGCACGGGAAATGCTGGGAACCAGCCGAATAGTGGTTTTGGAAACTATGTCGAACATCTCACAGTAAACTCGGGGAGTGGTAATCGCGGAGCAATAGGTATTCGCTATGACGTAGCGAACAATGGCGCAATGCGTCATGTCCGCGTAATCAGTGGTGACAGCTCTTCTGCCGGCCTAGCCGGTATCGCGTTCTATGGAACCTCGGGTTTGGGCTATGTCCGAGACGTAGTTGTCGACGGATTTGACGTTGGTATCCATGTCATGGATGGCTCAACTAACAATCTGGTCTTCGAAAACATATTCCTAAGCTCGCAGCGACGAGCCGGGATTATCAATGCGTCTAAAGTCATTTCAGTTCTGGGATTAACGAGCGTCAATTCGGTTCCAGCACTGGTTGCAAGACGTCCAGAAGCCGTCTCGCTGCTTTTCAACTCCGACCTCAAGGGCGTTGAAACGCTAGAAAATGCAATTGAAGTGCCGAACGCTTCATACGTGTTCCTGCGCGATGTGAGAATCAGCGGCTACGCGCGGGCCATGAGAGGCCACAAGATCGCCACATCCGCCGTGACCGTTGAGCCGACCGGGACGACCGTCGTAGCCGAGTGGCAGTCGCATGATTTGGAGTACGAAACGACAGATTCGTCGCTCGATCTTCCAGTAGAACCTTCAGCCGAATTCATACCCGATGAGACAGCAAATTGGTTGAATGTTGAGAGTTTCGGTGCCCGGCCCGACGACGGAGTCGGAGACGCAAAGGCTGTGAACGATGCAATCGCAGCGGGGGCCGACGTTCTCTACTTTCCGAGAGGGACCTACCACCTTGAGGAGGATGTCGTCATTGAGGACTCTGTAAGAAAAATCGACTTTTTTCATTCGCAGTTGGTCCCGCTCGAAGACCATCAACCCACGTTGGTCAGTCGAGCGTCATCCACACATACGGTTAACTTGGAGAACTTCGTGGGAAAGGTGAATGTCGTTCACGCGGGATCAGGCACCACCGTTGTAAAGAACGCGACCAGTTTGAGGTTCAGGAACGCCCCTGGCTCATCAGGTAAGGTTTTTCTCGAAAACGTCGGGCCACATCCGCAGATATCGATCGGGCCCAACATGAAGGCCTGGCTTCGCAGCATCAATCGAGAAGGCCAGGGAATGCAAATCGATGGCGCCACCGTATGGTTACTCGGGGATAACATTGAGCGGATGGGCCACAGCGGCTCGAATCAAAGCTGGGTTCGCCCGATCAGCGTATCGAATAGCCAGTTTGAGATGCTTGGTGGTGCTCTCGATGCACTTACAATTGTGCATCGAAATGATCAAGGCCCGTTGATAAGTGCACTAAACTCGCAAATCTCACTGATCTACGCCGGAGAACTACGCTTTGCTAGACAATGGGGAAGCTGGCCAGAGCATGTTCACTGCAATGGTCGCTTTGTCGACAGAAAGATTTCAGATGCTGCAACCTATCAGCCGTTGTCGAAAACCAATCGAAAGTCAATCCGATTTGTGATGCCACTCTTTTCTGCGCAGTGCGGGGAATACTCCAACGCAGCTCAGTAGTGTGTATAACGAGTGGCCAGCTGCTACTGGTTCTTGTACCGTCATCGAAACATGCATGTGAACCGAGCGCTGGACATCGTGGATGCTGCCAACGCAGGGTTCGACCAGTCTATGAGACGTTTTTCCTGTGGCGAGACCTATGTCCCTAATCAAGATTTACGGAGAAAGAAACACCGGGACCAACTACCTTGAGCAATTGATCTCAGCAAACTTTGGCCCGGTCTTATACCCCGGCAATCAACCGATACACCGACGAGCTCTGTACCGCACCGTTCACCTTTGTTTTCCGGACGCTCTTGCATTTCGGACTGTCGAAAGACTGCGCGATCGCTGGGAGTTCGCAAACTTTGAGACCTCACTTGGATGGAAGCATGCCCAGGTACCGTGCGTACCAGAAGGCTCACGCTACCCAAAGAACATCGGTTTCGTCACGATGACGAAAAACCCCTTTGCCTGGCTGGTATCGCTGTATCGTCGCCCGTATCAAAACGCGAGGCTCGGTACGCGCCCCGGACAAGAAAGCCGCAGAGACACAGTGAGTTTTCTCGAGTTTCTAGAAAGCCCTTGGGAAACTGTGGGAAGAGAGTTCGGCCCGCAAGCCTATGAGACTCCAATCGACATGTGGAACCGGAAGACAAGGGCTTATCTGGCGCTTCAGAAACTGGGGCCGCACCTTCACCTTCGCTACGAAGACCTGCTCAGCGACACCCTTAAAACTCTTGCCTCGATAGAACGCATGTTTAATCTAGCAAGGAGCGCTGACGAACTGGCAGATATCGATAAAGACGTCAAAGGTTCATCTAAATCCAAGGAGGACTATCGGCTCGCCTACACACAGCATCACTGGCGCCGGCGCTATTCCAGCGAAGAGCGTAGTTTTGCTGAGGAGCGCCTAGACCCAGAGCTTATGAACCAACTTGAATACACTTTCGAACCCTGCACTGAGCACACCTAGTGAGTTACGGAGCTTAAACGCACTCTAACTTCGGCCGGCTTTAAGGTCTTACAATAAGTTTGTGCGATGGCTTAACCAACGGCCACGCCGATTTTATGAGTCAGCCGTGAGCTTTGTTCCGTGTGCCCTTTGGATTGTGACCGGTTTTCAGTTCGCTTATGAAGGTATCAATGTGCCCGGAGTTAATCGCTTGGAGTAAGCGGAATTGGTCGCAAGCCGCTTCCCGAGCGCGTTGTGCCGCCTCCACGGTCGCAAAGCTCTCCAGAATCCAGGGAAGCGCAGACTCTACAAACGAGGTGCTGGGACAAACCGCGCAACAACCACTGCCAGACAGATCACTGGCAGCGCAGGCCGTTGCATAGGCTGCAACGGGAATGCCGTGCGACAAAGCCTCCAAGATAACAAGCGGTTGCGCCTCGTTTCTGTATTTGGTCGGGAATACGAACAAATCAAGACCCGCAAAGAACTGCTCCTTTCGTTCGTGGTACACGGGCCCGAGGTAGGTGATAAAGTCTGGGTTGTCACGCACCGTGTCCTCGACATACGCGGCAACATCGGCGGTCGCACACGGTCCGGCAATTACAAGTTTGACATCCCGCCGGTATTTCCGCAGTTCCCTCACGAGCTCTACGCAGGTACGCAGTCCCTTATCGAACGTGAGATTAGATATGTGCCCAAGAACGAGTGATTCCCCACCCGCGCTTTCGCCGAGAAACTTAGATGGCATCAGAAAGACGTTGGAAAGTGGCACAACCTCACGTACTGAGGGATAAATTTGCGTAAGCTGATTGCCCATAGCACTGCAGAGGGTAATGTGGACCGCGTCATCACCTGCGAAGGATGCCAGGTATTTCATTCTTGTTATCGGGTGGTTCAAATGGCCGTAGGTGTGATGGTGAAGGTACACGCGATAACGTAAAACCCGGGCTAGACCGGCACTTAACGCAGTGAACCACATCCCAAAGTTTGCGTTTACCGAGAGATAGCATACCCGCCGAGGGGACTTTAAAGCGATCCAAGGTAAGTAGAGAAGCGGTACGATATTCCGCAGCAAGCGTCCAACTGCCGACCGGCCGTTGCTATTCAATAAGCGAACGGTGATGCTCGATTCAGTCCGAATTCGTTCTATCAGTGCTGCGGTGACAGCGGCTTGGCCATGCGTTGGTGGTGGAACCGGGCCAATAACGACGACCTGAGTGGGAACACTCTCCTGTTCTGTGAAGGATCGTTCTTCTTGTTTTCCGAGTAGTGTCAAACCTCAGTACCCAACCCCGTTGCTGAAACTCTGTTGCTCGTATGAGAGATACTGCTGATGTAGGAAGCGCACTTCCGGACCCCATCGGGCCGCGTCAACAAGTATCAAAAACGACGGCCTGTGACTTGGCCTTGGCTTCGGCTTTTGCCGAAGACACGGGTCGGCGAGCCTTCGGCCTGACACAGTTGTGAGAACCTCCAGTGCGAACGCTCCCTGAGGCTTGTCTCGCATGTCGCGGGGCATCACTCTATTCGCTCTTCTGATTCCATGGGTCTTTCGACAAACCCATCATGGTCGCCAAGGCCATCCGGTCTTCCTGTAAGAGGTCCTCCAACTTTGCTCGTACTTCATCGGTCAAAGCTGGCGGTCGGGGCGGTGCTTTTCCTAACAGCATTCGTGCCAGTTGTTGGCGCAGCCGTGGTGAAAGCAGCGGTTTCAAAAAATGCGAGTACCAGGGTGCCTCAAGTACAAACTTCCTCCAAACCGGGGAAGAAATGGCTTTGTCTGAACTTACATTCAATGCCGCTGATGTGCTCCAGCAGTAACCTTGGTCGTTAGTAATTCCTAGAAAGTCTGCTATCTCATTCAGAGTTTTGTCACGGTCATTTATGTAGTCTTCGAAGCGCCAAATACCCACTTTGCGGCGGCCAAACACTTCGATCCATGGCTGAATCTGCCAAGCGTAGCGGCTGTAATCCACGTATTCGGGTCGGACTAGCACCTCGTCATTTGGGTCGGGCCCTGCCATACCCAAGCCATAGGCGTGGTAGTGATGAGACACAATTCGATCGATCGGGTTTCGAACTAGATAGATGATCCGCAGATCTGGCCCCAAGAGTCTTCTAGCCCGTTCGGGTACGTTTAGGTGTCGTGGCCGCATGGTATAGCTCGTCGACGCTTCACCGGCCAATCGTGAAGCACCGGCCTTGGCAAACAGAGTCGCATACCGTCGCAGCCCACTTTCACGAAAAATTTCATCAGTTATGAGAGCATTTGGTTCCTTATGCTCGGGCAAAAATATGCTCGCGTGACTATTCAGATCACGATGGAGCGTGGTGGTGCCAGCCTTCATTGCGCCAACAACAAGAAAGTTCGGAAAACGCTGCACTACTTCGTTATCTACTCCGTTTTTGCCTTTTACCTTGGACATTCGAATTCACTACGAACTCAGATCGCTGTTAGGCCTAGGCATCGGGTGCGCATCTGTAGCACTCGGATGATCGAGGACTCGCTCGTAGCAGGCGTCACACTCTTCAATCAGCCCGGCGACTGGTGCGGCAGCAAATTGGGCGCGATAGAGCGTCTTCTGAGCGTCTTTTTTGCGAGAGGGTGTCGCGATCTGAGAGAACCCGGGATCAGTAAGTTGAAGGTACTCTTGTCGTTGAGCGAACTTTTCCTCGATATCGAGGAGTACTCGTTCATCCTCACTCGACGAGTTCCGATAGAGCTCGAAATCGGTCCCAAACCAGCGATTAAGACGTGCAATACTTTTATCGAATGAACTCACAATCTCATTGAAGTCAGCCGGTACCCAGGCTTCCTGCGCCGGAAGCAGCGCACTATAGAATTTCAAGTAGCGCTCTAGCGCGTCTAGCGCGCTAAGGCGTCCATTTGAAAACACCATAAACGATAGTGCTGCATCTTCAGGTTTGCGGATACAAACGAGTGCTGGAATCCGGTATCGCCTAGCGAGCAGTATCTGCGCAGGTGCGTGGAAGTGGTTTCCTATGTTCACGGGACGGTTTTGCGCCTGTCGAAACGCGGTCGTACTGAACGTGTTGCCAGATCGGGGATATCCCTCTATGACTATGTCATCACCCCTGCGTACCACTCGTCGCTCGTACGCACGGTCTTCTCTGAATCGCCCAAGCGTCGCGAAAGCGGTAGGAGAGCTACGGTAAGCGGCCAGGAAACGCTGAGCCCAGGTAGTGACTACTGTCCTGTCTCCAACTGAGGGACTATCCATCTCGTTCTAGCTCGTTACTCACGCTGAAGCCGTGGTGAGCGCGTTTACGCCTTCTGTCGCTTAGTGCTCGCAGAAAGTACTCAAATGCGACTTTGAGGTGCGCGGGCCTCACAGTGGCATGGCTCCAGTATCCCGTTAGTCGCCAAACGATCCACCAGGTGGCAATCTGCTGCACAACACGAGCCACGGTGGCGCCCACGGCGAGTCCGGCCAATCCAAAAAAATACGCTCCGAGTAGGCCAAGGAGTGTCGACGCAATCCCGCTTATCAGAGTGACCGCCATCAGAACTCGCTGATGTCCAGTAAAGGCGAGCACCTGCATGGAAACTCCGGTTGCAACGTTCGACAGTGCACCGATACTGAGTAGAACGAGTAGATACCCCCCAGCCTTGTATTTCTCCCCGTACGCGAGAGCCATCACGTGGTCGCCGGTCAGGATGAACAGACAGAGAACGGCGAGGGCCGGAAACCCTGCAACCGTCGCGCACCCTCGTAAAGCCGTTTGTAATGGTCCTCGATCTCCAAGAACGTGAAGTTCAGCGATGAGTGGCTGTATGGACATCCCCATCACCATCAATGGCAGATTTACTAGATTCACTAGTTTTAGGGCCGCAGCGAAGAGAGCAACATCACCGGGAAGGAACATCCAGCCAGCTATCCACAGATGAATTTCTCTAATCGCTTGCATCGACAGCGCCGTGACGTAAAGAGGCCAACCGAGCGAGACCATCTCTCGAAAGCTGGCATCACCACGCCCTGTCAGGCACGACCTATGGCGTCGGAGCATTAACGCTCCGAGCAGTAAGCTCACCCCAGCCGTTAGAACCGTAAGAAACACGGCTAACTCAAAATTCAGTTCCCTGCCCGCGACGGACAGCAGCAAAAGCAACGCGGCAAGAATCGAGGAAGCCAGAGCTCCGTTGAAGAGCACAGCTAGCCAGATGCGATGCAGACCGCGAAACCCCTCAGCTACCGGAGTCTGGATCGCGAGTATGGCAATCCAGCAGGCGACCAGGTTGGCTACCGTTCCCAGAAGGGGGGAGTCAAAGACTGAATAAGCCAGCCAGTCATTCAGGATAGCGATATATATACCAGCCAGAATCAGCGCAGCCGTCGCTATCGCAAAGAAAGAATTCCGGACTATTCCGCCCGCTCTTCCCGGTAGATCCGTGGCCATACTCTCCGCAACCACGCGGACAATCAACTGCGCTAAACCTAAGCGGGCAACGATTGCCCCAAAGGCGGTAATGCTCACCAGGAGAAAATACGCGCCCATTTGTTCGGGGCTCAGATGCCGCGCCAGGACGGCGTTTACGATCAGGACACTGGCGCTACCCAAGACCTTTCCCAAAAAAGCCCAGCCAACTCCCGTGATGACGCGCTGCAATACGCCGTGCTTCTCACGGTTCGTCACGGGTGTCGTCTCGCTTACGGACAGCATCGGCTGTGAGATAATCCTGGGATTGCAGGTGCATTAACCCGAGCTAGGAGCGAGTAGCTAAAAGATCTATGCGCATTCTCATCTACGCACTGAACTATGCACCTGAACTCACCGGATGTGGAAAGTACAACACCGAGCTCGCGCAGTGGCTGGAGGACCAAGGCCATCAAGTCAGCGTCGTAACCGCCCCTCCTTACTATCCGTTTTGGAAGGTACAGCATCCTTACCGAACCGGGTCCTACCGTCGCGAACGCTTGCAAGGTATCGAGGTCCGTCGCTGTCCCCTCTGGGTGCCACACTCGCCCACCGGGATTAAAAGACTGATTCATTTGCTTTCTTTCGCACTAAGTAGCGCGCCGGTCCTTATCGCAGCTGCACTAAGATGGAAGCCAGCTCTCATCTTCGTCGTAGCGCCTTCCCTCGCCTGTGCGCCCGCAGCCGCTCTCTGTGGCCGATTGAGTGGCGCCGCTACCTGGTTACACATCCAGGACTTTGAAGTGGACGCCGCTTTTGATCTGCAAATCGTGCGCGCATCCCTGGTGCGACGTAGTGTTTTGGCGGTAGAGCGCTGGATTATGAAGCGCTTTGATCGCGTCTCCACGATCTCAGTGAGTATGCACAAGAAGCTCGACGAAAAAATCAAACAGCCATCGAAGTCCAGGTTGTTTCCGAACTGGATCGACACTTCACCGTTCATGGAACGAACCCGTTCGCCCGAGATGGTGAAAAAATTTGGTCTCGATGCCAGCAGAGCCATCATCCTGTACTCGGGCAATATGGGCGCCAAGCAGGGGATCGACATAATCACCAGCGCCGCCCGCCTGCTGGACAGCCAGAGTGGCCCCCAGTTTGTCCTGTGCGGTGATGGCGCCGAGCGGGCGCGGCTCGAACGGGAGGCTGCGGATCAGAAGAACGTTTTCTTCTTTGCCTTGCAGCCCGCCGAGGATTTTCCAGACGTACTGGCTATGGCAGATGTCCATCTCCTACCTCAACGCGCTGACGCAGAAGATCTGGTCATGCCATCGAAGCTGTTGGCGATTTTGGCCAGTGCGCGTCCGGTAGTGGCCACGGCAAACCCCGGCAGCGAACTGCATTCGGCTGCAAAAAATGGCGGTATCGTGGTCCCTCCAGGAGATACTGAATCCTTCGCCCACGCGATCACGCGGTTGCTGGCTGATAAGGAGCTCGCGACAAGTCTCGGGGAAAAAGGGGTTCGATACGTAGAGTCACAATTTGACAAGCACGCGGTCCTAGCGCGCACGCTTGATGAGTTTGAGCTTGCGGTGACCAATTGCGAGTAGTGTGCTCGATTCAGATTTCGCAAGTTTCAACTCCCAGCAAGTTCGGCCGCCTCTCTGCGAGCGACCTCCACTAAGTCTTGGTCAACGAGTGCCTCCCCTCCAGCGCTGATCGCCTGATTAAACACACTCAGAGCCTCACCGGCTCTGCTGTTCGCAAGCAGTGCACGACCATAGGTATCCAGTAAAGCCGGCGTTGTGCTGGAAGAGAAACGGGAAGACAGTGCCAATGCGCGACGTTTATCGGCTGCGTCGGCCCCAGTTCTCAGAAGAAGCATAGCCAGGTTATTGGCAGCGACGGTTGACTCGGGCTGGATCATCATGACTCGCTCGTAGGTTTCCTCTGACTTTAACCGCTGCCCGGATTGGTCCTCGAGCTGGGCAAGCCTCAGCAAAAATCCAGGGTCATCGCCTAGAAAAGGCTGTAGCTGTTCCGCGACACCTAGGGCAGCAATCACCTGATCGCCCTCACTCATAATCTGTGCGTATAAATCGAACGTTTCCGTGAGAGCTCTCTCCTTGAGCGACGCATGTAGTTGCGAGATAGCCGCATCATAATTTCTCTGCACGTACTGAAACGTCGCAATGCCGTTCATTAGATAAGAATTCTCGGGCTCTCTCTGTAGCAACTCCTGCAGAGCCGTGAGCCCGGCCTCCGCTCGTTCATGGTCTCTGAAATGAGCAACTAATCTGTTTATGTAGGGTCCGGTGAATCCAGCACGCTCCACCCCCCTAAGGAACGCTTCTTCTGCCTGAGCTAAGTCACCCTGAGCCACGTGGATTTCACCGCTCAAGAACTCCGCCTCCTCGATTATCTCCTGCTCCGCAAACCAGTCTCGCGTCCCCTCAACAGTCGCGATATCGCCCTCCGCAAGCGCCAGCCTGGCTTTCATTCTCCTCAAGACGAGAACGTCAGGTTTTGCTCTTATCGCAGCTTCTAGGAGCTCCATCGCCATGCTGCTATCGCCGCGATCGAGATAGAGATTGTGGAGCGGTAGCACGGCCTCAAGGAAATCAGGTCGAAGTGCCAACGCAGTCTTGTAGTTGTCGACCGCGAGCTCAGTCGCTCCTCTCAGACTATTTGCCTGAGCGAGCCTCTCCCACGCCAGGGCGTTATCCGGCTCATTCTTCGTTACGGTACGCAGTTGTGAAACCGCTTGTTCGTAATCCGCGCGTCCCACATTAAGTCGCGCGCTCGCCAGCAGCGCGAGCGCGTTATCTGCCTCGATCGCTCTTATCTCATCAATTAGAGCGGTGGCCTGATCGACCTCCAGCTTGCTCATCAACATCGCGAGTTTTCGGTTTCGAGCGGCGAGCGCATCCGCACCCTCACCATCCAACGCGATTATCTCGTCGTATACACGATTAGCTGCATCGTTCTCGTGAAGTAGCTCGTAGATCTTGCCGAGCGCAAATCGAAGCTCGTAAATCCCGGGTTCACGAACGATGAACTCCCGCACCGTCGATTTCGCGAGCTGCAGATCACGCTGGTTGGCTAAAAACTCGGCTAGCCATAACTTTAGTTCCGTGTTCTCCGGCTTGGTGCGAATAATGTCTCGAAGTACGACCTCAGCCTCACCAATCCGATTGTGTTCCTCGAGAAATTTCACGAGCCGGTAGTGGTAAAAGAGATTCTCCGGATAGTCGCGCATCAGCAGCCGATAAGCCTCGATAACCCGATCGTCATCTCCCTGAGCATCAAACACGTTGATGGCCATTAGTCTTAGCGTCGCGTCGCCCGAATTTAGCTGCAACCCTTCATCTATCACCGCTAGCGCGAGCTGAGGTTCGTTTAGCTTGTACACTTCGGTGATGATTGAGGTTGCGCCAATATGCCCAGGCGCTAGCGATAACGCATGCCGCGCCGCATCTACGGCCTTGTCTTTGAGGTCCTGGCGAAAGTAAACACTGCCCTGGAGAGTCAGCGCATCCACATTTTCCGGCTCGAGCTGCAGCACAGCCAGGGCCTCATCGGCGGACTCATCGTAAAGCTGAGCGCGATACAGCAGTTGCCCAAACTTAATTCTGGCATCGACGTACGTGGGATCCAGATCCACCGCAAGCTGCAGGTTCGCAAACATCTGCCGATAGTTTTGCTCTCGCTCCTGAAGCAACGCCCACAGGTAACGAGCCTGCACATGGCTCTCGTTAATCTGAAGCACATTGCGAACTTCAAGCTTAGCTTTGTCGTAGTTACCCTCCTCCATCAAGGCCTGGGCTCGCTGAAAGTATCGCGCCTGACGATCCTCGCTGGACGAACATCCAATGAGTAGAACAACCAGACTCGATAACACCAACAGACAACGTATCCTGCGCCTAGTATCAGCAGACTTCAGCACTCTTTAATCCTCATAAAAACTGCACGCCCAAGACAAGCAACGCGCTACTACTGGCATAAAGTAGGTAGTCCTGAGCCTGATGACCTCGCGCCAGCAGATATTCACTGGCGTAGAGCAAAACCACCGTCCGAAACACCAGATCCCCAATCTCAACGCCCTGCCCCGGATTAATGGGCAACTGAGGCGCCAGCATCCCGATAAAGAGCAGCACCAGTAGGTCCTGAGGAGTGATCCAAAAATAGGACCGACGAGTGATTCGAATAGCGACAGCTAGGAAGAAGGCGAGCGCAAGAAATCCTAGATCCAACGCGAAGTTAAAACCGGCGATCACAGGCGAAGAGGTAAGGCCGTAGACCAAAATGGCACACGCCAGGTAGCTTGTTATGCGCGGGACGAACGCACGCAAACGATCCACATCCATTTGATACACAACAAGAGAAAGCAGACCAACCACAAAACCGATGATGGCCACGGTGGCCGCAAGCGAGCTGCTGAACAAAGCAGAGGCCGTAAGAATCAGGTGTACCGCAACTCCAAAGAACTTTCCGGTGTAGGGATGAAGCACGCTGATGGCGCGAAAGAGCCGATTGCGCCGCCGGCGGGACGTGACTTCCGCTACCGATCTAACACGCCACCCATAGACGTGGGCAACGAGACCACCACCGAGCACAATCGCCGTGAACGCGACAAAAAACACTAGGACATGAATGTCGTCGAGAAAACGCATGAGGTAGGCGGCAGCAAGGAGAATTGCTTGCAGTGCATAAACCACGGATACCGTTTCGTAGGGAAACAGACCAAGCTTTGCGATCTGGTGGTGGAAGTGCTCCTTGTCTGGCCCTGGAAGCGGAAGCTTCTTGTAAACCCGCACGGGTACGACTTGGAGGATGTCAATGACAGGAATTCCCAGGATGAGTAGTGGCATGAACGTTGTCATAGGCGTGACATCACTCTGACTGAGCGCAATCGCCAACCACGCCACGACAAAGCCAAGAAACTGGCTCCCCGCATCTCCCATAAAAATAGTGGCAGGGTGTGTATTGAATCGAAGGAATCCTAGTACGGCGGCTGAAACGGAGAGAGAGACCGCCGCCACCTCGACATGACCTGCCTCGACCGCCAGCACAAACAACAGCATGAGCGACATGAGTGTCGTACCCGCAGCGAGCCCATCCATGCCGTCAGAGAAGTTGACTCCATTAATAACCGCCAACACGAAAATAAAGGTCATCGGATAGCTGAACCACTCAGGTGCATGCCCAAGGAGCGGCACATCGCTGATCACCATGCCGCCGCCCATAGCAATCAGTACGCCGAGGGATTGCCCCGCCACTTTCTGCAGCGGTTTCATCGCGACAACGTCATCGAGTAAACCGAAAGCGATCACTACGAGGGCCGCGGCGAGGAAACTCAAGAGGCCCGTTGTCGCTGGGAGTACCAGCAGAACAGCCAGTGCTGAGGCTACGACGATCCCAAGCCCACCGCTTCGCGGCATTTGACCGGTGTGGATCTTTCGCGCGTCACCGGTTGCGTCATCGACCAACCCGATACGCGCCGAGTATCGAATCAGCAGCGGGATCATGACCAACGCCGCACCCAATGCCAGCATAAAGCTCGCAAGGTAGCGAATGTCTAACTCCGCTCCCATGCGCTACTTCTCTCGGCCGGGCACATAGGCCGGCAACCGGTCGTAGATCTCTTCGATAAAACTTTGGATTCGCACGTCAGCCGCTCGACCGTCGACGTCACTTTCTAGTATGGGTGTAACGAGGCGAATCAGAGATCCATCGCTGCGGGACAAGGTCAGTCCATCCACTAATAGGTACCATTTGGCCAGGTACTCATTCGTGATGACGCGACCTCGCTGCTGGAACCAGTAGTAAACTAACTGCTCGCGGCTACCCATCCGGATGACCACACGATTGACCTGCGGGGCCTCGCGACCCAGCGCACCACCGAGACTGATCTGTGAGAGTTCGGCGATTTCCCAGCCACCGCCGGGCATGCAACTGCGCGGGGAGTGAATCTTCGCGTCAGTCCGTTGCGATTCGTAGAAAGCAGCGTAAAAGTTGACGGGGACTGGGTCAGCTTTAAGTCGATAGTCGGCGACCACATAGTCAGTGACACCGAGGACATCCACGATGCTGTCCTCTAGCAGCCCCTCTCGTCCTATCCAATCACCCATCAGTAATGGAAAGCGCTCCAGCGATTGTCTCTCTGGAACTTGCTCCTCGCGATCATTTACGGCGAAGCTAACGGGCACAGAGATAATGCACATCAAAGCCGCAACAACCGGAAAGAAACCGCGGTGCCGTCGACCAACAGCACCTTCCTGCACCCCATGCCAGCTCGGAAACTCGAAATCGAGACGATCCCAAACTGACGTACTCGCACCTGCCAACCGGTTCAATGACCAGATCACCGCAGCAAAAAACAGCAGACAGGCCAAAAAGATGAACCAGCCTTCAAAGGCATGCAGGAAGCCCTCCGCAACTTCGATTCCGAAGTACTCGACCGACACCCCTATGATCGCCACCCTGATGCTGTTCATAAGGATAGTTATTGGCAACGTAGAGAGAAGAATAACCGCTCGATGCCAGACCGGTCCGTGATACAAGACGGCTACCAGGAAACCAAAGCTTGTCAGTGGAAACAGATACCTCAGACCACTACAGGCTTCGACTACTTGCAGCTGGTACACGCCGAGATCAATCACGTTGCCTTCGACGAACACACTCACACCCGCTGCGCGGATTCCAAGCACTCCAAGCTCGGTTGATATCAGCTGTAGCTTTGCGGAAAGATTGTTGTAGAGAAAGGGAGGAAGCGGAATCATAAAGACTAGGTAGACAAACGCGGGCCATCCGGCCCGCCAGCCTCCTGCACCGGTGAGGGCAAGATAAAGGGCTACCACGCCTAGCAAAAAGCTGTAGTGAACGATGATGTAAAGCGCCGACAGCTCCCCCACGAGCCAACCACCTAGGGCAAGTAGAAGCAGCAGAGGAGCGACTGGGGTCGGTGTCCAGTCTGCAGCCTTTATCGAAGGCCAGAGCTTGAACAAGAGATAGGCCGACACCAACGGGATCATAGGACCGTGACTGTAGGCTTGATTATTCATCCATTGCCTTTGGAGCTCAGAGAGTCCATCCCAGGAAATCCACACGAGCAGCAAAAAGGCCGCTAACAGAACGGCCCACTGAGCTCGGATACGGAAACTCTCGCGCACTGCAGAAGAGATGCCTGCGCTAGGCAGAGTGTTGCTGGAACTTACGTCCATGGGATCATCCGACAAGGTCCAGCATATCTATACCGTGGGCGGTGATCACACCTTCACGCACAGCTATCCTACCGGGATTGCTCTTAATTCCCGGTCGATAAATCCCGCCAATCTGCTTACTTTTGACGACCTCCAGCAAGGTACTCAGATCTATGGCTCTGCGTTGCTGGGCATAGGCAAAAACCATCGCGCCATCGCACAGCGTGTTAATGATCCGTGGCAGTCCCGCACTGAAGTAATAAACCGCCTGCAGCGCAAGGGGCTCAAAGATGGCAGGCGAACCGCCGACCTGCTCGAGGCGATGCTTGATGTAGCGGCTGGTCTCCTCAGCCGACAATGGCCCCAGGGTACATTCCGCGCTTACGCGCTGGGCTAGCTGCCCCATTCGCCCATCCTGGAACTTCTCTCTTAGCTGGTGCTGCCCTACTAGAATGAGTTGGAGAAGCTGATGATCATCAGCATTGATATTGGTGAGTAAACGAAGCGTTTCGAGTTCGTCTAGAGTTAGATTCTGAGCCTCATCAACGATGATCACAGTACGTCTGCCTGCCGCATACTCCGCCAGTAGAAAGTCCTGGATCGTTTGTAGGAGCGTAGCTTTGCTGCCCCCTTCGATACGAAGCGCATTGACGATCCATCGCAGCAGCGTGCCGAAAGATCGATGGGTGGTACTTACCAGACCAAGAGTGAGCTCGTCGTAGTCGATGCGGTGCATCAGGTGCCGAACCAGCGTCGTCTTACCCGATCCAACGTCGCCCGTAATCAAAGTGAGCCCAACCTGCTCGTGAAGACCAAACTCGAGTGTTGCGAAGGCCGCTTTATGCCCGGGTGAGAAATACACCGCGTCGGCAGCGGGAATGAGACTAAATGGCTTGTCTCGAAGGTCGAAATGCTGTTCGTACACTCACTGATACCTGATTAAAATTTCGCTATCGAGACTTGTTCAATACTGTGCCCAACAAGTTGGTATGGCGAAGAAGCGCACGACTGCGCTCAAGCTGCTCTGGTGTGGTGACACCGTCCTCGACGACTAACAGACAGCAGTCGACACTCGGCACGAACGCCATTGCGTCGTCATTGCGAAGCAGGGGCGGCAGATCAAAGATAACGAGGCGATCCGGGTATCGATTGGTAACTTCCGTCAGGAATGATCGCATCTCGGGGCTGGTCAACAGTTCCGACACGTGACGCCCCTGAGGAAGGCACGGTAGTAAGACTAACCTCGGAAAACCGGGGTTGATCAGAATATCGTCGAGCTTCACCCCGTGGTGGAGATGCTCAATCAAGCCGGCTTCAGCGGGTACCCCTAGCGCGCGATGAAGGTCGGGTTTGCGCAGGTCAAGATCGACCAGCATTACGGTCTGATTCACTTCTTGCGACATTGCTATCGCAAGATTGAGTGTCGTCAGAGTTTTGCCCGCATCCTCATGCGGACTGGTGACGGCTAACGTTCGCCACTTTTTCCGATGCATGGCACCGAGGACCTGGCTTCTTAACTGACGGTAAACCTCAACACGAGGATCGTACGCGTCACCTGCAATAATCCGATTGCGCGATAGCGTAGTGTCATCTGGTACTACCTGTCGCGTGTTTGTGTACTGAACCTCTGCCGGGAGTGGCAACTGGCCGCCAGGATGCGGATTAGTGTCTCTCTCGTGCTTTTGAATTGCGGCTCCTGCCGGGGGCGGCTCATTCGCGCCGAATAATGGAATGGTGGGGTCAGTGGTACGCCCGAGTCGACCATCTCGCTCCTGGCGGGCTCGCTCGGTAGCGCGTTGCAGATAGTCCATCAACCGATACCCACCCTGTTTACGACCATGTAGAAGAGAACGTCTAGCGGTTTAAAAAACAGGTGTACAGATACGAACAAAACGAGAGCCCCCGTCACGGTTGCCGCAACGCTCATCGAAAGGGCTTTGCTACGTGCGGCTAACTCTCCCGAGTGCTCTAGGTAGGGAACAACAACCAGGGGTGGTTCCCCTCCCATCGCCCGGGTCACTTCGCGAACACCGTGGATAGCGCCGTCGAAAGCCTCACGTACCAAAGCAGCGCCTACCCCAACACCGACTGCGAGCACAAGGCCAAGAAAGATAATTGCCGGGCGATTAGGACTAACAGGGTCGACCGGAAGCTCGGGTGGTTCAATAAGAACGAAGCGTTCTCCTTTTTGCTCCTGTTCCAGATTCCGAGCTACGGCTGCCTCACGTTGTTTTGCCCTGATTTCCTGGTACTTCAGGGTCGCGTTATCATAATCACGCAGCAATCCCTGGTACTCCTTTTCTACCTCTGGAGCACGCTGGAGTAGCGACTCGTAATGCAGTACTTTTTGCTCTAATTCGGCTTCTCTGAGCTTTAGTGCAACCAGCTCTGCGTCGATCGCGGAGATCTGCGTTTGCAGAACGACGTAAGCTGGGTTGTCGGCCACCTCTTCTGGCCTGGTTACGGCACGCTGCGCTGATCTGAGCTCAATACGAACCTCATCGACAAAACGTCTGGCCTCTACAACCTCGACATGTGAGTCACTGTAGCGCTGTCGTAGCTGGAACAGCTGATCCTCAGCGGCTCGGAGTTCTCGAGCCAGCGCCCGCGGGTCGAGACCTACTCGCATCTCTCTGTTAAGAGTGTTGATCTCTCGTTTCAAACGAATGATGTCTGGATGAGTCTCCCGGTAAATCGCGCTCTTTCTACGAAACTCGCTCTGCAGGGTTTTCAATAGATCGGAATCTGAGAGTACGACTTCTCCGTTTGGCATCACGACCGCCGCGCTGGGACTAAGCGGTGTGATCTGTGCTTTCAATTCGATCCGCCGCTTATCAAGCTCTTGCCTGCGCAAACGCGCATCGGAGATTTCGCGCTGGGTTCGCTCCATGGTCGAGAGGTTGAACTGATAGAGCTCCGGCAGGCTGCCGTCGTTCTCGCTTTTGAACGCGGCAAGCTCCACTTCCTTAAGTACCAACTCGGCATTCAGACGCCTTGCTTCGGAATCGAGAAAATCCGCCGTACTGATCGCCTGATCGGTCCGATCACGAAGATTCTCGTTCAGGAATAGCGTCACTAGCTCATTAGTGACCTTTTGGGACGTCGAAGGCCCGTCTGCCATGAAAGAAAGTGTGAAAGCGATAGTCGCTTCCGTCGGTCGGCCGCTGCGAGGATCGATAACGTCAGCACTGACCAACTGCAGGTCCATCTTGTCGCGGAACTTACGAGCAAGCTCGGTGCGCGGGCTGCGAGAGGTAGCGTCCGGATCCTGATACAACTCGAACTTGTCAACGATGCCGTTGATATTATCGACCGTGAGCACGCGCTGGCTGACGATCTGTACCTGTTCCGCAGCGAAGTTACTAATAGTTGACCGAACAAAGTCCTGCGGTATCGCCTGTCGTTCGATAAGAATCGTAGCAATTGACTGGTATGACGCCGGCAGTACAAATGCGAGAATGACCGACAGAAACAGAATGCATACAGCCGGCCCGAGCAACCAGGGTAAGCGTCTCTTCAGCATCGCGAGATGTTCGTCGAGGGTTCGGGCTTCGCTCGACTCGTCTTGATAATGTATGTCGGTTGGCATCATGATCGGGCCCGGTTAGCGTGACCAGGTCTTGGCCAGAGGTTCGTACTGGAGACTGATAAACGCAGCGTTGCTGTCGGCCTGCCCCGAAAACACCTCAGAATCCTGCCATCGATACACGTAGCTGGCGGCGAGGGACCAATGCGGATCGAACTTATATGCCATGCGTGCACTGCCGTTAATGAAGTCGCGGTCACGGCCAATGCTGGGATCCTGGGACTCTTGCATTCCCGCCTTCGCCTTCAATTCAAGCGTCAGTCGCTGGGATGCACGGTAGGAGTAGTTCGCGTCGAGTCGACTCGTGTTCAAAAGCACACCGAACCCCGAGGGAGTGGGCCTGCGTGTTAGCGCCACTTTCCATTGAGCACGCTCTGCTCGATAGTTGAGTGAGCTATCGAGCAGGTAGCTGCTTGCCGAATCAGAGTCGGAAGAAGCAGTGGAGGTTAGGCTTTCAAGTTCGTTATCAAAGTTAATCCAGCCGCCTTGCACCGAAAGCGTTAAGCGCTCGTTCAGGCTTGCCTTGAATCCACCCTGGGTACTCAGGCCCTGAGATTCGAGGCTCTGAACGGGACTATCATTGACAAATCGAGTAGCACCGGCCTGAAGGCTCCACTGAATTTGCTCGGTTGCTTGAAATCTCCAACCCACATAGCTCGTGGCGTACTCGTAGTCATTAAGCCGGAGGGATTCGTAGGCGACATCGGAGTACTCAAGACGAGCAATCACACCGTGCTTTTCGTTGAGCATCCATGAACCAAGACCCAGCACATTGGCTTTCTCCCGCCGAGAGGCCGATGGTCCAACGACACCTGTATCCAAGAATTCGCTATCCCGGGTCGTGTCGCGCGTGAAGGAAGCGGTAAGAGATGCATCGCCTTGACCGAGCGCATGCGAGACCTCACCGGCTAGGTACTGATTGTCGGAATTAAAAGCGTCCAGGTCATACCGGTGCGCAGACGCCTCGGCTTCGAGTTCATAGCTGGTGCGCTCACTGCGGCGTATGAACTTTAGCGGCAGCGCTATGATGGTTCCGCTAGCGGAGAGTGAGTTCGGGCTGAGATTGATGTTGTCGTCGTAAGACTGAGACGCTTCTATTGAATATTCGATGAGGAACTCATCACACGTCGCCGTAAACGAAACGAACAGTAGCGCTCCGCAGACTCTTGATGAGATTACACGGGCAAGACGGGCAAGACCGGCACGTCGTGCGAGTATCTGGGTGCCCGCCGTCGCCCTAGTTCCAGCCGAACCCGCGTCGTCAGTCGCCGAGGTTGCTTCACTCGTACGGCGAGTGCAGGGTTCGATTCCTTTCCAGTCTTGACGCTGGCCGCGCCTCTGACTTGTCCATCCGCGCATCACAAATCAGGGCACAACAACGGTGTCGCGGCTCTGGAGAGTAACGTTTGATGCCAGCGATTTCCCGCTCTTTACCCGGCCGTAGGGAAAGTCAAAAACGATCTGTGTTCCATCGGAACTACGCCTAAGGATTCTGATCTCGTTTTCGGCCGCGAACGTGGTTAAGCCGCCAGCTAGGGCGAGTGCCTGCATGACGTCGGTATCTGCATGAATTGGATATGCACCCGGCTTCGCGACCTTGCCGAGCACGTAAACCACATTACCGCTCGCTTCCAATACAGACACCACCACGCGAGGCTCGTCGCGCAGATAACGCCGAAGGGAGTTGGCGATTGCGGCTGAAATTTGCTCAGGATTCAATCCTGTGGTGTTGATTTCCCCCGCGATTGGAAGTGCGATTGCACCATCGGGCCTAACGCGAATCTCGCGCTTAAGTTCGTCCTCGTTCCAGACGTCTATGCCAAGGAGATCGCCAGGATTGACCTTGTAGTCGGCTGCGTCGGCCCCACCACATACGCCAACATACGCGAATACCAACGCTAAGACGGTGAAGCCTAGTCGCGTCACGCCAAGAACCGCAGCCGATACCGTCGCAGACCCGGCCTGGGTTTCTGGTGGGCAGCATGCGAGCGCATTGACTTGGTTCGCCGATCCAGAGCAGGCAGGACCTCTCGTTTTCAACACGGACATAACCATCCGCGTAACGAACGGTTAGCCGAAACAGCTAAGCCGTTTAGGCTATCAATTGCTAAAAGTATTGAGCAGCGAGACAAACACAGGAGTGGCTGCGTCTGCAATATCAGCTCCCGGCGGGCGTGTCGATCGTTTTGGCGCGACGTCGAGACACCAGAGTCATTCCCAAGACAGCTGTGCCGAATAGCCAAGCGGCGGCCGGAATCGGAACAGCGGTTACGTCGAGCGTAAATGCGCCCGCGGCGAGTGGCGCCACAGTGAGATTGAGTGCGCTGTCGCTTGTGTCTACCGTAAAGCTCGCACCACCGCCGACCGCCAAATTGTTGGTCGCTTTGAATATCCCATCCACAACGGCGAAAGTAACCACGCCTATCTCGCTACTTCCGCGAAGATTCAGGATTACCCGGCTTACGTTGTCGCCGAGCGTGAAGTCGTAGTTGTCGAACGTGGTCAGCGTCACGGTGTCGTTCGCGTTTAGCGTAGCGGCGGTCGTGCCTACGCTCAGAATCGTTAAGCAAACTGCCGCTAAGGTTCCTTTAAGCAATCTTAGTGTGCCGGGTGTTTTCACGTTTTTTCCTCCGAAAACTGAACAAAGCCTTATGCATCTCTGATGTTGGCTCTTGTCTCGACCCGGAACATCACCAAAAATGGTGATTTTGATCACGGTTCAGGAAATTATTTGTGAATTAAGCCCGTTTCTTGTTGCACGACCTCAAGGACGCTGCTAGCGACTGATTGGGAGACTGACTCTGTACGCCATATGCACGACCTCAGCCCGCCGTTTGCAAGAAGTTTTGTTGAACAGCGATTTAATCTGACTTGCGACCGTATCGGCGGTCACATTTCGGATGTCAGCAATTTCGGCGTTTGAATGCCCATCGAGTAACAGCTCACAAACAGCCCGCTCCGATCGGGTCAGGCCGTAGACTTGCGTCAGAGCTCCAAGATCCACTCGCGATGTCGAATCCGGGTCGGAAAGCAGCGTCAACACGCCCAAGCCTGCCCTGCCACTAGCAAAGTCCCCATGATGTACAAGGGAGCAATCGGCTACGTAGGGCTCTTTGATACCCGGGAGAGGCTTGTGGCCTTGAGATGCAACAGCTCGCACTGGCCTATCTCGATCCAGGCACATGCGTTGCGTCATATCGTCCGCAGGACCCACCGCGCCGAGATTTTGAAAGGCATTTGACAAAGTTCGTTTCGAGTCGCCATTGGTAGCGACAAGCTTTCCATTAGCGTCAATGCGCAAGGCGTCACGCCGCTCAAGGATCCTACGCGCGGCGTCATTGGTCAGCCAGACATCGCGATCCAAGCCTGTGATGATCACACCGAGGCGAAGCCGATCCAGCACGTCCAGCACAGACCGATATCGGGCTTCCAAAGCGGTCAATGGCTGAGCAATACTCATGGCTTTCTGAATATGGGGAAGCAATTGATTGCCCGCTTCTACCGCTTGATGGCGTCGATCCGCGCTTCCGGATGAAAACATCAATGAGATACAGTGGTAGCTTTGATCGCAGCTGGAGAGAGCTGAGAGCACCCGATGGTGAAGATCGTAGTTATCCCTAAGGACTGAACGGAGCTCATCAAGATTTACAGGTGAATTGCCAGCCTGATGGTAGCGATCCAAAAGCTCGGTATCGCTAGAGAACTTAAAGCTTCCGAGTTTCTCGGCCAACGCTTTGTAGAGCGGTCGATCAGTGGAACGAGCGCTAACCTGACCGTGGCATTCATACAGATCGTGAATGTTACGCGTGCCCACAAAAACCCGAGGGCTGGAGTTCGACAGATCGATGTCTGCAATACCCGCAGCGTCTGCGCCGATCCCCATTGCGATGTCTTCGAGAATGCTGGGCAAAAGCGAGGGTTGAGCTACCACGTCGTAAACGCGCAGACTGAGCGGTGATAACACGTTGACGGCATTCATCGGTACGTGACGTCATAATTCTCTTACAAACTCTTTCTTCAGATTACATCAGTTTTTCACTTTTTTAAATCCTCTTTGTAAGGCCTGTGAAAACAGGGACATTCCAGAACTCATTCAGCAACTGAATGGCCGGAAAAGAGTCGGGGGCAGCGGCATTAAGCGGTAAACTCTTGCGCAGATGACGCAAGACGATGCAAGCCGGCCAATCATTCAAACGCAAAGCCTGGAGCGCACCTTTACCGTGGGTGACACGACGGTCAGTGCGTTAGATCAGGTCAACATTCGCGTAGGCAAAGGTGATTTCGTCGCTGTTATGGGTCCTTCGGGATCTGGAAAGTCGACTCTAATGAACATCCTGGGCTGTCTGGACACGCCCGACGGCGGTGAATACCAGCTACTGGGCGAATCGGTGTCTGATTTGTCAGATGAGGCCTTGTCGGCGCTCAGGAACCGATACATTGGGTTTGTGTTCCAAAGCTTCCATCTACTCCCGCGTTTGACGGCTCTGGAGAACGTCCTGCTACCGCTTAGGTATGCGAAAGGCGACGACAAGAGCGGCACACAGAGAGGCAAAAAGTTGATTGAACGATTGGGTTTGCGTGAGCGAATGGGACACCGACCAAACCAACTGTCCGGCGGTCAACGACAGCGTGTCGCCATCGCGCGTGCGCTTGTAGCCTCACCACCGCTGCTGCTGGCAGATGAACCTACGGGTAATCTGGATTCAAAAACATCAGAAGAAATTATGGCGCTGTTTGGCGAACTCAACAGGGAAGGGCAGACCATTGTGATGGTCACGCATGAGGACGAAATTGCAGCGCATGCACAGCGAGTCATCCACATGCGCGACGGTCGTATTGAAAGAGATGCGAGAAAAGCCCCGCATGCGACGAACTGACCATATCGCTTCACGTCTCATACTGTGGGTACTCTTCACCGCACACCCCTCGACGAACTTAGCGG
>JBCCNK010000010.1:0-32660 GCA_039025875.1 Pseudomonadota bacterium
CCGCGTACTGGCAACGGGTCATCAGTGCCAGGAGTGTAGGCGCCAGGGTAATACCGCCTGGAACATTGCCGGAAAACGCGAAGCAGGCGTGACATTGGCCGATGCTTTTCCGGCAATCGCGGCTGAATGGGACTACGAAAAGAATCCAAGGGGTCCCGAAGAGTTCGCTCCAGGCAGTCAGCGAGTCGCGTACTGGATCTGCGAGCATGGATGCAGTTGGTCGTCGCCTATCTGCCATCGCACCAGTGCGGCACGTCACCCTGCCAGCTGCCAGAAGTGCAAAGCTATCGCGTATACCGCGCCTGAGCTTGCGGCCGAGCTTCACCCAACTTTGAACCCGAAAGACACGGCCTACCGCGTAAGAAGAGGTTCTTCCGAGGTTCTATCCTGGCAATGCGACTGCGGTCATGTGTTTGAGGCGTCGGTCGCGGCGCGCTTACGAGCAGTTTATCCGGCCTCATGTCCAAAGTGCCGCTCCATCGCGATAAAAGCACCCGACCTGATCAAGGCCTGCTGGGCCTATGAACGCAATGGCGATCTGGATCCGGAGTCACTGAAAACCTCAAGTTCCGAAGAAGCCTGGTGGGTGCGTATGAATGCGCTCGAGGTTCCCGCGGATGCGAGAAAGCCGGAACATTTCGAGCGCAAGCGCATTGGGTATCGCTACCGGCGCTACATCAACAACCCTGAGCGCGAAGTTGAACGGATCCGACGCATTCTTGAGAACGCCGACCAAGCAAGCGCGGTCCAAGCGGGCTCATCAGTAGGCGTTTCTGATGCTGAGGCTGCATCTCCGATTTCGCCAAAACACAGCGATATGGCTGGATCCAGCGACGCCGAGTACGACAAGCAGAGCGTTACCGAGCGTCAATTGGCTGGCCACGGTAATGCGGCAGACTAGGCGTCCCCTGGGTGTTAATCAGCTACTGATCAGCTGCTGATCGATGCTTGGTCTGGCCCGGCTCAGTTTCTGCTCAGCCCCTGCCCAACCCTTATCCAGCCCCTTCCCAGCCAAGAAGGTCGATCAGCGCGAGCCCGTATCGCGACGTTAATCGAATGGGCGGTTGAGCTAACCGCCGGACACCAGCAAAGTCGCCCCCACCCTGAGATGGGATCAATTTCCGGTCGCGGACCGCGAGCCTCGCTGGTCAGCCGAGCCTCGAATGGCGTCTGTAGAGGTGTCGGCCCAATCAGTTTGATCATCAACCTCGTCATTCGGTGGTGACTGAATTAGTCTTGCCGGAATCGTAAAACAGAACGTCATTCCCGAGCGATCGTCGTCTCGTCCCAAGCTGATCCCAGTGCTAATACTAGGATCACCCTTAAGCTCTCGCGCCAGCGCTACGACTTGGCGTAATCCTCCGGTAATTCCGACCATCGGGCTCCTCTTGAGGGCCTGCTCGATCTCCGCAGTAGTGATCCCTACACCATCATCGCTGTAGCTAAAGCGAACTCCGGAATGCTCTGGTCCGCGGTAGTCGGCTGCTTCGGAGTTGAGGCCGCGCAGATCGATACTGACGCCGAGGGGACTTGCCTGTGCATGATGGTGCTTATAGCTGTTTGTGAGCAGTTCATTAACGATCAAACCAAGATACTGGGCTTTCGAATAGGTCATGAAGACGTCTTCGAAGTACACATGAACACGCACGTTTTCCTGCGACGCGAACAGATCGCGGACACCAGCTGTAATCTGACGCAACATCTTGCCCACATTGATCGCCGTACTATCCGAGCGCTGGAGTAAATTGTGGACGGCCGACTGAACCTTGAGACGTGCATTGAGTTGATCGAGGGTATGCCGAGTTTCGTCACTTTGGGCAGACCGCTGCATGACACGAACGTTGGACGCAAAGCTGCTCAAGATGTTGCCTACGCGATGATGAATTTCACGCAGCAGGATTTCTTTTTCGCTTAATCGCCCGCGCATCTCTGCTTCCATGAGCTCGCGCCGGCGTTCGGCCTCGGCCACGGCGGCCATGCGTAGCAGCTCTGCCCGGTACTGAACGCCCCAGATCAGCAGGCCAACTGCCAGGGCTAGGGGCAGGGCAATTCGGGAATCGATCTTCCAGAACATGTACCAGGGTGCCGCAACATCGATGTCGAGAACGAGGGGTTTCGACACTATCGCACCTAGCGAATTGCGCATGGCAACTTTTACGCGTGTGATTCCCCATTCATTTTCACCGGTGATCGACACGGTAGAACCCGTCAACGGCACCCATTGCTCCCGGCTCCCAAGCTGGAGCACGTAGCTCGCGTCGATTGCTCGTACGTGATCGTAGAACCCGTACTTGAGCTGAAGCACGCCATCGCTCACCGCAGTAAATGGCAGTTCAATGCGAGAGGTCTCCCCAAGCTCCAGGCGCTCTAGCACCGAAGACTGATCGACCGTCACTTCAGGAAGTATCAGTCCGTACGGCTCACGAAGTCTCTTTACTGGTTTGTCGAACTGAACCACCCCAGCCGGGGATACAAACAGTCTTTCACCGGAAGACAGCTGAAGTGATGCGTCTGGCCCGTACTCAAACTCATTTGCCGGCAGCCCATGCGCGTAGGTGACGTGCGACAGAAGCGCATCCGCATCTAGATCGAAGACATAGACACCGTTGTTGCTGGTCGCCCAGAGCTCGTTGTCTACGCTCCGCTGAAGATGCCAGACTGTGCGGTCACCGAGATGTTCATCCACAATCGGTACGGGCAGGAGATCCATATTTTGATCATCGAGTGCCGACTTCCGCAACTGCATCACGCCATTGCCCTCGATTCCCATGAACACGCCACCGCGCCCATCGTCGGCTACCGCAAACACAATGCCGGGGGGCTGCTGCGAAAATTCCAAAAACGTCGGTCCGGATTGGCCAGGAGTCGCGTTGCTATAATCGGCGATAAGCAGATGCTGCTGGCCAACGATCAGATATCGATCGCCGTTCAGCGCATGGATTCCTATGAGGTCGTCTTTCCTAAGCAGGGTCTTGGCAGACCATTCGATACGCTCGGCAGTGCGTTTGAGGGTAATCTCGACCAGCCCAAGACGGTAGAGCGTGCTTATCCAGCGATCTTCTCCGATGCGATGCAGAGCACTGACGCCTACAGATTCCAGGCTCTCTCCAGCCATGCTGCTTATGGGGGTGACCGTCCAACTCCGTAGATCGATCAGATCGAATCCGCCGGCAAAATAACCAGCGATCAGTAGGTCTTCGTCCACCGAAAGCGCGCTAACCGCTTCGTTTAAAGGACTGCTCGGCCCGGTTCGCAAACCTGGGATCGGATCCCCGGTGGCAGTGCGAAGCTCGTGAAGCACCTGCTGGCCTGGTTCGCCGCTCCAGAGTCCCTGCCCACCGACGTAGAGTTTGCCATCGGCTTCTGCAAGTGACGAGATCGTGCCGGAGCCACTTACAGCCGGAGTACGGAGCGCTTGAAAGTCCGTGTCTATCGCGTAGTACAGGCCAAAGTAGGTTCCAATCCAGACATTGCCAACACGGTCCACCGTCACTGAGCTTACGGAGTTGCCAGGCTCCGGCAGGTAAACGACATCTTCCCGGCCTGCTTGTAACCTAACCACGCTGGCTCCGGCGCCAAACCAGGTGGTGGAAGTCGGCCCCAGATCCATGGCGCGGAAGTAGGTTTGGTTTATTTCTGAACCGGAATCCGCATCGTCCCGTTCGCCCAGATCGTCCCGCGAAGTCCAGGCCAGCGATGAGTTCGGTAGTGACATGTTCTTCGGAGCGATCATAGACTCGGACGGCATTGATTCAAGACCAGGGCCTAAATCGATACCGGCGAGGCCATGATTTCGCTCGAGATAAACAAGTTGATCGCCCGCAACGGACATCGCCACTACGGCGTCGTCGTTCGCGAAGATCCGCTGAACGTGAAACCGATCTTGCGAAACGTTTAGCTCTAGAATCCCGAAAGACCCGGTTCCTACGAAGAGACGCTTGCCATAGGCGACCGCAGTGATGGCGGTTGAACCCGCGAGTGTGGGCAGGTGGGTGTATTTCGCGCTTTCGCGCAGCGGCACTCCACCATCCAGTGAAAGTCTGTGTAGTTCGCCTTCGGAGCTTACGGCGATTACAGCTCCGTCGAATTCAACAAGCTCGACGATGTCCAAGCGAACGTTTCGATCGGCTGGTGATTGCAAAACGACCCGGGGGCCGTCATCGGTAATGGCCGACACCCCGCGACTTGTTCCCACCCACAGCGCGTCGTCGGTCTCAAGCAGCACATTGACCACACCAGAGGGCAGCCCCGTTTGTCCGTCGCGAGTCTGCGCGTAAAGCGTCTGAGATCCGTATCCGTATTGGACAAGACCTTCGCGTGTGCCAACCCAGAGGTCTCCATGGCGATCGACGTGCACCGCGTGGACTGTGCTCTGAGGCAGTTCGATGCCATCAAATTTACGGAGAGCAAATGACTCGCGACGGATTGGGGAACCTGAATTTTCCGCTACGGCGCGAAACGGTGCGCATACGAATGCCAGCTCCGCAAAAAAAACGACAAAGATAAGTAATCGCACCACACGGCCATTATGAGGCGTGGGAGCTCACGCCGCCAGCGGTGGTGTCTAACTTGCAGAGTTCACCTTACCGGTGTGGCGCACACTGAGGCGCGAATTGCGACGGCTATGCCGGGAAGTGGCACCAGGCTCCGAAACGCCTTCGGTACCACAAAGAAGCCGGATCGGTGCTATCGCGCGGTAGTTAAGGGGGTCACTCGCATGACTTCAAACCCGCCATGAATGTGCGGGTTGCACTTTGGAGCATATCGTCCACGTCCGCGTCGGGGTGAAAGTGGGGCAACTTGCCGCTCATCCGTATGGCACTGAGTCCATGGACTAGAGACCACAATTTAACCGCCGTATCCCGTACGTCGACTCCGCTGATCGCTTCAGCGTCGAGATAGGATTCGACTGCGTCCATTAGATGAAAAAAGCCCGAGGCTTTGCGGTCAAAGGCCTGGGGGTCGATGGATCGCGCGCCAATGTCCCCCCACATCAAATCGTAGAAAGAAGCTTTTTCAGTGACGTAATTCATATACGAACCGCCGAGAGCCAGGATCCGTTCTAGGCTACCCCTCGGCTGCTCGGCGGCTGCAGCACCGGCCACAGTTCCCAAACCGAAGAACGCTAGCTGCGATACGGCCTCGAGCAAGGCATCTCGATCTCGAAAGTGGCGGTAGGGAGCGGCATTGCTTACACCCGCTCGCCGCGCAGCGTCGGCCATCGTAAAGTTCAGGGAACCTGACTCTTCAATAAGCTCGGCGCAGGCGACGATTAGCGCGTTTCGGAGATCACCGTGGTGATACGTTTTTAGGGATGAGACGCTCACGAGGAATTTCTATGAAGGTCGAGTCACGATGGACTGGTAACTAAGCGATTGGATGCACCGTTTGTGTTGCCTGTTACGACGCTCTCTGTGACGTTCTCTGTCGCGACCTCCACCGCTGCTTGACTTCGCGCATGTTTGCGCTGGTACACGAGCATAAACATAGGCGGCACGTAAAAGAACGAAACAATGGTCGAGAGGAGCACACCACCAGCGATCGACATCGCAAAGGGAGGCCAGAACAAACCACCGTCCAAGATGAGCGGCAAGAACCCACCAAAAGTCGTGATAGTCGTAGAGACGATATGGCGACTGGAGTCCATCACAACCTGACGAACCGCCAAGCGGTCTCCTCGCATTGCTCCGTCATCCAGCTGTAGTGCGGTCATAATAATGATGGCCGCGTTGACCGAAACTCCGATGGAGCCAATGACGCCGATCAGTGCATTAACGCCGAACGGGTAACGGAATATTGCAAGAGACAACAAACTGAGACCCATGGAAAGCGCGAAAACCGAAAACGCGACCGCAGACAAGCGCCAAGAGTTGAACGTCAGCACAATGGTCGCGAGCAACGCGGAGAGCACCATCCCCATGGGGGCAATGATGTTCTGAACAACATCGGCTCGAGCGTCCGAATCACCGCCATACTTGAAGTGATAGCCTGCGGGCAACTGGACTGGGTCTTCGGCGAGAATCCTTTGCAGCTCTTTCAGCGCCTCTTCCGCCAGTACTCCTCGCGTGATAAAGCCTTGAACGATATTGACTCGCTCCCCGTTCTTTCGCGAGATGGGGCTGCTTGCCGGTTCCAGATCAAACTCACCAAAGGCACTTAAGCTAACGCTTTGTAATGCTCGATCATTGCCAGAACTGTTGCCAGGGCCATTGTTGACGGGCACCGTTACGGGCAGACGGATACTCGCGATTTGCTCGGGGCTCGCCCAATCAGCTTCGCGAAGCCGGGCACGTACCGGTAAGCGTTCATTACCCTCAAGAATCTCGCCGCCGGTGCGCCCGCGCAGTGATGCATCAAGGGTGCTTGCCACCGAAGCTAGGTCAAGGCCTGCCAGACGAAGACGCTGTTCGTCGAGATTGAAGACCAGCTTCGGTGCACCTGCAACAAGGCTAGTGGTGCTGTGCGTTATGTCTGATACGCGCTCCATTCGTTCACGAAACGCTTCTCCCAACACCCGCAAGGTCTGGAGGTCGTCGCCGTAGAGTTCCACCTCGACCGGCGCACTTACGGGTGGGCCCTGCTCGATACCCAGAACGACGATGCGAGCTTGAGGAAACTCAAGATCGAGTTCCTTCTGCAGGCGACGAATAAGCGCATCGGTCTGATCGGCGTCTCGTGTCAATACCATAGCCTGCGCAAACGTATTTACGCCTTCACGGGAGCGGACAAGGTTGTAGTAGAACTGAGGTGGCGATTCGCCAACGGTCCAGTCGATGCGCCTGATCAGCGGTTCTTGTTCCAGGCGGGCATCGAGTGCTTGGACAACGTCCATCGTGTCGTAGATCGAGCGGCCAGGAGGGAGATCTACCTTCAGTACCATCTGATCGCGGTCACTACCCGGGAAGAATTGCGCGGTAAGCGTAGGAAAGGCCAGGAATCCCGCCACGGGAAGGGACAGAGCCAAAGCGACCGCGCCCAGGGGATTGGCAATGGACCAGTCAAGAGATCTTGCCAGGGCATCGCCCATGCGGCCACTGCCGACGCCTGATTCCCACCAGCCTTTTTGCTTTCCCAAACCGCCAGGCAGCAGACGGGCAGCGAGCACGGGAGTCACGACCATAGCCAGCAAGAACGACGAAATCAGCATAATGACGACCGCTTTTGCGATCGAGCCGAGAAAATCTCCAGCGGCCCCCGGGAGCAAAACCATCGGAAGGAACGACAGTACAGTCGTCGCTGTTGACGACAATAGGGGTACACGCATGCGCGTAACCGAGTGTTGGATGGCCTGCATTGGGGAAGACCCACCAAGCAATCGCTTGCGGACCTCGTCCGTCATAACAATCGAGCCATCTACCAACAAGCCCAGCGCGACGACGAGCCCCGTCAGCGACATCTGATGAATGGGGAGCCCGATTTGCTGCATGGCGGCCAGTGACACCAGAGTGCACAGCGGGAGGATCACCGCGACTACGGTTGCCGCACGAATACCCAGCGTAAACAACAGTACGAGTAGCACCAGTACCACGCCAATTGCGAGATTGGCCGTGACATCACGTAAGCGCTGCCGTGTGTACTGCGCCTGATCGTAGCTCGTCTCAATAAGAATGCCGCTCGGTGCCGAACTTCGGTACTCCTCCAAAAAGGAATCGAAACTTGCTGCCCAGCGATCAACCTGCTGGCCATCGATCATGGCGACACCCATGAGAATGCTCCGCTGGCCGTGGCTGTACGCGGCCGCGCGGGGAGGTGTCTGTTCGGCGCGATAAACATGGGCAAGATCACCCACCAGTACGGCGTTACCCTGGGGGTCGGTGCGAATGATGACTGACGCGACGCGATCAACCGAATCGAATTCGCCGGCAATCTCGATGAGAAGATCGTTGGTTTTTCCGCTGGTCTTGCCGGAGGCTAGACGCGGATCGGCACCGCGTAGAGCCGCTATCACCTCGGCCACGCTGATTCCTCGAGCCAGCATGGCTCTTTCGTCTATTTCTACTCGGATTTCTTCCTCAGACTCACCGAACAGCTCTACTCGCTTGGTGCCTGGAAAGTTCCTCGTACGTTCCGCGAGGTCAGTGGCTACCCGAGAGAGTAGGGGAGTGGAGACCGAAAAATCACTGGCCGGTCTGATAGCGACGATTCGAGCGGGCGCCGCCATGCGGTCGGTGTCGAATTTGGGCTCAAGCGCTCCGGAGGGCATGGACCCTCTAGCGCGATCGGTGGCGTCGCGCACCTCCGACCATATTCGCTCAATCTCTTCGTCAGTGAGCGTGTCGTACAGCTCGACAGTGACGCTTGACACGCCCACTCCGGACGTGGAGCGGACCTCCTTTACCTCAGGAATTGTGCGCACCTCTTCCTCGAGCGGTTTGCTCACCAGAGATTCCACGCGACTGGGCTCCGCACCGGGAAAGAACGTAGTAATGGTGCCAACGTAATTGGTGATTGTCGGGTCTTCCTGCCGACCAAGCGAGTTAACGCTGGCAACGCCGACCAGAACAATCACCAACATGCACAGCCATAGCTGACGGCTATTGCGGTACAGCGACTCGGCAATCACGGAGCAATCCTCCCGCTATCGACCACCGTCGCTACCAATGCTCTATCGGCTCTGTCTTCGGCACCGTCGTTCGCTGTATCGATGGACACCAGCGTGCCCGGGGCTATTCGATGGACGCCGTCCGCCACGATCAGATCGCCATCCTTGAGCGTGCCCCGTACAAACGCCTGATCGTCGGTAACGTGCATAACCTCTACCACTGCGCGTTCGGTGACGGTTCCCGTATCACCTGTGCGAATCGCCAACGCCGTCCATACCCCGCGCTCACCCTCAATAAGTGCTGAAAGCGGTATCCAGCCACCTGTTTCCTGCTCTACTCTCGGAAGATTCACGCTGACCGGTTCTCCATCAAACGCGCTTATGCCTTCGGGGAGTTCAAAGATGGCGAAGGTTGTCATCGTAACGGGGTTGACGTCTGGGCGGACCGCTCGCAACTGCGCCTCGATAGTCTGCCCTCGCCACTGGATCGGGTATTGATTCCCGGGTAACAGATAGTCGGTTTGTTCGATGGCCACGCCGATGTGAGCTTCACGCTCCTTAGTCGCTACCAATGAAAAGACGGCGGCGCCGGGCTGCGTGACCGCCCCGCGGTCGACAATCCGTCGGCCGACTAAAGCCGGATAGGGCGCGCGTAGTACTGACTTTTCCAGGTCGATATCGATCGCTTCAAGCTGCGCCTTTGCGGTCTCTAGCGAAGACTGGAGGGCCTTTTCGGCGAGTCGAGTGTCGTCGTATGTTTGCTCAGAGATCGCCCCACTGCTTCGCAGCGGTGACTGGCGCTCGGTGCGTGCCTTCGCAAGCTCAAGCTCCGCTGCGACCTGCTCTACGGTCGCGGCCGCAGCCGTTCGTCTCGCGCGCAGCGCCTTTGTATCAAGGCGTGCAAGGGGAGTGCCGGCCTCGACCTGCTCTCCTTCGTTAACCAGAATCGCTTCGATAGCTCCGGGTACTTCAAAGCCGACTACGCTACGCGTGGCCGCTTGTATGAGCCCAAGATAGCGTTGCTCGCGCTGGTAGTTGCTTTGCACGTTGTATCGATCGTGGGCTACGGGCATGGCCTGGCTCATCGAAGTTTTGTCGGCGTTCGCCACGCGCGCATGAAGCGCGGCGGTGACGGTTACAACAATGGTTGCCGCCGTTCCCAACGCGATAACCGTGGGGAGGAATCGTCTAGCGGGCGTGCTCGAGTCTCTGGTGACTTGTGTAGTGGACATGTCGGTTCGCCTCGAAGGTCAATGTTAAAGATCATAACATTAATGTTAATAGTAGTAACATGTACGGAGGTCTCAAGCTGGCGGATGCCCGATCCGTGCTGGTCGTTGGTCGGGTGAGTAATGTGGATCGACCCCGAATCGATGCGATCTCTGCTTGCCTGCCTGTGACCAATTAGTAACAATGTCGCGCCCCGCGAACGTGGGGCTTCAAGGGTGGCTCGGGCGGTCCCCTCGCAGCGCTAGGTAGTGAACCCCGCCAGGCCCGGAAGGGAGCAACGGTAGTTACTGATGCGCGTGCCGGGGTGCGGCTGTTCGAGCCGCCTCCATTTCTAAATCACATGAATAGAATGTCTCAAGCCGCTGAATATATTGAGTAAATCGATTCAAAAATTAGCGGAAAGCCAGTAGTAATGGCTTATCAGGTTCTGGCGCGCAAGTGGCGTCCCACCACGTTCGACGACCTAGTCGGCCAAGAGCATGTCGTTAAGGCACTCCGCCACGCGCTGGATACCGAACGTCTACACCATGCCTACCTCTTCACAGGAACTCGCGGCGTTGGAAAGACAACTATCGCCCGCATTCTTGCGAAAGCTCTGAACTGTGAACGCGGGGTAAGCTCAACGCCGTGTGATGAGTGCTCATGTTGTGTCGAGATTAATGAAGGCCGCAGCGTTGATCTGATAGAGGTTGACGCCGCGTCGCGCACGAAAGTAGAAGACACGAGGGAGCTTCTCGACAATGTGTTGTACGCACCGACCCGGTCGCGTTTTAAAGTCTATTTGATTGATGAAGTCCACATGCTGTCGGGGCATTCATTTAACGCTCTGCTGAAAACGCTGGAAGAGCCTCCCGAACACGTTAAGTTTCTGCTGGCGACCACGGATCCTCAAAAGTTGCCAGCGACGGTTCTATCGCGATGTTTACAGTTCAGTCTTAAGAGCATGTCGGCCCAACGTGTGGTCGAACATCTGCAACGCGTACTCGACTCAGAGGGCGTCTCCTACGACGATTCTGCGCTGTGGCATATCGGTCGCGCTGCGGATGGCAGCATGCGAGATGCGCTTAGCCTCACAGATCAGGCCATCGCCTACGGAGCGGGCTCGTTACGCGAGCAATCGGTCAGCGAGCTGCTTGGAACTGTGGATCGCAAGCACGTGCACGCGATTCTTCGCGCCTTTAAAGCTGACACACCCGGTGAACTGCTTTCCATCGGTGCCCGGATGAGCGAATTAGGGGTCGATTTTGTCGGCGCGGTCGATGAACTCTGCAGCCTTCTGCATCGCTGTGCCATCGCACAGGTGGTCCCCGAGGCCGTTGATCAGGAGCAACCCGATGCGGCCGAGGTATCTGAGCTTGCCCAGCAGCTATCGGCCGAAGACGTCCAGCTATTTTACGATCTTGCCCAGCGAGAACGCGACGTCGTCTTACGCGCCGCCGATGCCCACGCCGCTTTCGACATGCTTTTACTGCGCATGCATACCTTTCGACCCATCGCTGCTTTGGATCCGGAGCTTAAAGCTTCAGATGTCGCAGAGATCGAAGCCCCGCCATCTCCTGCCGCCGTCACTGCCACATCCAGCGAAGACACAGCGCCCAAGGTCGACAACAACTCGGTAGTGGAGGTCCAAGCGGCAAAAAAGTCTGAGCCGCCGTCGGCGGCGAGCGGTCAGAGCGGCACAGAAGAGTCTTCGCATGCCCCTTGGCACGAGCTGGTTGATTCGCTGGTACTCACCGGCAGTGCAGCCAGTATCGCCAGCCACTGTATCGTAGCGCGAGTAGCGCAGAGCCACTGGTACCTGACACTCGATCGTGACCATGCAAACCTCTTCAACGATCGTCATGCGCTTCAGATTGGTGCGGCCCTGCAAGAACACCTGGCAGAACCGGTGGACGTCAGTATCGAGGTTGAATCCGTTGCCGAAGAGACCCCTGCGGCACGACGAAAGAGAATAAAGGAGGAGCGTCTGCATGCGGCAGAGCGAGCGATCCAGGCTGATCCGCGTGTAACCCAATTGCTCGACGACTTTGAAGGGGTCTTAGTTGATGGCTCGATTACCGTGGACGCGACAAGCAAACTGTGAAGCAAACGTGCGGTCCTCAAGGTTAAACGAGATGGTCATAGGCCGGCTTGGGAGCGACGGCTGTTGGACTGTTGTTGGAATTCGAAGGAAACGCCACTTCAAGAACGGCGCTTCGACCGCATGCAGGTCCCGAAAGCGAGCAACATCCAATGCCATGATAGAGATATAAAGCGAGGGCGGACTATGAAGGGAGCGATGGGCGACCTAATGCAACAAGCGCAGAAGATGCAGGCCGAGCTGCAGAAAGCGCAGGAAGAAATCGCGAAGCGTGAAGTGGTAGGAGAATCCGGCGCCGGCCTAGTCAAGGTGACGATGAATGGGCGACATGACGTGAGCGCGGTAAAAATTGACTCAGCAGTACTCAGCGAAGATAAAGAGATGCTAGAGGATCTGCTAGCCGCCGCAGTCAACGACGCAGTGCGAAAGGTTGAGGCAGCGAATCGTGAGGCTATGCAGAACGTCGCGGGCGGTATGCCCCTGCCCAGCGGCTTCAAGTTTCCGTTTTCGTAAGGCTACGGCGACCCACCGACCAACTAATGCGATTGTCTACGTCAATCCAGGCACCCGGAGTGACTCCAAGCCTCTCACCAGCCCTAACGGCACTAGCGAAGAACCAAAGGACGACCATGGAAGAGTGTTTTGGCGCGGTTTAGTCCTGCGCTGGATCAGCTGATCGACGCTTTGCGGGTCCTTCCCGGGGTGGGCCCTAAATCGGCCCAGCGTATGGCCTTGCATCTGCTCGAACGGGACAGGGAGGGTGCAGCACGACTAAGTCAGTCGCTCGCGGACGCGGTAGCGAAGATCGGGCGCTGTGAGCGCTGTCGAAACTTTACTGAGCTGCCTCTGTGTGAGCTATGTACAGATCCAAAACGTGACGACTCACTGCTGTGTGTGGTCGAAAGCCCCGGCGATATTCTCGCGATCGAACAGGCTGGGGGTTATCGCGGCCGCTACTTTGTGATGCTGGGGCATCTTTCGCCCATCGATGGGATCGGCCCCGAAGAGATTGGCTTGCCCAAACTTGAGGCTCTTGCTCGCGAGTCTGAGTTCAAAGAGGTCATCCTTGCCCTTAACCCTACCGTGGAAGGAGAGGCAACGGCCTACTATCTGAGTCAGCTGCTGGCACCTCTCGTAGGTCAGATTTCTCGTATAGCACATGGTGTTCCCCTGGGCGGTGAGCTTGAGTATGTAGACGGGAGCACACTGGCGCACGCCTTCTCCGGACGCAGGCCGCTGGGCGCATCATGAGCTGGACACTGATCGATAATAACGACGATCTCCGAGTGGTGCTTGCCACGATCAGTGATGAGCCTGAGGTCGCAGTCGATACCGAGTTCATGCGACGAAATACGTTCTTTCCGCAGGTCGCGTTGCTGCAGTTGGGGGTGCATGGACGGGCTTGGCTGATAGACCCTCTCAGCATCACTGATCTGGAGCCCTTGCGTCAGTTCATGATGGATCCGCGCTGCCTGAAGATTCTTCACTCCTGCAGTGAGGACCTCGAAGTGTTTCGCTGCTGGCTTGACACTGCACCGTCCCCTTTAGTGGATACGCAGCGCGCGGCAGCCCTCCTCGGCGAAGGCTTTGGGTTGGGGTATCGGGGTCTCGTGGAGCGCCTGTGCGCCATAGAGCTCGATAAAGGGGAAACTCGCTCAAACTGGCTGCAACGGCCTCTCACCGAATCCCAGTGTCACTACGCCGCCCAGGATGTTCTCCACCTGATTCCAGCTTGGCGAGCATTGCGGGACCGCTCGGTCGAGCTAGGGCGTCTCGATTGGATCGTTGAGGAGGGGCGGGAGGTGGCACGCCAGCAACTGCAAAGAGAGATCGATGGGTTTCGCCGTGTAAAAGGGGCGGGAAAGCTTAATCGGCGGCAATTGGAAACCCTGCGCCGCCTGTATGATTGGCGAGAACAGCGTGCTAGAAAAACCGACAGGCCGAGAGGCTGGATATTGGAGGATCGTGCCTGTCTGAGGTTGGCTGTGGAGCGACCAGGGCATCGCGAGGCGTTGGCGGCGCTCAACGTCCTTCCTGCGGGGCTTCTCAGAAAAAGCGGTGACGCTATCCTGGCGTGTATTGCAGAAGCGTCCTCGACTCCTGAAGTTGATCTACCAACCCCAGCAAAGTCCGTATTGCCGCCCGATGAGCGCGTTCTACTGAGAACGCTGAGAGATCAGCTCAAGCACATTTGCAGTGAGCTCGGGATTGCCCCGGAAATCGCGCTCGCGGGTGCCGATCTTGAAGTACTGTTTCGCGAAGAGCGGGGGCTAACCCAACGTGCGGAAGTCCAACCGCTGATGCATCGGGCAAGCGCCGCACACGTGACCGCTGATACGGTATCTCCCGCGTCGTCTGGCCCAGGCGTAGTGGATCCCGCTGCGTCACGCTGGAACGGGTGGAGACGCAAAGCGATCATCGAGCCACTGCAACACTTTCTGGTCGAGCAGTCGTGAGTGGGCGAATTTTCTGCGACGTCTACCGAACGTCGAAGTGCGAGGGCATGTATCTTTTTGTTCGAAAAGAAGAAGGGCTGAAGCGTGTTCCCGAAGCCTTGCTCACCCGTTTTGGGACTCCGGAGCTCGCGTTGTCTTTTGTCCTCGACGAAGATCGAGTGCTCGCAAATGCCGACCCTGAAGCCGTGCGGGACCGGCTCGTTGAAGCTGGTTACTACCTGCAAATGCCACCGACGATAGGACATCCGGTTGTGTCTTATGGCTCGAGTTAACATCGGCAAGCACTTTGCGAACCGGGTATAGAGCGGTCAAAGACTCCGAAGAATGACGGGAAAACGTTTGAGGTCCAGATTGTGCTGACAGAAGAGGGTTATCAGCTGGGGATTGCCGTTTATATCGGCAGCGCTTTACTCGCATTGGTGCTGTTCAACCTTTGGTTTTTACGAAACAGCAGTTTGCGTATCCGCTTACTGTTTTCTCTGCCGATAGCCGCTCTGTTATTGACGCCTGCCCTCATCGAGCCGGGGGCTAAGACCCTGGCTCCGGCGCTGGTAGTTGCGGCATTTCAGTTTCTCAACCACGGACCCGAACAAGGTTTTGAAATGGCCCAACATGCCACGCGACCACTTGGCTTGTTTACCGGTGGCGCATTAGTGCTCGGTATCCTGAGCTGTGCGCTGTTCCGACCGCGCCGCGCAGAGCCTGGCGACACTTGATACAGCGCACTGACATGAAGTCCATCTCTGTGCTCACAACGCAATTCTTGCTCGAATCGTCGCGACAAAGGTACTCTCCGGCGCTTCCATTTCTGTACACCAAGGACGAACGATGAAATTTGAAGGCACCGAACGCTATGTTGCCACCGACGATCTGCGTATGGCGGTCAACGCTGCTGTGTCTCTGCAACGACCGTTGCTGATCAAGGGTGAACCCGGCACCGGTAAAACCATGCTTGCGGAAGAAGTCGCGGCTGGGCTTGGCATGCCCCTTATTCAATGGCACATCAAGTCGACGACAAAGGCACAACAAGGTCTCTATGAGTACGATGCCGTGTCCCGATTGCGCGACTCACAGCTCGGCGATGACAAAGTTCACGATGTTCGCAACTACATCAACAAGGGCAAGCTCTGGGAGGCTTTTACGGCCGATGAGCAGGTGGTCTTGCTCATCGATGAGGTAGACAAGGCGGACATTGAGTTTCCGAACGACCTACTGGTGGAGCTTGATCGGATGGAGTTCTTTGTTTACGAGACAGGCGAAACCGTAAAGGCGAAGCAGCGGCCAGTGATCATCATCACCAGCAACAACGAAAAGGAATTGCCAGACGCGTTTCTGCGTCGCTGCTTCTTCCATTTTATAAACTTCCCCGATCGAGACACCATGCGTGAGATCGTTGCTGTTCACTATCCCGACATTTCTAAAACGTTGGTGCAGGAAGCGTTGGAAGTCTTCTTCGACCTACGCTCGGTACCGGGGCTTAAAAAGAAACCGTCCACCTCTGAGCTTATCGATTGGCTCAAGTTGCTGCTCGCTGACGATATCCCCGATGAGATCCTGCGCGAACGCGATCAGTCGAAGGCGATACCACCACTCTACGGCGCGCTGCTGAAAAATGAGCAGGACGTGCAGCTGCTGGAACGCCTGGCATTCATGCATCGGCGTGAATCGCGCTAATGCTCATCAATTTCTTTCACTCGCTGCGCGACGCAGGCATCCCGGTAACCACGAGGGAGCTTCTGGACCTCTATGACGGACTCACGCAGCACGTCGCATTTGGCAGTGCGGACGAGTTTTACTTTTTCAGCCGCACCTGTCTGGTAAAGGATGAGAAGTACTTTGACCGCTTTGACCGGGCCTTCGGTGCTCATTTTGAGGAATTGGAGGACCTCGACGATGTGATCGAGGCTTTGATCCCTGACGACTGGCTGCGCTCGGAATTCATGAAGAACTTATCCGATGAAGACAAAGCCAAGATCGAGTCCCTGGGAGGTCTGGAGAAGTTGATCGAGGAGTTTAAGAAACGCCTCGAGGAGCAGGAGAAACGCCATGAGGGCGGAAACAAGTGGATCGGCACCGGAGGTACCTCACCCTTTGGACAAGAGGGATACCATCCTGAGGGCATCCGTGTAGGGCCCAATGGTGGCAATCAGAAAGCGGTAAAAGTCTGGGATGAGCGAAACTTTAAGAACCTGGACGATTCGGTCGAGTTGGGGACGCGCAACATCAAAATGGCGCTTCGTCGATTGCGCAAGTTCGCACGAACGGGTGCGGCCGATGAGTTGGATCTGGACGATACGATCAGGTCAACCGCCAGGAACGCCGGGCTGCTCGATATCCGGATGGTTCCCGAGCGCCACAACGCAGTAAAAGTACTACTGTTTTTTGACGTCGGCGGGAGCATGGATCCGCATGTGCGGGTGTGCGAGGAACTGTTCTCAGCATCGCGTACTGAATTCAAGCACATGGAGAGTTACTACTTTCATAACTTCTTCTATGAGAGTGTCTGGCGGAATAACATCCGCCGACACAGCGAGCGTACGAACATGCTGGATATCCTGCACAAGTACGCGCACGACTACAAAGTCATTGTTGTGGGTGATGCTTCGATGTCGCCCTACGAGATCGTGCAACCCGGTGGGTCCGTGGAACATTGGAACGATGAATCCGGTGAAGTGTGGATCAAGCGCTTGCTGAGCACCTATGAGAAGGCGGTGTGGATAAATCCGGTTCCCGAAGAGCAGTGGGAGTACACGCAATCGATCGCCATCACCCACCAGTTAATGGAAGGGCGAATGCACCCGCTCACACTGCGTGGGCTTGAGGAAGCGATGGGGTACTTATCGCGTTAGAGGTCGCGTCGCCTGCGTAACTCGAAGCAGAGTAAGCTCGCGCTCACCGCTACATTTAGGGACTCGATCGCATTGCTCATCGGTATGCATACATTCTCACCCGGGAGCGACTCAAGCTTACCGCTGATGCCGGCCGTCTCCCCCCCAAACATAAACACGCTTCGCCTTGCTGGATTGAACGTATTGGAATAGAGATCTAGGGGCGCGTCGGCAGACAGTCGATACAGCGTATATCCGAGATCCACCATCTGCTTGGCAGCGTGGTACGGGGATTCACAACGAAGAAGAGGCGCTCGAAACGCAATACCAGCGCTCGCTTTTAAGACCAGCGGACCAAGGGCCGGGTTACCCCGTCGGGTGCAGAGAATTCCGTCCACCCCAGCCGCAACCGCACTGCGAATGACCATTCCATAATTCTGCGGGTTACTCACGCCATCCAGGCCGATCACGTGGGACGGTTCGTCGTTGTTCTTGCAGGCGTTCAAAAAGTCGTCCAGCGGAGCCATCTCCGGGCAATAAACGTCGAGTGCCACGCCCTGATCCTGCTTTTTGTTTCGCGAAATCCGCGCAAGGCTGTCTCTGGTGTGATCAAAGATCGGAACCGCTCGACGCTCAGCTAGATTTCGTAACCGAATGATATCGTTGCTTTCTCGATTGCTGGTCGCGAGATGCAATGCCCGTACGTCCAAGTTCCGGTCCTCCAGCGTTTCTTTGACGGCATTGCGACCGAACACGGTGAGGAGCCTTTGGCGCGTGGATTGGGTGAAGCGTGTTTGCATAGTGCTCGTACAATGGACTCATATGTTCGTAGGGGGATGGGTGGAAGCTGCGTATGTTGTATGTCGCATGTCTTTTGTCGTGTGTGTAGATGTCTGGATGGATGTGAGATCGTTTGCAAGAAATCCTGGAACCTAACCCTAGCTGGGCGTAAGGGTAGGGGAGCGCATGCTTATCCGGCGATTCATATGGCGAGGCAATGGATCATTGCATAGGTTTGTGGACACTCGAGCCAGAGGCTACTGCCGTCGGGTAGCGTGCGGACGCTATCGGACGTGGGACTACTGCCGTCGGCTCGCTGAGAACTGTCTGAAGCATTATGTAAAGCGCCATGAAAGCACCCAGTAGAGAGCAACCTTATCAATGAACTCGGCAAACCGTAATTTGGAACTCGTTCTTTACTCGACCGATGAATGCCACTTATGCCAACAGGCGCTTGCGTTGCTTGAGGAGAGGCAGCGCGTTGACTGCACAGTGACCTGGAAAACAGTGGACATCTCCACCAACGATGCGTTGTACCAGCGCTATGGATGGCTGATTCCAGTACTCAGGCACCCCTGTGAGGCTGAGCTTCGCTGGCCCTTCGATGGGGAAGAACTCGCCGAGTTTCTGAAGGCAAATCAGGCGCTGATTTGAGATTTTGACGAATCCTCATCCGACGCGGACGGCGAGGACGTCACAGCTGGCACCGTGGAGAACGCCATTGGCGGTTGAGCCCATGAGCAGCGCCAGCCCGTAGCGCCCGTGGCTGCCTACGACGATGAGATCCACACCTATTTGTTCCGCGAGTGCATGGATTTCGACCTCAGGCTGGCCCAGCACCACATGCCGTCTGTGTGCGTCAATGCTGTGGGCATCTGCGAATTTATCCAGCTGCTGGCGCGCCTGCTGCTGAATCTCATCCTGAATACCGGAAAAATCCATGGGTATATCACCGCCATAAGCAAAGCTTAGAGGTTCTATTACGTGGATAACGTGCAGCTCGGCCTGGTTTCCTGCGGCAATAGCACACGCACGGCCAGCCACCGTTGCAGAATCCTCACTCAAGTCTACGGCCAGCAGGATTTTCGAAAAGCCGGCGACTGGGGTTTTTTCCGAGGCATCCGCCATATGTAGTCTCCTTACTCGCTAGTGCAGCATCGGGATACGCGTTCATTGTGGTCATGAGACAACGACAAAACAATGAGGCTCCAAGCCTGGGTTTTCTGTGCCCGGGGTTCCTTGGGCCTGTGCTTACCTGGGTGATCGTGTCCGCTTTGGCGGCCATTCGCAACGACTCAGGCGCGGTGACCCTTAGGAATTTTGGCCGTGAGTGATCAAACCCGGTGCGGTTAGCGTAGCGATTACGTTGATAGAGCGCCACGAGTCTAAGACGGACCCATCCGAAGAGAGGAGCAAGGTTTTTGGGATATTGGATAGTGGCTATCGTTGTGCTGGTCGCACTTGCGCCACTTTGGCAGTTTATGCCGAGCAAACGGCAACGAAGACTGGCTCAGCTTCGCGAAACTGCCGTTCTTCACGGGTTGTTTGTGGAGTTTCGAGATTGTCCTCTACCCGCTTATGTGCAGCGAGACGGGCGTGAGCTGATCTATTACGGCGTGCGGCTCAAACCTTCTCGATCATCGCCGCTAAGCACAAAAGTATGGGTCAGACATGATGCTGACTGGGTCAGCCAGCCCGCTCGTGAACCGGTGCCCGCCATCTGTGCGCAGCTCCCTGACAACTGGCTGGCAGCGAGTGTCTCCGAAGGTAGCTGCGGCGGATTCTGGGATGAATCCGGTGATATTGATGAGGTCATGAAGGTTGCAGCGTTGTTGCATTCTTGGAAGGACAAGCTGCAAGCCAAAGGCGTTCGTCCTCTTGACCCGCGCGAGTCGTGACCTTATATATGCGCAGCTTCTGAACCTCGGCGAGAGCCTGCAACGAGCTTTGAAACTGCCGGTAAACCGGTTATCACATTGATTTTATTGATAAATTAGGGGCAAAACAGTCATAGATGGGTAAATCTCTGGTCATCGTAGAGTCGCCAGCGAAAGCGAAGACGATCAACAAGTATCTGGGCAACGACTTTGTTGTTAAGTCCAGCGTTGGTCATATTCGTGATTTACCGACGGCCGGTAGCAGCAAACCAACAGATGCCAAAGAGCGTGCTGCAAAAGCGGCGCAGACACGCAAAATGACGGCTGCGCAGAAGGCTCGCCACAAAGCGAAAGTCGCACGGGAACAGCTCGTGCGTCGCATGGGCATTGATCCCGAAAAGGGTTGGAAAGCCAACTACGAGATTCTTCCCGGCAAAGAAAAGGTTGTGAGTGAGCTGCGCAAACTCGCCGAGACCGCCGACACCGTCTACCTCGCAACAGACCTTGATCGGGAAGGGGAGGCGATCGCCTGGCATCTGCGTGAAGCGATCGGTGGTGATGACGAGCGCTATCAGCGTGTTGTCTTCAACGAGATTACCAAAAAGGCGATCCAGGATGCGTTTGCGGCGCCGTCGCGAATCGACACGGCGCGCGTAAATGCACAGCAAGCTCGCCGCTTTCTCGATCGAGTGGTTGGCTATATGGTCTCCCCACTTCTGTGGGCGAAGGTAGCCCGCGGTCTGTCCGCCGGCCGGGTTCAGTCGGTCGCCGTTCGCCTAATCGTCGAACGTGAGCGAGAAATACGTGCTTTCGTACCAGAGGAATACTGGGAGATCCACGCGGAGCTCGAGGCCCAGAAGAGCGGAAAGCCTGAACAAGTTCGCTTTGAGGTTAAGAGTCACTCGGGGAATAAGTTTCGTCCTACGAGCGAAGAGGACGCCCTAGCTGCGCGCGATGCCCTCGCTCATGCGGACTACGTGGTTTCAGATCGTGAGGATAAACCCACTCGATCGAAGCCGCCCGCGCCCTTTATCACTTCGACCTTGCAGCAAGCGGCCAGTACGCGACTCGGCTTCAGCGTAAAGAAAACGATGACTCTCGCACAGCGCCTGTACGAGGCTGGCTACATCACTTACATGCGAACGGATTCGACAAATTTAAGTCAAGAAGCCGTCACCGCCTGCCGTGATTTCATTGCCGCCAACTACTCAGCTCGCTACCTGCCTGAGCAGGCGGCGACCTTCGCCGCAAAGGAAAACGCGCAAGAGGCGCACGAGGCCATTCGGCCATCTGATGTTACGGTTCAGCAGCAGCATCTGAACAACATGGAGCGTGATGCCGAGCGACTTTATGAGCTGATCTGGCGACAGTTTGTCGCCTGTCAGATGCCTGCTGCAGAGTACACGTCCACTCGAATTACAGTGCGAGCCGGAGATTACGAACTGTTCGCCCGGGGGCGAATTATTCGCTTCGATGGGTACACTCGCGTGCAACCCCCGCACGGCAAGAAGAGCGATGACTTAGTACTGCCAGATTTGCAGCCTGACGATGCGATGAAGCTTCTGTCGCTGCATCCGTCGCAGCACTTTACGACCCCGCCTCCCCGCTACGGCGAAGCGAAGCTTGTCAGCGAATTGGAAAAACGGGGGATTGGCCGACCTTCAACCTACGCGTCGATCATCTCCACGATTCAGGATCGCGGCTATGTTCGGCTAGAGAATCGTCGATTCTATGCCGAAAAGATGGGCGAGATTGTTACCGATAGGTTGCAGTCGAGCTTTAGTGATCTGCTCGACTACAGCTTCACCGCGACCATGGAAGAAAGTCTGGATGACGTCGCCGACGGAAGTCTGGATTGGCGCACGTTGCTGGATGAGTTTTATTCAGAGTTTAAATCCCGCCTCGCCCGGGCCGAAGCCCCTGAGCCGGAGGGAATGCAGTCCAACACACCGACTATGACGGACATACCATGTAAGACCTGCGATCGGCCCATGCAGATTCGCACCGCCAGCACAGGTGTGTTTCTGGGTTGTTCAGGTTATGCGCTTCCGCCGAAAGAACGCTGCAAGGAAACGGTGAATCTGATTCCAGGTGACGAAGTCGTTCGCGAGGACGCGGATGAAGAGGCCGAGTCCAGGCTGTTAATGGACAAGCGTCGCTGCTCGCTGTGCGGTGCCGCGATGGACAGTTATCTGATTGACGAAGAGCGCAAGCTCCACGTTTGCGGAAACAACCCTGATTGTGAGGGTTTTGAAGTCGAGCACGGAAAATTCAAGATCAAGGGTTACGAAGGCCCCACCCTCGAGTGCGACAAGTGCGATGCCGAGATGCAGCTGAAGACTGGCCGTTTTGGTAAGTACTTCGGTTGCGTGAACCCGGAGTGCAAAAACACACGCAAGCTATTGCGAAATGGAGAACCGGCACCGCCCAAAATGGACCCGGTGCCGATGCCGGAGCTTGCCTGCGTGAACGTAGAAGATCACTATATTCTTCGCGACGGTGCGGCGGGGTTGTTCCTAGCCGCCAGCCAGTTTCCTAAACATCGCGAAACCCGTGCGCCGTTGGTAAAAGAAATCCTGCCCCACCGTGACGAGATCGATCCAAAGTACGGTTTTCTGATGAGCGCCCCAGTAGAAGACGATGACGGTCTTCCCACGCAGATTCGCTACAGTCGCAAAACCAAAGAGCAGTACGTCATGACAGAGAAGGACGGCAAGGCGACCGGCTGGCGAGCGTATTTTTCGAACGGCGCATGGCAGGTAGACGCCGCCTCTGCGAAACCAAAGAAAAAGGCCGCAAAAAAGACACGTCGGAAAGCCCCAGCAAAAAAAGCCCCAGCAAAAAAGGCTCCAGCAAAAAAAGCGGCGACCAAAAGCGCTGACGCGCTGACCTAGGCACAGTCGAGATGAGCAAACCTGGGCACGGCGACTTGTTCACGTCAGTCCGGCGCTGCTACCATCCACTAGCAGAACCACTTGAGAGCTTTCAGTGACTACATCACTACTTGAAATTGTTGATCTGGGGAATGGCGAGATCGTTTTGCAGCGTGCAGATGACGATTCGGACAATGATCCTCTGGTGACGATTCAGTTCTCAGAAGAGTCTCGCCTTTACATTGCCGATCAAGGTCTGGAAGTTGCGAAGGCCATGATTCAAGCAGGCATTCAAGCTGCGGCACATATCTCCGAGCAGCTATCGGAGCACGATTCGGATTCGCTGGCCGATGCTTTCTCGGATGATCATCAGGATTATTCACGATCAGCTGACGGTGGTGAGGCCGATTTATCTGACAACGCCGCAGGATTTTCTGAGCACGACTCCGATGATTCGGAACGATTTCGATCTCGAAGAGCGAAAGATTCACGGACGGCGCGCTCAAAATCCGACACGTCGGATAGAACCGAGCGAAAAGACAAGTCAGGGCCAAATCCGCGTCGCCCGCGGGTGCTTCACTAAGCGGGCGCTGCTCAGTGCATCGGTGCTGCATCAGTGCGCCCACTGTAAACCTGTGACCCGTGAATTCGTGAACCCGCGAGGAGCTTGCGAGCACCCTGCGAGCACCCGCCAGCATTACATCCGATTACGTATGATACCTACGCTTATGCCCTCTATCGTGAAGGGTGTTGTCGCGAGGTCTACGGCGATCGGCGTCATCGAATCGTTCTCCGGTACGAGCTCCAGCTCACTGTTGCCCGGCTTTACCTTCAGCCTCTTCACCGTCACTTCATCGTCCACTCGAGCGACGACTATTGCTCCATTGTCCGCGGTCTGGGTTTGGTGAACGGCGAGTAGGTCCCCGTCGTGGATACCGATGTTCACCATACTGTCGCCGTGGACTCGAAGCAGAAAATCCGCCCTGGGGTGAAATAAAGAAGGATCAACCGCACATCGATCTTCAACGTGCTCAATCGCAAGTATCGGTTCTCCGGCCGCTACCCGTCCCACTATTGGCAAGCCTTCTTCTTCAGGTAGACGAATACCCCTTGAAGCTCCGGGCACCATTTCGATCACCCCTTTGCGAGCGAGTGCCCGTAGGTGTTCCTCTGCTGCGTTGGCCGATCGGAAGCCCAGTTCTCTAGCGATATCGGCACGCGTTGGGGGAAGGCCGTGCACATCGATGTGTTGCTTCACGACTTCGAGCACTTGGCTTTGACGGTCGGTCAGACGAGCCGACCCGGGGCTGCTTAGTGCGACAGGGTGTGTGGTTACTGACTTTTGCGGCTTCGTTACCCGAGCAGCCGGCTTTTTTGCTAACTGCTTTGAAGCGCTCTTAGCTCGCCCGCCCCTCGCTTTTGCCGTCACGTCGTTAGATCTCCTGGATGATGGGTTCTCACTGCTAGCGCTTTTACGAGATTTGGCCGGCGTAGAGTCGAGTTCGCTGCCTACGTCTGCTGAGTCTGAATCTGGCATAAGCATGGCTCCCTTTCCTGATACTGTGATTATATACAGTATCAGTCGCGGCGCCAGATGGTCATTAGCTGGTCCTACAACCTACGGCCGCTTCTGCTCACCTGGCTTGTGAGGGCTTGTGAGGGCTTGTGAGTGGATCATCTTTGTAGGTACGAACCGCGTTTGATTGATCAGCGCGGGTTTTGATTAGCAAAGGTAACTACTGCTGACGAGGCGGCTGCGCACAGACGAGCAAAGCCAGAGCCAAGCCCAATTGCGGCGAGCGCGGTCGATTGATCGGGTACTTACTCCTGACATCACCCAGGAGTCGTGGACAGCTATTCACCGCCCGTAGAGAAGAAATGGAGAACGTTAACCTCGCGGCGGCCGACGTTTGTGACTGTAATCGTTAGTCCTCAAGCGCGACGACGACGTCCGGCTCCATCTTCGTGACAGGGCTTACCCACTGTGTAGGATGAAACACAGCGTCGGGATCCACTGCATCACTCTCATCGAGCTCGTATGCCGTGCGCCAGTCTTCCGGGGCAGCAGCTGCCACGAGTTGCAAGTCAGCCCAGGTTTCGACGTCGAAATCCGCGATTTCTCCGTCGAGAAACTGCACCTGAACAGTCGACTCCTCGCGATCATGTGCCACGATCTCGAACAGCGCCCGCGTTTCCAAATCCTGATACCAGCGGCCTATTTTTGGATAGAAGTCAGACATCGCCTTTCCCTCTTGCTTTATCACTTGAAGCTAACACCAATCGTCGCCCTGTCCAGTGATCCTCAAGTGTGCCCACGGCGCTGGCTAAACCGATCTCAAGACCTGGCTTGGACCGTTTCTAGAGTTTTTTCAGAGCCTTGCGTCAGCGGTTCAACACGACGCTTTAACTTCTTAAGCGCTGATATACTCGCCGCTACTTTCTAACTACTTTGCAAAGCACCAAAAATTCTAATAGACGGCAGTCTGAGCGACTCCGGGCCGCCGAGTTGCAGGTGTGGGTGTTGGTGTGAGTGCCTGTACCGGTCGGACACAGCTAACACTCGCGTCGAAGCCGAGAGACAGGCCGCCGATCAAAGAGAGCGTCACTCTAAATTACCAACTAGTCCTGCGCGGTAGACAGTCCCACTCCGACCAGGCTTGAAAGCTCACTGGAAAGCTCGCAAAACCGGTTACGGAATTATTAGATGGATCTCGAGTCACAACTTGCCGATTTTTTTGGTCGCCTGGCCAGTAATATGGGCCTCGATGCGCAGTGGGTGGCGGCAGCTAGCCTGCTGGTGCTTGGCCTAGTCGGATGGGTTCTTGTACGGCTCGTCATCCGCCGTCTGGTTCGCCTCGCGGGAAAAACCGGGCAGCCCTGGGATGATTCAATCATTCAGGCCTTGCGATCACCGCTAAAACTCGCCTGGTGGTTGTTGTTTCTATCTTTAAGTCTGTCGCTACTGCCCGCGCTTGCGCCCGTCAAAGCCCTGGGGCTTAGGGTGTTGCATGCGTCGATGGTTCTTTTGGTTCCCTGGTTTCTTCATCGTTTGATCAGCGGCGTCGAAGAGCAGATTGTCGATACAAAGCTTCCGGATGGCGCCTCACTAGACAAGGCCACCGTCCGATCCTCCGCGCGTTTGCTGCGTGTTTCTCTTTGGCTCATCACCGTGCTAATGGTGCTCCAGACTTTCGGAGTGTCGGTGTCGGGTTTGTTGGCCTTCGGTGGTATTGGGGGTATTGCAGTCGGGTTTGCCGCCAAGGATTTGCTGGCGAACTTTTTCGGAGGTTTGGGCATTCACATGGATCGGCCATTCACCGTAGGCGACTGGGTGCGTTCGCCGGATCGCTCGATTGAGGGGACCGTGGAAGACATCGGGTGGCGGGTGACGCGGATCAGGACTTTCGACAAGCGACCGCTCTACGTACCGAACTCGGTGTTCGGCCAGATAACCATCGAGAATCCGTCGCGCATGTTGAATCGGCGGATCTATGAATCTTTCGGGCTGCGATACTCCGATGCACGCGTGGTAAACGATGTAATCAGCGATATAAAGATGATGCTAAGTCAACACGAGGCAATCGACTCAGGGCAGACACTCATCGTCAATTTCGAGTCCTACGGTCCGTCCTCTCTGGATTGTTTCCTTTACTGCTTCACCAAAACTACTAACTGGGTGGATTACCACGCGATCAAGCAGGATGTGCTGCTTCGTCTGCTGAACATTGTGCATGAGCATGGGGCCGATGTTGCGTTCCCGACTCGTACTGTGCAGCTTGAGAGGACGGCTGAGCTGGGTGAGGCGGGCGAAACTGGAGAACGGCCAATTTCAGCGGACGCCTTGAAGTGAGCCTAGCCATCATTGGTGGGACCGGTTTCGGTGAACTCGGATGTCTCACGGTTACCCATAGCCATGCCGTAGACACACCGTTCGGTCAGTGCTCGGCACCGGTTGAAGAGGGCGAGTTGAACGGGCGCTTAGTGTTTTTTCTGTCTCGACACGGCTCGTTGCAGACACCGATTCCTCCGCATCTGATCAATTACCGGGCTAACGTATGGGCGCTTCGCGAGCTTGGTGCGACGCGGGTCCTCGCGGTAAACGCGGTTGGCGGAATAGATCCGCTAGCGCGCACCGGAAGCTTGGTTGTGCCACATCAGCTCATCGACTATTCCTGGGGTCGTGAGCACACCTTCGATGATGGGTCGACGGGTTCGCTAATGCACGTCGATTTTACGGAGCCCTTTGAACACAGCCTCCGTCATGCAGTACTTACTGCGGCTCAAAGGTCAGGGCATGAGTGCATCGATGGCTCAGTGGTTGGAGTTACCCAGGGCCCGCGTCTGGAGACTGCCGCCGAGATAGAGCGACTCAGGCGCGATGGTTGTCAGCTGGTTGGTATGACCTCCATGCCCGAGGCGGCGCTCGCCCGCGAAGCAGGAATCGCTTACGCCAGCATTTGTATGGTTGTAAATGCCGCCCCAGGGGTCGACGGCTCTAGCGTCGATCATTCAGACATCCGAACGGTTCTCAATGATGCTACCCAGAGAGTTGCCAGTCTGCTCGCATTTATCGAGTAGCCGCTAACAGGGCGAACCGATGTTCCGCTCTTTTTCCTAAGCTTAGGGGTGCATTTAGAGATACATTTGAAGATACCTTGGTCGAAGATATCTTGAACGAAGAGACCTTTAGAAACAGAGCGCTTAACTTTCCTCGTCGTTGACGTTTTCCGCGTTCTTTAGATTCAAAAGACCGTGCAGCTTTCGAAACGCCAAATCTCCCGCATCTTCGTTGGGGCTCAACTCTTCGCTTACGGCCTGTACCCACACGAGAACGCCGATCACTGGATGATCGAGATAGTGAAGCTCTCCACCTCGCATGCGCCGCGACTGTCGATGCACGATGGCATGGTGCCAGGGGTACAAAAGTGATCCCTCTTCGGGCTCAGGCTCACGTGCGGGCTTGGTAACCTGCTCGATACCGCGTGAAGTTTCCGTCGCGTAGGCGGCGCTGGATGCATTGCTTGCGATCGGGATCCCCGTGCTGTCCCAATCACTCTGATCGGGTTCGCGTGTATTCTGACTAAGAATCGGATTGACGAACATCTCAGGTTCGGGCTCGCCCCAGGGATCAAGCGGCTCACCTGCGAGCGTCGCAGCGAGTACCGAATTCGGTGCTTTCGGTGGTGCGTCGATCTGCCATCCCGCTGGCAGATAGGTGGCGTCTGTATTAAGCCAAACATCCACGACTGCGTGTAGATAGCGTGACTTGTAAACCGTGACTGATCCTTGCAGAGCGGGCCACTCCATCGCATCGGAATCGCCGGATCGTTCAAGCACGATAGGTAGCGTTTTGTCCTGCTCATCCAGTGGAGCCCACCACGCCTCGTGGAAGAGCACCCGCTGCCCCCTGCGCCTGAGCGCTGCGGCCTGATTTGTCAGCCTATGTTGTTCAGGCCCAAGCTTCAGAAAGGGGATTGGCTCGGGTGCTTCTACTGCCAGCGGATCACCTGACTCATCAAAGCCAGTGACGGCGAGTGGGCTGGTGTCAGATAGCGTCTGCGCTAACTCTGCGGGGTTGGGCCCAATCGTGTCGGATGGCTGAGGTGCCGAGCCCGTATCCGAGTCTTCTTCCAGTATGGGTTCGGGTAACAGTGAATCCGGTCGATCGAGGGTCTCCAAGAGTCGCTCAAGCGCAGGTACGACCAAGTGCTGGATGCCTGAATCATCAATTTTGCTGGAGAAAGATTGGCTCTCCTGCGCACGACGGTTTGCCAATGCCGGGTCAATCAGAAATCGGTACTGATCCGGGTAGTTCAAGCTTGGCAAAGGGTCCCACTGTTCACTGGCCAGTGCCTGCTGGTCATCCCGGGCGAAAACAATAATCTCGGTGCGGTACCAGTCATCCAGCTTCGAAAGATCGGCCTCGGCATCGTTTTGACCCTCGGCAATCGACGTTGAAGCCATGAGAAAGGCGATTGTCGCTCGCTGACAGCCGTCGCGTATTGATCGATTCATCGCTGCTTTGGGTCCCGTTTAACCATGCTCAGGTTACGCTGCCGCTTCCTGGCGCTGCGACGCAAACCGCTGTATCAGGGAGCGCGCCAACTGCTCACGTTGTGCAACCTCAGGGAGTTCTCGGTGAATCCGCAATCGCGTCGGTCCGGCCATGCGATACACGTCTGCCTGTTCCTGGATCAGCGTTATCAGTTGCATTGGGTCTACGGATGTATCTTCCGAAAATTCCACGTGGCCTCCCAGATCGCCCAGTTCCAGCTGCGTGATTCCAGCGTCCTGGGCGAGCAGGCGTAGAGATGTTGAGCTGAAGAGGGTTTTGCAGGCTGGTGGGAGCAGGCCGAAGCGATCGATCATCTCCACCTGCAACTCTCGAAGAGCATTATCGCTCGCGCAGGCAGCGATTCGTTTGTAGAGGATCAACCTTGAGTTGGGGTCTGGCAGGTAATCCTCAGGAATCAGCGCCGGGCTGTGAAGATTGATCTCGGTTGCCACTTCGAGCGGTGCATCGACGTCAGGTATGTCACCTCGACGAAGCGCTTCCACGGCCTGTTTCAACAGCTGGGAATAAAGACTGAAGCCCACGCTGTGTATTTGTCCACTCTGCTCATCGCCGAGCAGTTCGCCCGCGCCGCGAATTTCAAGATCATGGGTGGCTAACTGGTAACCCGCGCCTAAATCCCCGGCCGCCGCTATGGCATCAAGACGCTTCTGTGCATCACTTGTCATGTTGGCGGCCGACGGACACAGCAGGTAAGCATAGGCCTGGTGGTGAGATCGACCTACCCGACCCCTCAACTGATGGATCTGCGCTAGGCCAAATTTATCCGCTCTATCGATTATGATGGTATTCGCGTTGGGAATATCTATTCCTGTTTCGATAATAGTGGTGCACAGCAGTATGTGATGGCGCTGGTGATAAAAGTCGCTCATCACTCGCTCAAGCTGGGTCTCATGCATCTGACCATGTGCGACAGCAATTGAGAGCTCAGGCAGCAGCTCCCGAAGCTCGTCTGCCCGTTGTTCGATCGTTCGCACCTCATTATGCAAATAAAACACTTGCCCACCGCGCAGAGTCTCGCGCAGCACAGCTTCCTTAATCAGACCTCGATCAGTCTGGCGGATGAACGTTTTGATGGACAAGCGCCGTGCCGGAGGGGTGGCAATGATTGACAGGTCTCGCATGCCACCCAGCGCCATATTGAGCGTGCGAGGAATGGGTGTTGCGGTCAGGGTGAGAATGTCCACCTCGGCACGAAGCGCCTTGATGGCTTCTTTCTGCCGCACTCCAAACCTGTGCTCCTCATCAATGACGAGTAACCCCAGGTCTGCGAACTTGATATCGCTCTGTAGTAGCTTGTGGGTGCCAATAAGAATGTCGACGTCACCTTTCTGCAGGCGGTCGGCGACCGCTTTGGAGTCGGCGGCACTGCGAAAGCGTGAGAGCACTTCGATGCGTGCAGTGAACTCGGCAAAACGATCTTTGAAGGACTGGAAGTGCTGCTGGGCAAGTAGCGTGGTCGGAACAAGGACGGCGACTTGTTTGCCGTTGGCCACAGCGAGAAAAGCAGCACGCATGGCCACTTCCGTTTTGCCGAAGCCCACATCACCACAAACCAGTCGATCCATCACGCCGGATCCGCAAAGGTCGCTTTCGACAGCTTCGATTGCTGCTGCCTGGTCAGGTGTTTCCTCAAACGGGAATCCCGCCGAGAAACGATCATATGCTTCTCCCGGATCTTCGAACTGAAAACCCTCCCTCGCTTCGCGGCGCGCGTAGACTTCGAGCAATTGCGCCGCGACATCTCGCGCTTTTTCACGAGCTTTGCGCTGTGCCTTTTCCCACTGGCCAGAGCCGAGTCGGTGGAGGGGCGCGTGCTCCAAGTCGCTGCCCGCATAGCGACTAATCAGTTGCAGAGAGGCGACAGGAACGTAAAGTCTGGCGCCTTCGGCATACTCAAGAGTCAGGAACTCTGCTGCGCCGCCATCGACGTCAAGATGAGTAAGGCCCAGGTAACGACCGATCCCGTGCTCGCTGTGGACAACAGGCGCGCCCAGGTGAAGTTCGTTGAGGTCGCGAAAGATAGCCTCCGGATCTTGCGCATCGCGGTGTTGGCGACGCCGTCGCTGAGCAACGCGCTCACCGAACAACTGCGTTTCCGTAACTAGCATGGGTGCGTCTGGGCCCAGGTTTATGCCGCGATCAATCGGTGCGACCGAAATCGCGAACTCCGCCTTCGACTCGACGAACTCCTGCCAACTGTCAACCTGCCGAGGCGTGCTGCTCAGCGACTCAAGCAGGATTTCACGTCGTCCCGCGCTCTCAGCGCACAACAACACCGGTGCATCATGACCTTCAGTGAGGGCTTCGAGTTTCCGTTTCAGACCTTGTTCTGCAAGCTGCTCATCCAGAATCTGTGGAGGCGGATGGGTCGGGGTCGAGATGCGCACCGGCGAGTCAGCGTTTAAACGTAGCTCGAGGACAGACCACCCTTTCAAAGTGCCGTAGAGTTCTTCAACCGGCGTGTAGATCTCCTTCGGGCTGAGCAGTGGACGACGGGGATCGATACCGAACTCTTCAAAGCGACGGTTTACCTCACTCCAGTGCTTTTCGGCAGCGCGGTAGTGGTCTCCCACGGTTACTACCGCAGCATTGCTCGGCAGGTAGTCCGTCAGAAGCGCGCACTTTTGGTAGAAAAGAGGCAGGTAATACTCGAGTCCTCCAGTTGCGCGTCCTTCGTTGACTTCGTTCAGCACCGTGCACTTTTCGTGATCAACGTCGAAGCGCCGATACCAGGCCTGTTTGAATCGTTGGATCCCATCTCGATCCAGCGGGAATTCACGCGCAGGCAACAAATCAATCGCCTCCAGCTGTGCGAGTGTTCGCTGAGAGTCAGGGTCAAACGTGCGCAGCGTATCGATCTCATCGTCGAGCAGGTCGATACGCAGAGGCAGGGTACTGCCCATGGGGAAGATGTCGAGCAAGGAACCTCGCACGGCGAATTCGCCATGCTCATATACCGTGGCCACGGAACGATATCCGCTTTTGGTCAGCGTCGACCTAAGCTCCTCGACATTTAGTGTTTGACCACGCTCCAGATTAAAGCTGTTGGCTTCGATGTAATCCCGTGGCGCGAGTCGCTGCATCAGCGAACCGATGGGCAGCAGTAGTACTCCCGACTTACTGCGGGGCAGGCGATGGAGTGCCCTCAACCGGTCAGAGACTATGTCCTGGTGTGGCGAGAAGTTGTCGTAAGGCAGGGTTTCCCAATCCGGTAACTGGAGGAGCTGCGTGTCCTCATTCATGAAGAACGGGAGCTCTCTAGCAAGGACCTGAGCCTGGCTGGTGTCCTCTGTGAGTACCACCAGGAGCCTAGCTTGGGTAGCAAGTTCACCGATCAAGGCGCTGGCAGCAGAGCCGTACAGCGGCCCTACCGGTGTTCGAGTTCCCGCCTCTGCGGGCCATGGGGCTTGATCCAGAACAGTATTGAACATCGCGGTATTTGAGTTCGTCGGGCGGGCTCGTCGGTCGCGCATTTTAGTGCTTGCCTTGCGCATACGGCAATTTGTGACCGCCGCGGCAAAAGTTGTGTTGCGAGTCGCCTGTGCCGCATAGATAATCCGCCGCGTGCACGCAGCGCACGCTCGAGAGAGACCTCCAAGGCAGTCAGATAAGGATCTGTACACGTGACTGAACGCAAGCGAGCCCGCCCGGACGATTACTTCAGCGACTGGAAGGAACGCGAAGCATTGGCGGAAGGGATTATCCCCATGGTTGGCAGTCTTGCTCGCGAGCGTAGCGTTAAGTGCTTCTGCTACGATCGACCGCTGGTCAACCAGTCCGTTCTCGATCTAATGAAGGTTCATCGCTACGTGCGGCAGGTTGAGGGTAACGAGCTGTCGGAACGAGAGACGCACCCGGTGATTAGCGCGATGTCCAGGATGAACCTCGGGCCGGCGCATGTCGATGTCGGCAAACTCG
>JBCCNK010000011.1:0-31152 GCA_039025875.1 Pseudomonadota bacterium
ATACACATCATCCTGCTCATCAACCGGGGTCTCACAGAGACTTATCGCCATAGCTACTTCCAGGGAGAGTGATGTGTGCGCCTGAAGGCCTTCCGTAGTTAACGCTATCAGGCGCCCGCAATTGATGGCGTTCAACACTGCGCTTTCCGTTGCGTGGTCATCGAACGTCACCATGATCGCGTAGGGGCGAACCACTGACAGGGTTCCGCCGTAGCACCGCGCCGCAGCATGAATAACTTGCTGCATGCGGCGACTGTAGCGATGAAGATTAGTCTCACTGAGCGTATTAACGTAGCGTGCAAGACTCGCGAGATGGACCAGAAGCAGCGGCCGCTCGTTGAAGTCGCTTGCCGCCGTAGGCACGGGGGCCTGCGCCTTCAGCAGCTCTAACGGTAACGAGTCGACGGTGGCCTCCAAAGCGACGAGTTCATTGTCGTGTATTGATTTTGCAGCATCCTTCGCGCTGTCCAGGGTCAAGTCGCTTCGCATCCGCTGTAGAGCAACTACCTGGCGGCGCACGACGGACTTCGCTCCGAGATAGGCAAGTACGCTGAGGGCGCCCACTAAAGCCGTCAGGCTGAAGATAAACCGCCATTCGCTTTCTTGTTGCTGCTGCTCATCGAGGTACACGATGACGTGTCCAGCGATGTCGCCCCCTATGCCTATAGCAGCGCCGAATCTCTTAAGCTCCATTGCTGATGTATCTCCGGCTGCGGCGATGGGATTACCCTCTACATCGAGAATACTAATGCCGGCGGCTAACGCCTGGCGAAGATATCGATCCAGAAAAGCTCTTACGCTTAGAAGATCGTTGCGTTGTAGGGGCTCGCTGACGCTGACTGCTATCTGGGACGCCAACGATTCCGCATAGCTCGAATCGCGAGCTTGCTGAAGATAGCTGCTCGAAGTTGCGGCAAAGCCAACGATGCTCAGGCCAATCACCAGCGCTCCGGCTGCGGCCAACAGTGGCACAGACCGAACCAAGCTTAGACGTTCGATGCGCTTCATGAGATGACAAAAACTCAACGGAGCGCGCGATTATAAGCCCGTTAATCTCGGCCAATAGTTATGTCTGCAGTAATATTTGGTGGTTTTGACGAGGAGTTTCGGTTTGTGATGCTAGGTCCTAGTCTGATTTATCCGCTGGCGCGGCCGCTGGAGCACTTTGAGCTTCGCCGCGTTTTACCTTACTTGATGGTCTTCGAATCCTGGGAGTGGAGTAACGAGAGCGGCAAGCTCACCTGCTACTTATCAACCGCCGAAGCCCAACAAACCGCCTCTCATAGTCATGCGCGGAAGGGCCGGCATCAGCTCCATGCCGAGCAGCAATTGGCAGAAACTCTCCAGGTCACACCGATGGGCGGTAAATTGACAGGCGAACCCGTGTCACCAATATATGAGGGCATGGCAGAGGTGCTGAGCGTCATTAACTGGTCGGGGGAGACGCTTGCAGAGGAATTCACCAACGCCTTTGAACAGTGCCGGGCGACGGTTAGCGGAGCGCGTAATCTAAAGCCCACATCGTTCCGCGGCGCGGCCACAGAGTTTTACTTTAGAAATGCCGCCGATAGCGGTGATTTGAAGGCCCAGACTTCCTCCCTTTCGCAGTATTGGAAAGTTGATCTGACACTGCTTCCGGCATCCAGCAAGCGCCCACGACGGCGCCTGCTTGTTTTCGATATGGATTCCACATTAATTGGCTGCGAGGTGATCGATGAATTGGCCGACGCAGCTGGCGTAGGGCCGCAGGTTGCTGAGATTACCGCGCGTGCCATGCGCGGCGAGCTGGACTTCAAGAGCAGCTTTCGGGAGCGCATGAAAACACTCCGGGGGTTGGGCGAGCACGAGTTGCATGCGCTTGCAGATCGGCTGCCGCTTATGGCTGGTGCGGAGCTCCTATTCGAGGCTCTCAATTGTGCTGGGCACTACACCATGATTCTATCGGGTGGCTTCGACTTCTTCGCCAAACGGCTTCAAACGCGGCTGGGTATCACCGAGGTACATGCGAACGCGCTCGACCTGGTGGACGGTCGACTGACAGGAACGGTACGAGGCCGTATCGTCGACGCGGAACAGAAACGGGACCTACTGCTCGCAACTGCTGATCGGGAAGGCTTTGCTATGGCAGATACGGTGGCTGTAGGGGACGGCGCAAATGATCTCCTCATGATCGGAGCCGCTGGAACTGGCGTCGCGTTTCATGCCAAACCATTGGTGGTAGAGCAAAGTCCCGCTTCGGTCACGTTTGCGGGACTCAATGCGTTGCTGGCAGTGCTGGGAGAGTAAATCAGATCGGATGCGGTCACAGGAAGCCTCTGAACGAGTCCAGGCCGCGCCCTAGATATCACTCCAGATAGATTCAAAGGCAGCCGTTGGCAGATTTTCTCGCTTAGTGGTGTCGGATTCCTCATCTAGCTGCCGCAGATAGTCGAAGTCCATCTGGCTGAAGTAACCCGTCGATGAAACCTGACGTTTCAACTTGACCAGCACCGAGTCCTCATCGCGGGCCAACGTTATGCGCTGCCCTTCTCGGAAAACCATGCGCGGTACTACCAGCGTGTGTGTCTGGCCCACTAGTGGAATCTCCGGAAGCAGCAAGACACGAATAGGTTTTGAGTATTCACCATCCGGCATTTTTACTCTCGCCGCATATGCAGCCCCTTTCGGACTAATGAGCTCAAGTCCGATCAACGTCGGCGCGTGCTTCACCTGACTTACCCAGCGGATCACAGCAACGGTCCAATCTGCCCGCTCCATGTCGGCCTCGCGGACACACACAAGGTCGCCGATGTGAATGCCGTCTGGAGGGTCTGACCACTCGATGCAATAGCCGCCGGGGCTGGTATTCGTGGTCTGCACCGAGAAAACGATATGGCGCTGCGGTTCTAGGGCGGCGCGTTCCTGCTCAATTGCCGCTTTCGTTAGGCGGTCAACGTCGACTCCGATGTCGGCGTCCTGTTCCGGAATTCCCTGCGCACCACGGTCTTCGCCGCGGTTTGCATCAACCCATTCACTGCCCGGATCCTCGGGGGTGAGAAACGGATTGCCAGCTTCAGTGACCTCTTTGCTTTGATCGTACTTCTCGCCGTGAAACACCTCCGCTAGACTTTTCTCCCCCGCCACGTAGTAGTGCACGTTGCTGAGCCCCGCGGCTATAAACAGTGTTACTCGGGTCGGTTGCCGGGTGAAGTTGCGTTGACTGATTTCACCGAGTGACTTAATCAGGTGCTCAAGTAGATTCGTGTCGAGACGGGTCTCCCGGTCAAATTCAATGACATTAACGCCTTGCGTGCCTCGGGAGTGTTTGAGCTCTTCAAGATGCGCTATCAGTGCATTCGTGTTTATGAATCGGAACATAGACGTTCCGCGACGCACCAGAAGTTCAGAAAAAGTCGGCGGTTGGTCGGACTGCATATCGACTGCGAACAGACCTTCCCCCAGCTCGGGATCTTCAAGCTCAGTGAGTTCGCGCCATTCCTGAAACGCTCGAAAGGTGCCCGAGATGTCGTGTTGCCGCAGCTGGTTCGGCTTGGCACACGCGAGCAACAGAGGCGGGATATATTCTTGAACGATGGTGCTGTGCGTGTTCCTGAGGGCGTCCTCAACAGGTAAGCGTGCCAGTTGTTGTCGCTCGGTCAGCGCATACAGTTGATGCAGCCCCGCCCAGCAGTTCGGTTCCAGCGGCTGATACAGAAGGTAGGACAGCAAAATTCTATGTGCGGTCAGCACGACGGCTCTGTGCAGCGCTTCGCAGGCAAGTTTGGCGGGGTTGATGTCTACAAGAGAGTCGCTGTTCTGAATGGTGTGCACCGAACTGACGGTATAGCCGGCGGCCGTCAGAGTGCAAAGATCAGCCAACAGATCCGCGTGCAACTGGGCGTCGTCATCAAGAACAATGGGCTGATTCATGCAGCTCTTAGTGAGCACAGATACGACTGCCATGGCAGGTGTGCGTAAGAGCTCAAGCAGTTGAAAGCGCAGCAGCGGTTCAAGTTCGATCCGGTTTAGTTCAGATAACGCCGTGCGCAGCGCGGTGCCGGCGCGAGGCGCACTGCCCAAGGGTAATTCCTCCACCCATCTTTGGACCGAGTCGACGTTACATTCAAACAGGCTGCAGCGCTCTAGGTCCTGCTGCGGTAAGCGCAGCGCGGAGAACTGATTGATAGCCATAGCGGGGCCTCGCCTCCCAGCGATTCATGCGGAGCATAGCTTACCCTTCCTGATGCTGGCGAACGACACGACTTCCTGCTTTTGTGAAGTGGCTGCGGTATTATCGCGCCGTTTTGCGGGTGGGCTCTAAGAGTTATGGCGAATTATTCAACGAACGAATTCCGATCTGGTCTGAAAGTTATGCTAGACGGTGAACCGTGCAGCATTCTGGACAATGAATTTGTAAAGCCAGGTAAAGGTCAGGCGTTCAATCGCGTAAAACTCCGGAACCTGAAAACCGGTCGAGTCTGGGAGCGCACTTTTAAGTCGGGTGAAAGCCTTGAAGGCGCGGATGTCATGGACGTGACCATGGAGTATCTCTACACCGACGGAGAGTTTTGGTTTTTTATGGAGCCCAAAACCTTTGAGCAGCATCAGGCCGATTCGGCCGCAGTAGGGGACTCAAACAAGTGGTTGAAAGAGCAGGATCCCTGTGAGGTCACGCTCTACAACGGGACTCCCTTATCAGTAAGCCCTCCGAACTTCGTCGAGCTGGAAATTGTTGAAACCGATCCCGGTCTAAAGGGCGATACGGCTCAGGGTGGTAGTAAGCCGGCAACCCTCAGTACTGGAGCCGTGGTGCGCGTGCCTCTGTTTATCTCACAAGGCGAGGTAATCCGGGTGGATACGCGTTCTGGCGAGTACGTGGCTCGCGCGGGCAAGGGCTAGCGATCGGCTACAACGAATCCTGGCGAGTCTGAGGTTGGTGTTTCCGTGGCCGTCGTCTTGATTGGCGTCCCGTCGGCAGACTGAATCGTCTGGGGCGAGTATCTGCATTCTTTAATTCAGCCAGGTGTAGCGTCATGATCGAAGCCGTGCCCTGGCGGCCCCGCGCCTCAAATTCATGCCTAAGGGCGAGGGCTAAGCTCAATGAGACCATCCGAGCGTTTTTTGCTGAACGCGAGGTATTAGAGGTCGAGACTCCGCTCCTTGCTCGCCACACGGTTACGGATCCCAATCTCGAACCCTTAGCCGTTGAGACTTCGCAAGCGTCAAAGGCGCCACGCTATCTGCAGACCTCTCCGGAGTTTGCGATGAAAAGGCTGTTGGCATCAGGGAGCGGCTCTATATTTCAGCTCTGCAAGGCGTTTCGAGACGGCGAGCTGGGCCACCGGCATAATCCAGAATTCACAATGCTTGAATGGTATCGACCGCACTTTACGATGGTGGAGCTCATGGACGAGGTTGCTGCGCTCGTGGACGCAACGCTCGGTGAGTCGAACTGCATTCGAATGACCTATCGGGATGCATTCCGCGAGCTTCTTGCCATCGATCCCTGGGAATGCAGCAGAAAGGCTCTGCTGGCGAGCGTGCAGGCGCACACAAGCTGCCGCACGAGTGAGCTTGATCGAGACTCCTGCCTCGATTTACTGCTATCTCATTGCATCGAACCTGAGTTTGCGAATCGAGGCCGCGTTTTTCTATACGACTATCCACCGTCCCAGGCTGCTCTTGCAGCGTGCGCTATGGTCGACGGTGTTCAGGTCGCCAAAAGGTTTGAGTTATACGTCGACGGAATCGAGCTGGCGAATGGCTATCAGGAGCTTCTTGACGCCGCTGAGCTGAAGCGGCGCGTAAGGTTAGACAATCAAGAGTTGCGGACCGCTGGACGTTCCCAGCGCCTGGTCGATCCGCAGTTTGAGGGCGCAATGCAGCACGGCCTACCTGATTGCGCCGGTGTGGCGCTAGGTGTGGATCGCCTATTGATGTTGACGGTAGGTAAATCCGACGTGCGTGATGTTCTCGCCTTCGACTGGCTGCGCGCTTGAGAGTCTTGTTTGTGGTTGTTAAGGAACAGGTCCCGTGTCTGGATCCAGATCAAGAATAGCGGGGCCATAGCCCTCTACGAATTCTTTGGGCAGCCGTCGCGGTCGGCCGTTGGAAATCTGAATGCACGCGAAACGAACTTCAGCGCGTAGAAGCGTGTTTCCATTGTCTTGTCGGCGTACCTGAAAGTACCGCGTCATAGTCAGGCGCTTATCCCAGTGAGCTATCCAGGTCGCACAGTCTATGGCGTCGCCAAGATACGATGCCTGGAGATATCTGTAACGACCTTCGACCACGGCCATAGCCCGATCCAGCTGATGGTATTCCTGAACCCGCAGACCTAAAGCAGTGGAATGATCCCAGGCGGTTTCTTCGCACCAGCGAACGTAAACCGTGTTGTTGGTGTGGTTGAGGGCGTCAACATCGTCTTCTCCTACAACTATGCTGCGGAGAAAAGGGTTGGGATGATCCCAGCTCATTCTTAGGTGCTACTAGGCGCTGCTCGGCAATGCCGACGAAAGATCGTCCTCGATCGGTTTTTGCGCTAGCCCGAAAATGGCGTACAAAACTGCGATCACAGGGCAGGCAAAGTTAAACACTGCGAAGGGGGCGTAGGAGATCGTCGAGACGCCAAGCGTCGCTGCCATGTAGGCGCCACAGGTGTTCCAGGGAATCAGCGCCGATGTGAGCGTTGCCGAGTCTTCCAGGGTTCGTGACAGGTTGAGACGCGACAGTCCGTACTGCTCGTAAGCATCTCTGTACATCCGTCCCGGCAGGGCTACTGCAATGAACTGGTCGGCGGCAAGAATGTTGGTCGATATACAGGTCGCGACTGTTGTTCCGATGAGAGAGCCGACCCCTTTTACAAATCTGAGTGCGACGCGTAACCAGTATTCGAGGACGCCCGTGCGCTCGAGAATGCCGCCAAAACCCAAAGCACACAGGATTAGCCATACGGTGTTAAGCATGCTGCTCATGCCGCCTTTGCTCAAGAGCTTGTCCAGAAACTCATTACCGCTGTTTGCCTCGTACCCTGCAAACAGCGCAACCCATACACCCTTTACGAGACCAACAGCGGTGGGCAATTCGGCAGCATCTGCGAGCTCCAGTACGGAGTCGGCCTGAAAAGCTACGGCAAAGATAGCGCCAATGAGCGCACTCAGAATGATGGCCGGATACGCCGGTACGCGCTTGTAAACAAGGAACAGCATGATCAACAGTGGCGCCAGTAGGTGCAGCCCGATATTGAACTCGCTTTGAAGGCTGCGCTGCAGTGCGCCGATTTCTTCCGGGGTGCTCGCATCCCCGCTGCCGATCAGTGAGAAAACAAGCAACGCCAGCAGGAAGCTCGGTACCGTTGTCCACAGCATATGGCGGATGTGTTCAAACAAGTCGACACCCGTCGATGCCGCAGCCAGGTTAGTCGTATCAGAGAGTGGAGACAGCTTGTCTCCGAAGTAAGCACCGGAAACCACGGCACCTGCCGCCACAGCAGGGTTGAGATCAAAGCTCCCGGCGATACCCATCAACCCTATACCAAGGGTGCCCGCGACGGTCCAGGAACTACCAACGCTGATGGCGACGATGGCGCATATCAGGGCACTTGCGGCATAAAAGATGGAGGGGTCGAGCACCTGCACGCCAAAGTAAATCATCGTTGGTACAGTACCGGACAAGATCCAGGTGCCGATCAGCATGCCCACGGCAAGCAAGATCAGAACAGGCCCCAATCCCACACCGATTCCGTCGACGATACCCTCCTGACACTGGCGCCACTCTATGCCCGTTCGCTGACCCACAAGCGCTGCGACTCCAGTTGCCAGAACCAGAGCTATCTGGTTCGCTCCATAGGAAGAGTCTGCGCCGAATAGGTAAACGGAGCCCGCGAGCGTAGAGACGAGGAAAAGTATGGGTGCGGCGGCTAGCGCTGCGGTTAGCCGCTCATTCATTTGCTTAGATTGATTCACTTGGGTCGTGAGTTGACTTAAGGCCGCTGAGCATGCCGCAAAACGGAAGCGGGGTACAGCAGGGTATATCTAGTATTGGCTCGCGCTGCGCATTGACCTGGAGTTACCCTGCCCAAATGATCGTCAGAATCTCGTCACAGCAAGACAAAAGAAGTCGTCAGACTCTGGTAAGTGCAGGAGAAAAAACGGATAGCTAAAACACTGCAACACCGATGGCAGAGCCCTGCCACCGATGACTGGTGAGACACCCTGCTAGCTGCCCGCTCGGGGACGGTACCCTGGTTTTGCAAACGAGATCTGTGCGGTGCCGATGATACGCTCTCGAAATCCGCCCTCACAGTAGCAAAGGTAAAACTCCCACATACGAATAAATCGTTCGTCGAAACCTATTGAGCGTACTTCATCAAGCTTCTCGGAAAAGCGCATACGCCACTGCTCGAGGGTGCGAGCATAGTCTAGGGTGATGTCGCGTAGATGCACCATCTGCAGGTCGGTATTCTTTGCGATATTACGAGAGATGATCTCTAACGAAGGGAGGCATCCCCCTGGGAAGATATAGCGCTTGATGTAGTCCACGGAGCGACGGGCTTGCTCATAGCGTGAGTCCGGTATTGTTATAGCCTGGATAACCATTTTTCCTGCCGGTTTTAACAACCGACTGCAGGTGGCGAAATAGCTGTCGTAGAAGTCATGTCCGACAGCTTCGATCATTTCGATCGATACCAGCTTGTCAAATTCGCCGCTTAGAGCCCTATAGTCCTTGAGCAACAGCGTAATCTGGTTCTCAAGACCTAGCTCCGAAACCCGGCCCTTGGCGAAATCGTACTGCTCTTTGGAAATAGTGGTCGTGGTTACGCGGCAACCGTAGTTCTGAGCGGCGTGAATTGCCATGCCACCCCAGCCGGTTCCGATTTCAACGAGATGATCGCTCTCGTTTAGCTCAAGTTGCTGGCAGATCGCATCAAGCTTGTAACGGGATGCCTGCTCAAGGCTCGTGCTAGGAGTTTCAAACACCGCCGACGAGTACATCATGCTCGGGTCAAGGAACAAGCTAAAAAAATCATTGCCTAGATCATAGTGCGCAGAAATATTGCGTCGTGAGCCTTTGTGCGTATTACGGTTTAGCGCATGTGCGAAGCGTAGCGCTAGTTTCGTATACCACTGCTGGTTGGCCTGCATAGACTCCATGCTCGCCATATTGGCGCTGAACAGTCTTGTAACCTCGGTCAGATCCGGAGTGGACCAGTCACCGTCAATAAAAGCTTCGCCGGAGGCGATCGTCCCGCCCATGAGCACTTTGCCAAAAGCTTCCCGATTGTGGACGACAATCTCGGCGTTGGGCTGCCCCGATACTTCAGCTTCAGCGGCTGTGCAGCCAAAGTGATGGGTGTCGTCACCATCATGTAGGGTTAGGCTCCCTACGTGGATTCGCGACAAGACTCGTAACATAAACCGCCTTGCCAACTGCGCACTAGAACCCAAGCGCAAAGCCTGAGGAAGGACAGGAATTCGGCTGACGCTAACGTCACTCATGGTTGGGGTGCTCCCGATTGAAGCGCGGATTCAGAGTGAGAGGTATCGCTGCACTCTTCTTGTTGCCTTTGCTCTTGCCGCCGTGGCCGCCCGTCGTTTGAGCTAGCAGGGTGCGGGTACAAAGGAACGCGCTTGAGAAAAAGTTTTAGCGCCTGCCAGTAGATGGCAAGAGCTACCTTCGCCGTCATCAACGGAAAGCGCCAAAGTACGCCATTCAAAGATGCACGGCTCACCGGTTCACTATTGAGCGTCAGCGTTGCATCGAACTCTCGTCCTCGCTCCGCGTGATTTTCAAGGTGGATTGCCAGCGATTCCCCCGGGATGTTGCTCCGCCATCGATACTTCATATCTATAGGATTGAATGGCGAAACATGAAATATTTTCGAAAACTCTTGCGTGAGTATCGCCTCACCTTTCTCCGCTGTGAGAACGTAGCAGTGCCGCTCGTTCCACGGCGTATTGGTGACCTGCGCTACCAGATATTCGAGTTGAGATTCATCTTCATTAAAGCAGTAGTAGCAGACCAACGGGTTCATCTGGAGTCCGAAATAGCGAAGATTCGCAAGCATGTAAATCGGTCCGCATGGCGTTTTGCCGGTTTCTTCAAAAACCCTCGTACGTACCTCTCCGTCAATACTTTTGTCAGGATCGCCGATGAAGTCGTCGCGCCGAAACCTAGCGGGCGCGAATCTTGAGGTCGACCACCAGCGACTAAGCGAGAGAACTGACTCCACCTCGTCCAGACGCAAGTAAGGCATAAAAACCCGATACTGAAAGCTGTGGACTTTTGGAATGTGGCGGCGGTGTCTGAGAATGCCTGTGTAAAGGCGTGACTTCATGCAGCTTTGCGATTTTGCCCTTTCAGGGAGTTTGCAACGCGTAGCGCGCTGACGACTCCGTCTTCGTGAAATCCATTATGCCAGTAGGCGCCACAGTACCAAGTGTTGTTGTGGCCATTAATCTCTGACCACCGCTTCTGCGCCTTCATACCATCGAGTGAAAACACAGGGTGCTCATAGGTAAATCGACCTAGGATACGATGGGGATTGATTGAAGCAGTATCGTTCAGTGTTACGCAGAATGTCTCCGGTGCGTTCAGGCGTTGCAGAATATTCATGTTATAGGTAAGCACGGCGCGCGTATCTGAGACACCTAGGCGGTAGTTCCAGCTCGACCATGTTTTGCGGTTCTGTGGAAGCAGTCTTGTATCGGTGTGTAGTACTACGTCATTGCTTTGGTAGGGCAGCGCACCGAGTATCTCAGACTCAGCTTCGCTGGGTGAATCGACTAACGCGAGCGCCTGATCTGAGTGGGTTGCAATCACGACCTGGTCGAAGCGCCATTCCTGGTCAGCGCTTGCAAGTGTTACGCCGGCGGCATCGCGCAGTATGCGCTCTATCGGTGTATCCAGATTTATCCGTTCTTCGAAACGGCGGCACAAAGGACGGATATACTCACGAGATCCGCCTTCTATGACATGCCACTGCGGACGATTCTTTACCGAAAGCAAACCATGATTTTTGAAGAATCTGATGAAGAACTGCGCAGGAAAGTCCAGCATGCTCGCGCAGTCGGCAGACCAGATCGCTGATCCCATGGCGATGAGGTAATCGTCTTTGAAGCTTGGCGAATAGCGGTTGCGCTCGAGATAACTCCCTAAGCTCTCATCCTCGCTCAGCCGTCCGGACTCGAGATCAGCCAGGCTCTCTTTGTTAAAGCGCAGGATGTCGCGCACCATCTTGAGAAATCGGGGCGACAGCAAGTTTCGTCGTTGCGCGAACAGCGCGTCCAGATTAGTGCCCGCATACTCAAGGCCGGTTGCCTGGCTGTGAACACTAAAGCCCATCGTTGTGGGCTTACTGCTGATTCCGAGTTCATTCATCAGTGCGATGAAGTTGGGATACGTCCAGTCGTTAAAAACGATGAAGCCCGTATCCACCGCGAAACTGCGAGTTCCGAGTTTGACGTCCATAGTCGCCGTATGACCGCCCAAGCGCTTGCCAGCCTCGAACACCGTTACGGTATTTTCGCTGCTCAGATAGTGAGCACACGCTAACCCGGAAATGCCTGATCCCACTACCGCGATCTTCACGAAGGGCCGCCCTTTCTGGCCTTTTCAAGCTTCATTTATACAGAGTTGCTATTCTGAACTACACTAGTGGGCTGAGTTATCGCGGCACGAGGCTCGTCCAGCGGAGTACTAACCGGGCGAGTAAGACAAGTGATACGAGTAATACAAGTAAAAAGCCGCCACTGTTTTGACGAAACTTGCGCAAATATCGAGATTTCATAACTTGGGAGTTTGTAAATCGAGACTTAACCACTCGAGGCATCAAAGAGGGAGGCATCAAAGAGGGAGGCATCAAAGAGGGAGGCATCAAAGAAGACGGTGACCTGATAAAAGATGGTGCCTTCTCTACCTGTTTCTTTAATTCCATCTTAGTCTTCGATTTTGTGTGAGACGGACGCTCTAACTACAAGAGCCAAACCGCGAGTTTTCTGCGTTTTGTTATCTTTGTGATCAGCTCGCGATCAACAGCGCAGACTCTGGCGTATGACTGATTACGCTGAAACGGGTGCAATCCGATCACGACAGATTTGTGATTCGGCCGCGATAGGCGTATTAAGGTGATAGGGCTTGGCTCCGGCGGTGACCGCACGCGCGCATTTTGCGCCCAGCTTAGAAAAAGCGAGCCAAGAGCAAGCAACAACAGGATCGAGCAACAAGAACGGTGGAACCGGACCCTGGTTATGAAGAACCGTTACCGAGAACCAGGAGCTCGAGTCACACGGAAGTGGCAAGAGCGACTTCTGTAGCATGCGCTGCGGTTAACGCAGAGTTCGGTGCCGAGAAGCAGTAGGCAGTACTAAAAAGAAGAGGTGGCCGGAAGAGCGGCAAAAAGAGCAGCAAAAAGAGCAGCAAGAGAGTAAAAGTAGGTAAGCAAGACCTAGCGACAGATAGAGCAACCGGTACGTGGCAATACGTACTCTAACTCTAGTATGAGCCAATTAAGAGCTGTACCAATAGGAGCTGTACCAATTGGAAGATGTACCAATTGGACGATGTGTCAATTAAAAGATGTACCAATCAAAGGTAGGCAGTGTGTCTACGTTGATTGCAGGATGAGCTAGCGTCTTTCGTCCGTATTTCGTCGATTTGCGCTGCGTCAAAAAATCTGAGTCGGCTGAGGAATTGCGGTGAAGGCGCATCCAGTTATCGACCTGAAACGTCGCTAGCGACGGCTATTGCGACAAAACTACGTAGATGTCCGGAACGTGGATCTGTTCACAGCTACCATGTTCAGGGGTGCCTACGGATGATCTGAACCCGCGGTGTAAAGCGTACTTTACGTCGCAAGATTGGGGGCAACAGAACGTGGAAAATACGCAGAGCGAGACCAAGAGTCGGGGTACCGACGCTTGGACGGCGCCTAGCGGCCGCAGAACCGATGAGTGGAGCGAGTGTTTGGTGCTAATCGCCGAGAAGCACGATCGCGCCGCATATACGCGTCTGTTCCGTCATTTTGCACCGCTGATTAAGGCTTTTGCTTTATCGGGATCGGCCTTGTCCGCGACGCACGCGGATGAGCTCGTCCAAGAAGTAATGCTCAAAATTTGGCAAAAAGCAGGAGCGTTTAACCCGGAAAAAGCCGCGGCAAGTACGTGGGTCTACACCATCGCACGGAACTGTCGAACCGACATGTTTCGCCGGCTGCAAAAGTTCGATACGCCCTTGGCGGCTGAGGACTTTAGTCAAGATCAGGATGATGAAGAGCCGTTTTCGCAGCTGCAATCGAGACGCAGCGCGGAACGGATCAAATCGATGATGGGCAACCTGCCCTCCGATCAGACCCAAATTCTTGCCAAGGTGTATATGGAGGGTAAGTCGCACGCGGAAGCGGCCGCGGAGTTGGATTTACCACTTGGCACCGTCAAGTCGCGGGTGCGACTGGCTGTACAAAAGCTACAGGTGCAGTTCGAACGCACCCGGGCAACAGATTAAAGGGGAAACAGGGAAATGCCTAAGTATCGTCCTGATCTCGATATCTTGATCGAGTATGCGGCCGGAACTCTTCCGCTCGCTCAGGCAGCGTGCGTGACCGCGCACCTGAATTACTGCGAGGATTCCGCAAAAACCGTGCAACAACTGCAAGCCGTCGGCACTGCTTTATTCGAGTCACTCGATCCTGAGCCAGTCGGTGATGCATTACTAAACCGAGTACTCGGGCGTCTCGATGAGGAACCCCCCTTGAGTTACGACAGCTATCAAGGTGATGCACAAAACCTTGAGCTTAAGTCTGATAACGAGGGCGTCATCGAGATGGACGCAACTCCATCGCTACTCCGCCGACTTATGGATGGGAATTTCTCCGATCTTCCATGGAAGCGGATTACCGATAGCTTGCGTACCACGCGCATCAAAACGGGTGATCCAAACTACGAGTTTTCGCTACTCCACATAAAAGCGGGCGGAGAAATTCCGCATCACGACCACCATGGATCAGAAATGACTCTAGTCCTGCAGGGTGGGTTTACAGATGGCGAAGGCGAATACCATGCCGGCGATTTCATCTACAAAACATCAGAGGATGTTCACGCACCACGCGCTTTTGATGACGAAGACTGTATTTGTCTGGCAGTTTTGGATGCGCCGCTGAAGTTCACCGGTTGGAAATATCGCTGGATGAATCCTTTTCTGCGCCTTCAAGCCGGCTGAGTCCAAGCCAATCAATCTCCTGGACCACAGCGGACGATCCCGCTGTGGTCCTTTTTGTTGGCAAGCTTGATAAACAAGCTCGCTACTAGCGGCGATTGGGGCGATTGCGAGTGGGTGAAACGATACGACGGTGGCTGTTGTGGCGCGCGCCCATCTTGCGCTTCTATCTTGTCAAATAAAACCTTCTGAGTACCGACGCTAACTGAACACTATTTGCTAACTGAACACTATTTGGTTGCAACTCGAGTTCTGGTAGCGAAAGCCGAGCGTTAGTTTCTCCGTGCACACACGCACAATCTAGATGAAACACTACCTGAAGACTTTCCAAATTCAGAAACGCTGTGCTACTTTCGCTCGCCGCCATGACTCCGTAGTCCGCGAAATGATCCTGTCTCACCCACGGACAGCCATGCACTACTAGGGAGTCGTTCCTGTGGCCAGCTTGATCAGCGGCCGTTATAAAAGGCGCCTTGACAGCGATCACCGTCGCATTGTGTCGAGCGAAGAATAAAACTCATTTCCACACGCAAATGGTTAATCAGGGATTGTATTGATGCTGCTAGCCGTTCCCAAAGAGCAATACCCCGGTGAAAATCGCGTTGCTTTGACGCCGGATACTGCAAAGAAACTTGTGCGCCTTGGCGCGACCCTTCACATCGAATCCGGTATGGGTTCGGGTAGTGGATACACCGATGAAGACTACACCGAGGTCGGTGCGATCGTAGCGACGGACAGATCTTCCATGCTCGGTGCAGCCGATATGATTTTGCGACTTCGTAAGCCTGAGGTCGACGAAGTTCCTCAGATGAAGAGCGGATGTATTCATATCAGCTATCTGGATCCGTTCAACGAGCACGACCTAGTCCGCTCGTTTGCGGAGCAGGGAGTCACTGCGGTCAGCATGGAAATGATCCCTCGCTCGACGCGCAGTCAGAAAATGGATGCTCTCAGTTCCCAGGCCAACCTCGCGGGATACATCATGGTGATGCTAGCGGCGACTCGGCTTCCACGTATTTTCCCGATGATGATGACGCCAGCCGGAACCCTAAAGCCCGCCAAGGTTTTCATCATTGGTGCGGGCGTAGCCGGTCTCCAGGCAATCGCTACCGCAAAGCGTCTCGGCGCCAAGGTTACGGCATTTGACACGCGCCCGGTTGTGGCAGAACAAGTCCAGTCACTAGGCGCCCAATTCCTTGAAATCGACCTGGGAGACACAGGGCAGACGAAAGATGGTTATGCGAAGGAACTCACTCCAGAGCAAATCCAGAAACAACAGGACGCTCAGGCGGCAGTGATCGCAGAGTCTGATGTTGTCATCACAACTGCTCAAGTCTTTGGTCGCAAACCACCCGTGATTGTCCCACGCTCAATGGTGGAAGGAATGCAGCCTGGGTCGGTGGTCGTGGACATGGCCGCAGAGACCGGCGGTAACGTTGAAGGCTCGCAGCCGAACGAAGTAGTCGACATCAACGGCGTAACGGTCATTGGCCTCGGTAATCTTCCCAACTATGTCGCTCGTGACGCGTCCTTGATGTATGCGAACAACTTATTCAATTTGGTTGAAGACACCTGGGACAAAGAGGAAAAAACCTTCGTCCTCGATATGGAGAACGACATTCTGCCAGGATGCGTGATTACCCATGCAGGCAGCGTCGTAAACGAAACAATTAAAAATATCCTTGCAGGAGACAACTGATCATGGATGCGGTTTTTCTCACTTTTATCCTCATGTTGTCGATCTTTCTCGGCTTTGAACTTATCAACAAGGTGCCAGCCACACTGCATACGCCGCTGATGTCGGGCGCAAACGCGATCTCCGGCATCACCGTTGTCGGTGCGATCGCGCTTGCTGGCACCGGCCGTCAGGACCTTGCCAACTGGCTGGGTGCAGGTGCGGTGGCGCTTGCATCAATCAACGTGGTCGGCGGCTATATGGTGACTGACCGTATGCTCGCGATGTTTAAGAAGAGGGAGGGCTAGCCCATGAGCGCAGGAGCTCTCTTCATACAGCTCGCCTACGTTGTCGCGGCCGCGCTGTTTATCTTCGGACTCAAACTATTAGGCTCAGCAGCTACCGCACGACGCGGCAACATGATGTCTTCGGTCGGTATGTTGCTGGCGATCGTGGCTGCCCTGCTCGATCAGGGCATCGTGGAGTACCAGTGGATTTTCGCCGGATTCGTTGTAGGCGGAGCGGTCGGTGCCGCTGCAGCGCGTTTGGTAAAGATGACGTCGATGCCGGAAATGGTAGCGCTGTTCAACGGTTTTGGCGGTCTCGCGAGCCTTCTTGTAGGCACCGCCGCCATAAGCACAGATGCCGGGACATTCACGTTGATCACGATTGTGCTGTCAATTCTGATCGGTGGTGTCACGTTCACCGGGTCGCTGGTGGCTTGGGGAAAACTCAGCGAAACAATATCCAGTGCAGCCGTTCAATTTGGCGGCCAGCAAATGGTCAACAGCATCATCGTCTTTGCGATATTTGTGAGTGGATGGCTCTTCTGCCTTCACCCAGATACCCCCTTCTGGCTGATACTCATGATCTTGCTGTCTTTAGCCTTTGGAATCATGGCAGTGATACCGATCGGTGGGGCCGACATGCCGGTGGTGATTTCACTGCTTAACTCCTACTCGGGGCTAGCGGCTTGTGCCGCTGGTTTTGCTGTCAACAACAACATTCTCATTGTCGCCGGATCCCTGGTGGGTGCGTCGGGGATTATTCTGACGCAGATCATGTGCAAGGCAATGAACCGGTCGCTGTCGCACGTTCTATTTAGCGGTTTCGCGAGCGTCAGCAACGAAGAGACTGTAGTCGAAGGCGAAATCAAACCCATCAGCGTCGAGGACGCTTACTACGTGCTTGAAGCGGCATCGAACGTAGCCATTATCCCGGGTTATGGAATGGCCGTCGCGCAGGCGCAGCACGTGGTCAAAGAGCTTACCGAGCTCCTTGAAAAGAATGGCGCCGAAGTCAATTTTGGTATTCACCCGGTAGCCGGTCGAATGCCCGGGCACATGAACGTACTTCTCGCTGAGGCGGATGTTCCCTACGACCAGCTCCTTGAAATGGACGATATCAATCCCCGCATGGAGACAGTTGACGTGGCGATTGTTATCGGAGCGAACGACGTAGTGAACCCTGCTGCTCGAGAGGTTGAGTCATCACCTATTTATGGGATGCCCGTGATCAATGTAGACTCAGCTCGTACAGTATTCGTTCTCAAGCGCTCGATGGCCTCAGGCTTTGCGGGCATCGAGAACCCGCTCTTTTATAAAGACAACACGCGTATGCTTTTCGGCGACGCAAAGGAGTCTATTGGTGGCCTCGTCCGCGAGCTCGGCAACGCGTAAAGCTAACAGAACCAGCACAAAAAAACGGGCTCAACGGTCCGATTCTCTAACAGCCGCCCGTGAGGCGGGCGGCCCACTGAGAAAGGGAGTGGCTTTCGATGAAGGCGATCCCTTGTCGGTCGACCTCCACTCCTTTATCGAACAGCATGAAACTTATGTTGATGAAGCCCCTGCCCTCGCCAACCTCAGACAGTCTCACAGGCACATAGCCTCCGTACTGGCTCTTTTGTCCGATCATCTAAACGCGATTGAACGTAGCGAAATCGTCAATACACAGGCGCTCCATGAAATTGTCGATTACATGGTGACTTGGCCTGACCGGGCTCATCGGACTCGCGAGATTCTGATCTACGACTACGCCGCAGAGATGGATGCCGAGCTCAAATCTATGGTTGAGGATGTCGACACAGCCCACGAAGAGCTACGGAACAAGGGAATCAGGCTTCGTGACAGTGTCGATGAGTGGCGCAATGGCTATATAGGTGGAGATCAGGTAATCGCTCTGGGTAGAGCCTACGTGCGCGATGCGTTTGCGGTTATGAGCCGAAAAGAGCAAAAGCTATTTCCTCGTATAGACGACACTCTTCAGCGCGAGGATTGGCGTGAGCTGGCCGCCGATGGTCTACTCAATCCCATCAAAGATCCGGTTTTTGGACGGCGCGTAAATCGCGAGTTTAGGACAATGGCGCGAAAGTTACGCCGCAGTCTGCGCCGAGGCGTCGAGCGCCGTGCGGTAGCCGAATGGGTTGGCATTGAATCCTTTTTTGAGGCCTACGAGGTCCTTTCTATGGCGTTTCAGAACGGACGTACGGCCACTCGGGATCAGCTGCTTACGAGTCTTAGGGAAAGTAGCTACATAACGTTAGATGCCCCGCTAAAAGCACCGCTGTTATGCGCGGCCAATAACGCGCGTCTGACGCTTGCGTGGTTTGAGGAATTGCAAGAGATTTATCGCGACACCACCACGGATCTACTGCGCGTGAATCGAGAACGACAGGATCGGCTGCGGCTCCTAAAACGAGCTGGCCGTTAATGCCCGGATAAGGTAGAGAAACCCGTCTCCTAAGCTCTGCCTTCTACTCCGAGCACCTGGTTGAATGGTTTCTCCTCGCTGCGGAACTGGAGTTCGGCAAGGCGCGCATAAAGTGCGTTGCTTTTTAGCAGCTCACTGTGGCGTCCCTGCGCTATCACGCGGCCTTCGTTCAGCACCGCTATTGAATCCGCATCACGTATCGTGGCGAGTCTGTGCGCGATTATGACGGTTGTACGCTCGCGCATAACCTCGGCGATAGCCAGTTGTACCTGATGCTCGCTTTCAGCATCGAGCGCGCTTGTGGCCTCATCGAGAAGGAGAACTCTGGGGTTTGCGAGCATTGCTCTCGCTAATGCTATGCGCTGCCGCTGACCCCCGGACAAACGGGTCCCCGACTCTCCCAAAAACGTGTCGTATTTATCGGGCAATGACTGAATGAATTCGGACGCGTGCGCTCGTTCAGCTACCTCGCTAATTTCATCCATGCTTGCGCCCGGTCGACCGTAAGCGATGTTGTCCTTAACGCTACTACTGAAGAGGATCGGCATTTGTGGAACGATCGCGAGCTGCGATCGAAGACTTTCTAGCGTTAGCTCCTTGATATCGACTCCGTCAAGCAGCAAGTTCCCCTCCTGCGGATCATAGAAACGCTGCAGTAGTTCGAATAACGTGGTTTTGCCGGCCCCCGATGGGCCAACCAGGGCCAAGCTGACGCCCGGCTCGATTCTGAGGTTTACCTTATCCAGAGCTTTTTGCTCCGGCCGTGATGGATAACTAAAACTCACAGCGCGGAGTTCCATAACGGGGTTTGTCTTCCCGATCGAAGAACCTGCTGGATCATGGTTACTTTCCGGTTTTTCCAGCAGCACGTTCTCACCATCCACAATCATGGATTGGGTTTCGATCAACTCGAGCAAACGCTCCATCGCCCCAGCGGCTCGCTGTAAATCACCCCAGACTTCAGCGATCAACGCGAAGCCGTTTCCAACCATAAAGGCATAGAACATAAAAGCGGCAAGTTCACCCGCAGACATCCGCCCTTCGATCACGGATGTACCGCCGGAGTACAACATGAGCAGCGTGCCAGTACTCAATACCAGGATCGCCACAGCAACTAGCAACGCCCGCTGTCGGATTCTTGCCCTGGAAACTAAAAATGCTCGTTCTACTTCTTGATCGAACGCGTGCGTTTCGGACTGTTCGCGATTGAATCCCTGTACAGTTTTAATGTTCTGAATAATCTCGCCAGCGTAGGAGCCGACACCGGCGACTTTGTTTTGACTTTGAGAACTGAGGTCACGGACACGGCGTCCCATGAACAGCATCGGTAAAACCAGGAGTGGAACACTCAGCAGGATGAATAGTGAGAGCTTGGCATTGGTAATCACCATCATCACGATTGCGCCAACCAGGGTGATTGCACTTCGAAGTGCCATGCTCACAGATGAGCCTATGATTGTTTGCAGCACCGTCGTATCGGCCGTAAGCCGTGAGATGATCTCTCCTGAGCGATTGTCTTCAAAGTAACTCGGGTGCAATCGCACAATGTTCTTGAACACGGCAAACCGTAGATCCGCGCTAACACGCTCACCGAGCCAGGATACAAGGTAGAAACGAACGAAGGAGCCAACCGAAATGATCGACATAATGATCATCACGGCCCACAAGGCGTCCCCGAGTGCACTCGGGTTGGTGCCTCCGAATCCATCATCGATCAGTAGCTCAACACCTCTCCCCAAAGCGAGTGTAGCCCCGGCGGTGACCAGCAGTGCCAGCATAGCCGCGAGCAGTCGGCCTCGGTAAGGCAGGAGGAGCTGGAAAAGGGCTTTGAGCGGCGCTCGACTCGACGGTTTACTCACGACGCGTTGCGACCGGGTTGCGAAGCATCATCACGTTTACCGCGAATCGCAAACTTGCCTGCGATTACTCCAGCTTCAAACAGTAGCCACATGGGAATTGCCAGCAGGGACTGGGAGATCACGTCCGGAGGTGTGAGCAGCATGCCAAATACAAAGCAACCCACAACAATGTAAGGGCGTTTCGCAGCCAGGTTTTCCGGGGTTGTGAGGCCGGTCCAAATCGCAAGCAGAGCAGCAATGGGTATTTCGAAAGCGATCCCGAAGGCAAAAAACAATTTCAGGACGAAATCCAGATAGCGATTGATGTCGGTCATGATCGCGATGTCTTCCGGCCCGACGCTCGTAAAGAACGCAAAGATGAGTGGAAACACAACGAAGTAGGCAAAGGCAGCGCCTAAGTAGAAGAGAGCAACTGACGACCCGAGCAGGGGCAGCGCAAACTTCTTTTCGTGTCGGTACATCCCTGGGGCTATAAACGACCAGACCTGATACAACACGTAGGGCATGGCTGCAAAGAGAGCGGTAAAAATCGTCAGCTTAAATGGAGTCAGAAACGGTGAGGCTACCTCGGTCGCGATCATGCTTGCGTTATCAGGAAGCAATTGGCGCAGCGGCGCCGAGACGAACTGATAGATATCGTTGGCAAACGGAAACAAGCCTATAAAGACGACGAGCACCGCCAGCAGTGCACGCAGCAGGCGATCACGAAGTTCGGTGAGATGTGCGACCAGTGGTAGGGGCTGGTCGGATTCCGAGTCGGTCATCCCTCCGGGTTCGAGCGACTGCCCGAATCCTCTAGCTGTCCTTGGGAGTATGTGGGGCCTGGATTGAGCGGACTGTCGTCGGCGTCCGCCGGTGGTTCCTTGGGTCTTTCGTTAGGTGGTGGCGTGTCTTCAGTTGTACCCGTAGCTGAATTGATGGCGGATTCGGCGGTGTTTTGAAACTCGCGGGCGAGTTGCTGAGTATCAGCACGAAGCGCGTCGCCGCTGTCCCGAAGTTGCTTCAATTCCTGCATGACCGCGTCATTGTGCAGTTCTTGCTGCACTTCCTGCTTTACCTCGTTGAAGCCCCGTCGAATCCGGTTTAACCAGGCGCTCCCCGTGCGTATAGCTCCGGGTAGCCTCTCCGGTCCGATTACCAAAAGCGCTACCACCGCAAGGATGACCAGTTCAGCAAAGCCGATGTCGAACATTCGACTCGAGCCTCACAAACCGGGCTTAGAAGCCAAAAAACACGGAGAGCACATACAGCGAGAGCCGATTGGACCAAACACTAACTTTTGGGGTCTGTAGGAGTTTCGGATTCGGAATCCGTGTTCTGTTCCTCTGCTCCGACCTCAGCGTTTGCGCTCTCGTCTTGCATGCTCTTGCGAAATCCTCGAACCGCCCCGCCGAGATCAGAGCCGAGACTGCGTAACCTTTTCGTACCAAAAAGCAGAACTACGATTGCGAGAACTATTAGCAACTGCCAAATACTTATACCGCCCAAGCCCATGGCTTATCCCTCCTTTTCATCATGTCAGCGGTTCACACAAACCGATCTGACGACCGCACTATCCACTCGGAATTGATCTATCGGATCTTTCGGCCTTTTCCGCCAGCCCCGACGTGCCCAGTCGTCTCTTCAAAACCGCCAGTACATCGTTCGAACTGCAGCCTTGATGGTTTAGTAACACCAGAGTGTGAAACCACAAATCCGCTACTTCGCCAATAAAATCACGCTCGAGCGCGGTTCGTTCCGACTCCAATGTTGCCAACTCTTTGGCCGCAATAATAACTTCGATCGCTTCCTCACCGACTTTCTCAAGAATCTTATTGAGGCCTTTGCCGTGCAGGCTAGCAACATACGAAGATTCCGGATCAGCGTGGCGCCGTGCTTGGATAACAGCTTCTACCTGGCCTAGTGTATCTGCAACGCGCGAATCTGATGGCGAATCAGGCATTGTCGTCATCGGCCTTTTTTTCACGACTTTCACAACTTTTATGACGTTCGCTTCTTTGGCTGCTGTTGCTACCTCCGAGTTGATCGTCGCGTGGCTTACCAGGGCCGCAGGTTGCTGCCGGATCTTTGGATATAGGACCGACGGCCTGCACAATCGCGAGGGCGGGACGTCGCTCGTTCGGCCAGAGCGTATCAAGATAGTAACTGGGTTTCATGACGGTACCGATTATCGCACAGGGTTCGACGCGCTATTCGATGTAATGACGGCCAGAATGCTCGGCTCAACCTGTCTGGCTCGGCCAGGCGAGACCTGCTGCCATCGCTAGGAACAGCCAGCTTACCGGGGTTGCCTGCTCAAGAATCGAACGAATCGACGGCACCGCTGCGACGGCGGCCAGCAGGCAGGCCATCGCCCCGAGATAACGACGCCGTGCTTTGATGGCCCGTCTAGCGTCTTCCTCGCGTTGGACTCTCAACGCGAGTTCCGCGCGTGACGACTGAACACGCGGTGCCTGAAGAGAATCCATCAGCGCCTCGGGTAGCTGGGGCAACTGCTCTAAAAATGAAGGCGCGCTTTGCTGCAGCCTACGTATGATGCTCTGTGGTGAGTACCGCTCCGCTACCCAACGTTCAAGAAACGGCATCGCCGTGTCCCAGAGGTTGAGCTGCGGATACAACTGGCGGCCCAAGCCTTCGATATTGAGTAGCGTTTTTTGCAACAAAATCAGCGACGGCTGAACCTCCATGTCAAAACGGGATGCGGTGCGAAAAAGATACACAAGCATCTGTCCGAAGCTGATCTCGGCGATAGGTTTCTCGAAAACAGGCTCACACACTGCGCGCATCGCCGCTTCGAATTCGCCGATGCCTGTATCGGGTGGTACCCATCCGCACTCAACGTGGAGTCTCGCGACCGTCTGGTAGTCGCGTTTAAAAATGGCGAGCAGATTCTTCGCCAGGTAGTACTGATCTGACTCACTTAAGGAACCGATGATCGCGCAATCTATCGCGATGTAGCGCGGTTTCTGCGGATCACTGGCATCGACAAAGATGTTGCCAGGGTGCATATCGGCATGGAAAAAGCTGTCTCGCAGCACTTGAGTGAAGAAGATCTCAACACCGCGCTCACCCAGTACCTTGAGATCAACCCGGCGCTCTCGCAGCTGTTCCAAATCGGTGACTGGGATACCTCGGATGCGTTCTAGCACCAGAACATCGCGCCGTGTAAAGTCCCAGAACACTTCAGGCACATAAACGAGTTCACCATCCGAGAAGTTTCGCCTAAGTTGTGATGTATTGGCCGCTTCGCGAGCAAGGTCGAGTTCGTCGACTATGGTTTGTTGATAGTCCTGAACCACCGCGACCGCCCGCAGTCTTCTGCCCAATCGAGACCAACGTTCGAAACGCTTCGCCAGCCCCAGCATTAGCTGAGTGTCCTTTCGTATCAGCGCCTCTACTTCCGGTCGAATAACTTTAACGACGACTTCTCGTCCACCCTGTCTTGCGTGCAGACGTGCACTGTGAACCTGGGCAACCGAAGCTGAAGCCAGCGGGACTCGGTCAAACCTCTCGAAGAGTTCATCGACGGGTTTACCTAGCGAGGATTCAACTATTTGCACCGCTTGAGTACTGGGGAACGGTCGTACCTGGTCCTGGAGCTTGGCAAGTTCGTCGGCTAAGTCCTCGGGCAGAAGATCGCGACGAGTGGATAGCGCCTGGCCAAACTTAACGAACACGGGACCAAGCTCTTCGAGTGCCAGACGCAGGCGGGAGGCCCGATCACCGTGCTCAACGGGCCGCATACGCCAGGGATTAGCCTTAAGTGCCAGTCGCCCGGCTGCTGGTATAACACTCTCCGGAACAAGTTCGTCAAGCCGATAGCGACCTATGACCCTCAGAATCTCCAGGGCACGAAGCAGAGTGCTCATCCGTTCGCCAGCAGGCGCTCGGCTCGTTGGCGAAGGAATGTCGTGCGCTGAGTTAGCCGTTCGCTCGCGTCACTGAGATTGGCTATGTCTTCAAATAGTTCATCGAGCGCGAGTTTCGGAGGAGCGAGTCGTAGCTCCTCCCGGGCGAACTCGCTGATCTGACGGCGCAGGCTCGCACCCGCCTGCGACGACCAACTGAAGAGGCCACGCAGGATTTCTGCAAGCTGGTGGCCAACCACATCACCAAGTCCATCGACCAGCGGCGCCTCCCAGTCGATCTCTAGGTCAGCCAGGATTTTTTGCATACTAAGTAGCAGTGATGTATCGCCTAGGACTTGAATAGCGCCATTGATTAGCTCCGCACTTGGATCTCGGGCTCGTGCGAGCTCGAGAAAGTCCTCGATCGTGCCGGTAACGCGAGTGCTGACATCATCTTCGTGCACACCACGCAGCTGTAACTCGCCCGCTTCATCGCTGCACAAATACAGTGTTAGCTGCGGTCTAAGGCACTCGATCGCCAACGTCTGATGCGCCAGTCCAGCTAAAGACCTACGACTGTGCGGCGATAAACGCAGCGCGTTGTTCGCGACTGCCTCGGCAGCGGCCAACCCCGCGGTATGGAGCGTCGGCTGGCGTAAGTTTTGGGTAGTCATGCTTTTGTACCGCGATGGACAGCGACGATGCCGCCCGTCATGTCGAAGTACTCCGCTTGGTCGAAGCCTGCATCTTCAAGCATCACCTTCAGCGTTTCTTGGTCCGGGTGCATTCTGATGGACTCCGCAAGATAGCGATAGCTGTCACTGTCGCCCGTGACCAGCTTTCCAATAGCTGGCAGCACAGAAAAGGAGTAGGCGTCATAAGCTTTAGTAAAAAGCTCGTTGCGTGGCTTGGAGAACTCAAGCACCAGTAGCCTGCCACCCGGCTTGAGCACCCGGTACATTGAATCCAGTGCCTTCTGCTTATCTGTAACGTTGCGCAGTCCAAACGCGATAGTGATGCAATCAAAATGCTCGTTGGGGAACGGCAAGTACTGAGCGTCGGCTTGAACATAGGTCAGGTTGTCAACTATTCCGCGGTCGATAAGCCGGTCTCGACCTACGCGCAGCATGCTGGCATTAATGTCAGCGAGTGTCACCGCACCATCACGACCTACGAGCTTCGAAAACTTCGCGGCCAGGTCTCCAGTGCCTCCCGCAATGTCCAGGACTGAGTTGCCACGCCGTACCCCAGACAACTCGATAGTGAAACGTTTCCATAGCCTGTGGATACCGCCCGACATCAAGTCGTTCATCAGGTCGTAACGGGTCGCTACAGAGTCGAAAACCTGGCCGACGAGGCCCGCTTTATCGCTGGTCGGAACTTCTTTGTACCCGAAATGCGTTGTTTCGTTATCACCCATGGAATCACCTTTGCGTAGGACCGCTATTGTAGCGCGCGTGCTACGCACATTCAGGTGTGGCCTTGGCCCGCATTTTTTGCATCTATGAAACGGGCTGTTCTCTAAACTCAGTTGAGCTTGAGCACCTGAACGTCAGGATCTCGAGAGCGGCCAACCTCTTCCAGGCGCCTTAGATACTGATCCCAAAGCTGACTGTGGTTCCTCCCCAGTTCCGCGAGGTAGCGCCAGGTATAGATTCCGCTAGCGTGACCATCGTCAAAAATGATGTGCAGAGCGTAGTGCCCAGCCTGTTCCAAGGCTTTGATCACAACCTCTTTTTTGCCGCTTACCAGGTTGCTGTCGCGGTGCAAAACGACGACGTCGGATTTGGTCGCCCCGTGACCACGCACCTCTGCGGATGGTGAATGGACGCGCAGAAACTCAAAGGGGAGGTCATAGCGGCGCCCATCGGTATAGGTCATTTCGAGCGATTTGGATCGCTTGTGCAGCGTGATATGCGATGGTTTGTCAGGATCTGCGCTCACCCGTTGTCCCGATGCCAGGTTTGAGAACGAAACCTCTCAAAGAATGAAACGCGACAGGTCCTCATCGGTCGCCAGATCGCTGAGCTGTGCGTCGACGTAGGTCGCGTCCAGGTTGAGATGATTGCCTTTCAGACCCTCATCCGCGGCCCGAAATGAGGCGTCCTCAAGTAATCGCTCCATTACCGTGTGTAGTCGTCTTGCTCCGATATTTTCAGTGGTTTCATTCAGTTGCCAGGCGATCTCAGCTAGCCGCGTGACCCCGTCATCACTGAAGTTGAGTTCCAATCCTTCGGTGGCGAGCAAAGCGTGATACTGCTTTGTCAGTGCCGCATCAGGTTCTATCAGAATGCGACGAAAATCGTCAGGTGAAAGGGCCTCGAGCTCTACACGAATCGGTAGTCTGCCTTGTAATTCGGGTATGAGGTCGGACGGCTTTGACAGGTGAAAGGCACCCGATGCGATAAATAGAATGTGATCCGTCTTGATCATTCCATACTTGGTACTGACGGTGCTTCCTTCGATCAGTGGCAGCAGATCCCGCTGCACTCCCTCACGCGAGACATCAGCACCCATCGTGTCACTTTTGCGAGCGACTTTGTCGATCTCGTCGATGAACACAATGCCGTTTTGCTCCGCCGCCAGCAGCGCGTTTTGCCGGAGCTCGTCCTCATTAACCAGCTTGGCCGCTTCTTCTTCACACAGAGCACTGAACGCAGCCTTGACCTCCATACGCCGAGTTTTCGGCTGCGACTTGGCCATATTGGCGAACATGCTCTGAAGCTGATTCGTCATTTCTTCCATACCAGGTGGAGCGCTGATCTCGACGCTCGCCTGCGGACTGATCTGGACATCAATTTCCTTGTCATCCAATTCACCCTCCCGCAGCTTCTTACGCAGAATTTGGCGAGTGCCCTCACCTTGGGACCCACTTTGATCGCGGGCAGCGGGCAGCAGAATGTCGAGAATCCGATCCTCGGCCGCTTCCTCAGCCCGAAAACGTACCCGTTCCATCGCCTGTTCTCGCAGCATTTTGATGGCCATTTCCACCAGGTCGCGCACGATCTGCTCGACGTCTCGACCTACGTAACCAACCTCGGTGAACTTTGTGGCCTCGACTTTGACGAATGGCGCATTGGCGAGTTTGGCGAGACGTCGGGCGATCTCGGTTTTGCCGACCCCCGTGGGGCCAATCATCAAAATGTTTTTGGGAGTGATTTCACTTTGCAGCGGCTCGGCAATTTGCATACGGCGCCAGCGATTACGCAGCGCATTAGCCACGGCTCGCTTAGCTTCCTGTTGCCCGACTATATGTTTGTCGAGTTCGTGCACGATTTCTCGAGGAGTCATATTCGACATGACGTGTTTTGATCCTGTCTGGGAGTCAGTTGCACGCCGCGGTGACAGCGGCGAACTAGAAACTCAGTTCTTCGATAGTGCGGGTCTGATTTGTGTAGATGCAAATGTCCGCTGCTATGCTCAAACCCTTTTCAACGATGTCGCGAGCACTTAGCTCGGTGTTCTCTAGCAGGGCTTTTGCGGCGGCTTGTGCATAGGATCCACCGGAGCCGATGGCTATCAGGTTATCTTCGGGTTCAATCACATCTCCATTGCCGGAGATCACCAGAGATGTTTCTTTATCGGCCACAGTAAGAAGCGCTTCGAGCTGACGAAGTGAGCGTTCGGTGCGCCAGGCTTTAGCGAGCTCAACGGCCGCCCTTGTCAGCTGGCCCTGGTGCTTTTCGAGCTGTGCTTCAAACAGTTCAAAGAGCGTAAAAGCATCGGCAGTTCCCCCCGCAAACCCGGCGATTACCTGCTCTTTGTGCAGGCGGCGGACCTTGCGCGCGTTGCCCTTCATGATGGTGTTGCCCATCGAGACCTGTCCATCGCCGCCTACAACGACGCTGTTTCCTCGACGAACACAAAGAATGGTGGTTCCTTCGAACTGTTTCACGGCTAACCCTCGCTCTCAGCTCAGGTAATGGGGCGTTCGCCGACAAACTTCAAGCCGTACCCGTGAGACTTCCTAGGGTTATCCTGGTCTTCGATCTCGCTCGACCAGAAGCGTATCTATGTCCTGCTGGGCGGTCAGACCGCGCGCCCGCGCCATAGCGGATCGACTGGCAAAAGGGCCGATGAGCACGCGATACCATCGACCGGTTTCCCCATCGGACTGCTCGATGGCGGGCTCCAGACCCAGAAGTAGAAGTTCGGCACGACGCCGGTCGGCGTCCTCTCGATCTCGAAACGAACCAGCCTGCAGCAGCAATAGCTTCTCGATCGATCGAGCGCCGGCTCCGCGTAGTTCCTGCGGGTCAACGTTTACTTCGATACGCTGGTTGGGAAGAACCTCAAAAAACTCATACTCCGGAGTGCGTACAGATCCCGATTGGGTGATCTCACTATCAACAAGCGATCCGTCCGATGGCGGTTGCTCCGCTGGAAGAAACACTAGATAAGCCAGAAACGCGACGAATAAGCCGCTCAGCAACCCGAGGCCGTACATTCGAGCGCCACTGGTGGTAGCGGAACTTTTCGACTCCTGCTGCCGACTGGCTCCACGACTATTAGTTCGTTTTGTTGCCATAAACCTCTCGTACGGTACTTAAGCAAGTGCTCTGTCTTTCCGTGCACTCAAGGCACAAAAACACTCCCGCTAGCTAAGAACCGCTCACATACTCTCGGGCGCCGAGACTCCCAATAGCGCTAGCCCGTTCTCCAGAACCTGTCTGATCGCCTCCGAGAGGGCTACCCGAACTTGGCGTAGCGCCGCGTCCTCCACAATAACCTTATGCGCGTTGTAGTAACTGTGGTACAGGCCCGCCAGTTCTCGAAGGTAGTTCGCAACCTGCTGTGGCTCCAGAGAGACAGCGGCACGTGCCACAATATCTGGGTACTTCGCCAGCGACTTGAGGAGTTCTATCTCCTCCTCCTCGGCCAGCAGAGAGAAATCCAGATTGTCATTCTCGTTAAGAACTGAAAACCCTTGCTCGCTCAATCTACGGTGCACACTTTGAACGCGAGCGTGCGCATATTGAATGTAGTAAACCGGATTGTCGTTCGATTGGGCGAGCGCCAGATCGATATCAAACGTAAGCTGGGAATTGGGCGAGCGGGAAACAAGAAAGTAGCGAGTCGCATCACGGCCCACCTCATCGATGAGGTCTCGCAGCGTCAGGTAACTCCCCGCACGCTTCGAAAGTTTTACTTCATTTCCACCGCGCATGACGGTGACCATCTGGTGCAGCACATATTCCGGCCAGCCCTGCGGTATGTCCTGGTTCAGCGCCTGCAATCCTGCGCGCACGCGAGTTACCGTGCTGTGATGATCGGCACCTTGCTCATTAACGACACGCCCAAAGCCGCGATGCCACTTGTTTAAATGATAGGCAACGTCGGGCACAAAGTAGGTAAACCGCCCGTCGCTTTTTCGCATTACTCGGTCTTTGTCGTCGCCAAACTCAGTCGTTTTCAGCCATAGCGCACCGTCTTTCTCGTAGGTGGATCCACTCGAGACCAGCTTCTCGACCGTTGTTTCTAGTTCGTTGGAGGCATATAGCGAAGACTCGAGAAAAAAGACGTCAAAAGACACCGCAAAACTCTGAAGATCCAGATCCTGCTCTCGACGAAGGAACGCCACCGCGAACTCCTGTATGGCTGCGAGATCATTCAGGTCGCCTTTTGCCATCACGGTTTTGTCACTTGCCTCGACCTGCTCACCGGCGAGATATGCTTGAGCGATTTCCTTAATGTAGTCGCCACGATAGCCATCTTGCGGCCAACCGCTGTCGTTGGGCTCCACGCCTTGGCAACGCGCCTGCACCGACAAAGCTAGATTCTGAATCTGGGCGCCGGCGTCGTTGTAATAGAACTCGCGGGTAGCCTGCCATCCGTTCGCCTCAAGGATGCGTGCCAGGCTATCGCCCACGGCGGCGCCGCGTCCGTGTCCGACATGCAACGGTCCCGTTGGGTTCGCCGATACGAACTCTACCTGCACCGCTCTGCCCCGACCGCTATCGTTGGTACCAAACGCCTGTTTGAGCCTGAGCACTTCACGCACGACCTCGGCTTGAGTGTCGGCACTCAGGAAGAAATTGATGAACCCGGGGCCTGCAATCTCGGTTCGGGCAATCAGAGGATCGCTCGCCAGTCGCTCGCAGATTCTTTGAGCTAGATCCCGGGGCGCCATTCCCAGTGCCTTGCTATTTGCCAGCGCGGCATTAGTCGCGAGGTCTCCATGGGATGGGTCCTTGGTGCGTTCCAGCTGAACTGCTTTCGGCTCATGCTGGATCCCGCTCGCGACGATGACGTCCCGGATCGCCACGTCTACCAGCGAGGCAATGGCTTCTTTCATTGAGTGTTCCGTAGGATGGGGAAGCTGCTTATCAGCGGGATGATTATTACGCGCGTCACGCTTCAATTCCAGATACACGCCTTGGATTCACATCTGGAGACATGCAACACGCTACGCGTGGCTGAAACTTCTCAGGCCACTTCCTGGGGGTCGACGTCTACGAACCAGTTTAAGTCCCGGGGACGCTTTGCTGACTCGGCGCAGTGTAGCAGTGATCTCAAAGCAATCTGGGCTGACCGACGATCCTCTGCGAGACACAGAAGCTGGTGGCGATAGCGCCCCGCTCGTCTGGGCATGGCTGCCGGCAACGGGCCGATGACTCGACAACGGCTCGGAATCTGAGTTCGCGCGTGGGTGAGGACGGCGCGTAAGAAGGTCTCGCCGTCACCGTCTCTCGAACAGTCGCAGCGCAGCACGAACAAGTGACCCGCCGGCGGTAGACCCCGTTGCTGACGGTCCGCTAGCAGATGCTCAGCGAACGCTGCATAGTCTTCACTGACCAGCTGTCGAATCAGCGGGTCGTCCGGGTAATGCGTTTGCAATAGAACCCGACCCCCGCTTCGTCCCCTCCCC
>JBCCNK010000012.1:0-27339 GCA_039025875.1 Pseudomonadota bacterium
CGCGCAGGGCCGCCCTCGGACTCAGAGCTGCTCGGCATGGCGTCGTAGCTGGCATCTGACGAGCAATCCATGGGATCTGCTGGCGTTGGCATCGTGATGGTGAACTTGCCTTGCTTGGCGTAGCAACTGCGAACACAGGCGGGCGCATGCGTCACATCTCGAGGCTTTGGCGCTTTCTCAGGCTTTTGTTGCGCCTTTTTAACGTTGTTGGCATGAATGTCCTCCACTGACTGCACAAAGCGCACAAAGCCCGCAACAGTGCGCCCCAATAGACCGTCTTCAAGCACCACTACTGGCGCATCCTTAAACTGCGGCGGGACATGCAGTTCGTGCTTGTTGCAAAAGGCAGCCAGCTGTTGCTGTGTCACCCCACAGAAACCGAGCCACAGCAGCATGCCGTGCTCCTGGTTCGTCAGCTTGAGCGTGGCCTCGCGCTGAGGCTAACAGGGCCGCGATCGCTTCGCTTGAGAGTCGACTCAGCGCGGTGGGTACTGACCTAAGTGCTGCGAAGGCGACAAACTCGGAGCTGATGGATGCGATCGAGGAGCTGCAGACCTCAGAGCCGGACCCGATCCCTGATCCAAACGAGCCTGCACCGGAACCTGACCCCGAACCAGATCCTGAGCCCCCGAGCGATCCCAATGAGCCACTGGTTGTGGGTGCGGTTCCCCTATACCGACATGATCCCGACAGTGCCCGCTATGCACGATTGGCCGCGGCGGTTAAGGCAAGCCCCACTTCCTTCAGGCCAGACATGCGCGCCTTCTTTGGCGAGTGTGAAACTGCAATATCCGGATCTGACTGGCACGTCAATCAGGTTGATCGGGTTGCTCGGAATTCATACCTGAACGCTGGCCGCGAGTTCTCGTACGTCTTTCTGACGATGGCCTGGTGCGATGTGCCGGCGGGCTTGGAAGAGAAGTGGACTGCTTGGGGTCGGCGGCATCTTGGCAACATGCCAGGCGATGGAAATCGAAACATTGGAATGTGGTGGAGAGACAGCGACACCGAGCAGCGCTGGTCGAGAGATAACCCAGCAAACAATTACTGGCACGCGTTCTTCAAGGCCACAACCTCCTACGTCCTCGCTACCGGCGATCCTGTTTACATGGATTTCATGCGCAACGACCGGATCCCGCTCGTAAAGTCGTATTACGAGCGCAACCCCGGTGGTGGAAGCCGCGAGGGTACCGACTACGGCAAGTCACATCGCGATCTGCTCCAGGCCGCTGCGTTGTGGCGTGACCACGACAGGACCGAGGCTCTCCCTCAGGAGTTCATCGATTCGACGTTGAGGTTCTGGGTCCAGGCTTTGTTGCCAGACCTTCGCAGTACGGTGGTGCTTGGCGACCAGGCCGGCAGCAAGTCACGGGTAGAGGGTTACTACTGCGACGTGCTGGACAACGCACTGCAGCTCGCGAAGGCAGACGATGCAATAGCTATGGGTCGTTGGGCTCTGCATGCCGTTGAGGATCAATGCCAGGAATCGAATAGCACATACCGGCACCTGTTTCTGCACGACTGGCCAGAAGCCCCGAAGCCAGACATGCCGTTGGAGTATTACGCTCAAGACGCGGGGGTGCTGATCTCTCGGTCGAGCTGGGACGACGATGCGACCCTCACTGCTTATCAGTTCGGTCGCCTTGGTGAGGCTCACCAGTGTGACGCCATGGGCTCCTTTCAGGTCTGGTCCAATGGCCGCTGGCAGACGGTAGGTGATCATCGCTGGCGCCGGAACGGGCTTTGCGCGAAGGACGCTCGAACTCAAAACGTCATTCAGTTTGCTGGGGTGACCAGCCAGATCCGAGGCAGCACGACAGAGCTGGAATATAGCCTCGAAGGTAATCGGCTTGAAGTTCATCTCAAGCTTTCCGCTGCCGCAGGACGTCCGTGGCTAAGAAACGTCTACTGGGATAAAGGCGTCAACCGAATGGTGATCGAAGACCATCTTGCCAGTAGTGAAAGTGGTGAGTTTGTTCTCCAGAAGCCTGGACCCGATGACCAGGATGCTCCTTACGAGAGCATGGCTGCGGCACTTACCGAGCCTACCGAGTTTGGACTTCGCAGCGTGGTGACCTGGCCGTGAGTGTAGTTGCCCGACTTGTCGAACTCACCCATCCGGATTTCTCGACGGTTGCTGGCCCACTTCCCGACGCGCAAGTCGACGAGCTTCAGCTCTGGCAGCACAGCGTCTCTTTCCCGGTCTATCGAGCCACGGGCGCTATGTTCGACATTCGCCCCGGGGTGGTGGCAACTCAGCACGCCAACATCAACCTCATGTGCGATCAGATTGAGGCTGACGGCGGTGGCATGGGAGTGTTCCCAGCTGGTGACTACTACATCAGTGATTCCGTTCGGCCTGGCAACTACACGATTCTTTACTTCATGCCAGGCGCACGACTGTTCCTAATGAATGGTTCGAGTACAGCGGGCGCGGGGCGCGTATTCCCGATACTGAACAAAGACACTTCAGGTGGCAACGTCGGTATCCACATCATTGGTGGTGGTTTGGTGGACGGCAACGGAGCCAACCAGACCGGAGAGTTCTCCAGTATCTGCCTTGTGGGTTGCGAGCTATCTTCGGTGGTGGATATGGGTGCCACCGGCGCTCTACGTACCGGCACTTTTGGTTCTGGTGTCTCCAAGCACGGCGAAGGCATTGAGCTTATAGAGTGTACTGATGTGGAAGTGCTCAACTGCCGTACGTTTGAGAACGTGTATGACGGTATAAAGCCACGGTCATGTGTTCGCTTCCGTGCTTCCGGCAACCGCTCCTGGGATAACGGCCGATCGGCAATTCAGATCAGCACCCATGACGCGGGTGGTGCCTTCGGCGGAACATTCAGCATTGATGACGCAAGCAACGGCACACGCGACTTTACGCTGGTAGACAACAAGGGCTGGCACTCAACGGGATTAAACAGTGCGCCGGCCCCCCGAACCAGCGGTTTGTATCTGCATACGTGCCGAGACGGGGTCATCAGCAACAACATCATGCGCGGCCATCAGCAGGGCCTCGCCGCGTTTGATGCTAACGAGAAGATCAAGACTGATCACAACATCTGGAGCGCACGCGAGCAGTGCATTGCGTTCGAAGAGAACCAGCAAGTAGAGATTGAGTGCACAAAGGATGAGCTCGTCGGTGAGCTGGCTACCGGCAGCTTCATCGACAACGCCGGTACTCGCTGCAAGTTCTTTGACCTTGGGTTCAGCAAGACTGATGACGCTGGTCCAGGCACTTGGGATATCAACATTGAGGCGCCAGCGACCGATACAGTGCTGAAGTTCAAAGAGCCTACGACGATACCGGTCAACGATCTGGGTGCTCGAACGGTCAAAACGCCCTTTGCAGACAACCTGGTGTACGGCGCTTCGATCGACTGGCTGCCGGTGGTGGGCAACGTGCCCACGCTTACGCTCTTAGGTGACGGCACTCTAGCCAATGCATCAAGGCTTGAGCCCGGCTTCCATTCGTTGAAGGTGGTGCAGGGTGGTGCTGGTGGGCACACCTTATCGTTCGGCACAAACTACCTGATACCTTCCAGTATATCGGTGGCCTTCTCGACTGCTGCAGGCGCAATCGATGTTCTGCGCTTCATGTGTGATGGCACGAACATGTACCTCGTTGGCTTTGAAGCTGGGTACACAGAGCCTGTCGCTGGTGAGTCAGGAATCGTCCAATACGACGGCGGTGATGGAACGGGCCCACCCGCTGCTCATATTCAGAGATGGCACACCGCCGAACTTACGCCCATTGAGGAATCTGGTGGAACGCTGCTGCTCGACAAGAGCGGCGCGGGGCGAAACGCATTTTCGTGGGATCTGCTGGATGGGTTTACGAACGGCGAGATCCTTGTCGAGTTCGAGATTATTGGCCCGTCGACCACAAACGGTGGTTACTACGCGATTGTGTTCAGAGGTTCCGGTGATGACACTAGTGAAAGCGGATACCTTGCCCAGTTAACTCGAAACGGTGGCGCCGACCGCATATCGATTGGTAAGTACACGGGCGCTAGTTACACCAACATTGACGATACGAACAAGGCTTGGGCTTCAAACACGGTTTACCGTATGCGGGTCTTTGCCAATGGCAGCGATTTAAGAGCTCGCTTTTGGGATGCAGCTGCTACAGAGCCGAGCAATTGGGATGTCTCAATAACCGACTCTGATCATGCTTCTGGATGGGGTGGACACTTCGCGTTCTTCGATTCAGATGTTCGTGTGCGCTTCCTGAGCTACGCAACGGGCGGTGAGACCACACCGACACCTTAATGGCCTACTGCTTCGATACAGCGCGCAATGCGACGTACTGCAATGTCGTAAGCACTGCGCTGCTAGCTGCGCCAAGCAAGGCCAATCAGGCGCAGGTCTCGACATCGCCGAGCGTGAGCCAGCTGCTTGCTACTTCACCGCTGGATGCGCTGCAGCAGCAGAGCTCAGATGCGCCAGCGATTACAGCTTCGTACGTGGTGGTGCCGCAAGACTCAGCACAGGCACAGATCGGCGACCTGGTAGCTCTCACCCTGTCTGGGACTGTCACTCCAGAGGGTTCGACTCAATCGCAGGTTAGCGATGAGGTTGTCGGGGTGGTGGCTGGTTTCGTTACGCCGACTGGCATAGTACAGGCTCAGAGTTCCGATACGGTCACGGTACTGCAACGATTCACTGTGCTGATTCAGTCAGCCATTCAGGCACAGACATCAGACAGTGTGGGTGCTACGAAGGATCGTGCTGTACAACCCCAGGACTCCGCGCAGCAACAGCTGACGACCGCACCGTCGTTGATTGGCGACCTAATCGTTGAGGTAGAGGACATCACACAGCGGCAGATCTCCGATCTTATTTTCTTCGGTGGTGCTGTGCTCGGCGCCATTGATGGAGCCCCCGCGCTGTTCGTTGCGATCGATGGAAAGCCAGAGCTATTCATTGAGCTGGATTCTGATCCGGCCGTCATTAACTGACCGAGGATTAAGGACCATGCCCAATAGAGTCGACGTCGCAAAGATTGATTTGCAGCTGGACATCGTTCAAGGCACGCACATACATCTCTGCGCAGGAGAGCCGTCGGACTATGCCGATGTGCTTACCCGGCAGCTGGCAACCCAGACAATCGTCGGTGCTCAGAACAAAGCGGCTGGTGACACATCGGGCCGCAAGCTGACTACGCCTCAGCAGGTCGACGTTCCAATCTCAGCAGGTGGTGACGCGGACCATTGCGCGCACACGGATGGCAGTGGCGATTTGAAACGAGTGCATGCGTTGGCGTCCACGCTGACGCTTGTCGCTGGTCCAGGAGCTACCGTCACAATCAACCAGCACGAGCATGAGATCGGCGCAACGTCTTAAGGAATTGAACATGACTGATCAAGAAAAGACTCGATTCGTCGAGTTTAAAGTCAGCCACAAAGTCAGCCCCCTGCCGTTTGAGAAGGGCGACCGCAAGCATCTGCCTTGGGACCAGGCCACACGCTATGTCGACGCCGGCATCTGCAAGTGCCTTGAGACGGAAGAGGACAACCAGCTCAAGCCAGGTGTTCACGTAGCTCAGCCGAAGAGCACGAAGCAGGTAGTCGCTGACGCTTAACCCATGAACTGGTTCGTGTACAACATTGGCAGTCACAACATCGCGAGGCTCAGCTCTGTCGTGTCTGTGCTTGATCAAGCGCCGATCGAGGATGCTGATGTGACGGTTCGTGTGATCGACCAGGCTGGCGACAACGTCGCAGGCGCGACCTGGCCGATCCAATTGCCATGGGATGCTGACAGCGCTTCCTATCTTGGATCGCTGCCACCATCGCTGGACATGACACACGGGCAGGAGGGACAGATTATCTATGTCGCCCGCCGTCCTGGATCTTTGGACCGGGAGTGGCGCATGCCTTTGGTTGCTGTATACGACGACGCATACGAGTCATCGTTATGCGCATGAGATCTGGGAGATCGCAGGAGATCGCGACGCGTTCGGTTCAATTGGTCGCGGGTCCTTCCTGGGAAAAACGCGGCTGCGCACGGGGGCGTGGCATCGCGGTTTTCGACAAAATTTCGCGGTTTCTATGCGTCATCACCAGTTCTGCGACGTTTTACGAAATTCGCTGCATTTATAGGTTCATTTCAACCTTTCGCAAATAGCGGATGTGATGAAATGAGATGGGAGAAGTCCGAGATTTCAACGAAGCATTCAGTTGGCCGATCGCCAGGCTCGCGGATTGCTTCGGTATCCACCGACAAACCCTCACCAGGCGGATCAAAGAAGCCCAGCTTCCACCGGCTGGTACGCACCGCGGCAACCCGACGTACCACATCCGCGAGGTAGCCCGACTACTTTACGAACCGCCTCCGCCAGAACCCGGTGAGGTTTCAACCTGGGATCACGATCCCGAGCTGCGCAAGGCTTGGTATCAGTCCGAGAACTATCGGGTGAAGTATGAGGAGTCTGTTCGACGATTAATTCCCGCGACCGACCACGTGCGCGATCAGGCCGAATTTGCAAAAACAGTCTTAAGCGTAATTGATATTTGGCCTGACAGGCTTGAGCGGGAGGATGGTCTGCCGCCTGAGGTCATCGTTTCAGGTCAGCGCTTGGCAGATGACTTGAGAGAGAGCATCAGGCAGCGCTTACTCAAAATTTACTCAGAGGAGGACACGGATGACAGCGCCGGCGAAGCTGGCTGATGTTCGTGCTCTCTCGCTGGATGTTGCCGATCTGTTTCGGCCACCGCGCAGGGTTGCAGTTAGCCAAACCGCTGCCGAAAGCATGGTGGTCGTTCAGGGCAACGGCACTAAGACCCCATGGAACCCAGACGAGACGCCCTACATGGTGGAGCCCATGGACTGCATGGGTATGCGGGAGTTCCTTGAGGTCATATTTGTTGGTCCGTCTCGGTCGGGGAAAACCAAAGCTTTGGTTGATGGCTATATTTGCCACAAAGTCATCAACGATCCTGGTGACGGGTTGCTTGCGCAGATAACTGAGGAAAAGGCTCGAGAGCACAGTAAGAAAGAGCTAGACAGAATGTTTAACGCCTCTCCTGATATCTTGGATCGGCTGAGCCCGAGAGGGCACGACAACAACGTTCACGACAAGATTTTCCGTAACGGGCAGTATCTAGCCATCAAGTGGCCATCGAAGAACGTTTTCGCGAGTTCGGATTTTCAATATGTTTTGATGACCGATCTGGATCGAGTGCCAAGGAACGTGGGTGGCGAGGGATCTCCTTTCCTACTGGCGCGCAAAAGGATCCAAACCTTCGGATCTACCGGCATGGCTCTCGCAGAGTCATCGCCTGGATTCCCAGTAAAGGATGCAGACTGGAAACAGCCGAAAGACTATCCGCATATGGCGCCTCCATGCGACGGCGTCTTGGGGCTGTATAACGACGGCGATCGCAGGCGGCTGTACTGGCAGTGCCTAGAATCATCATGCCGGCACTGGTTCATGCCGACCTTTGAGAACTTCGATCTTGATAGCGCACGGGTGTTTTGCCCGAAGTGCGGGCGTGTTCATCACCAGAAAGAGAAGACGGCCTTAAACGCCAATCACCGATGGTTGCCCGAGGGCTGCGAGCTTGATGACGAGGGCTTAATACACGGTAAGAAAATTGAATCGCGGCGGGCTTCTTTCTGGATGGAGGGCCCCGCAGCTTCCTACCAAACGTGGGAAGAGCTGCGCGACAAGCTGAACTCAGCTGAGCGTAAGTTTGAGTCGACCGAAGATCAGGAAGACCTGAAGGTTGTAACAAATACTGATTGGGGAAGGCCTTACAAGACCCGCATATCGGCAAAGCGTCGATCCAGTAAAAGGATTAGGGATCGCGCCGAGCAGATAGCGCATCGTACTGTTCCTGATGGAGTCCGCTTCCTGATTGCCACTGTCGACGTGCAGGGCGGTCAAAACCGGCGATTCGTCGTTCAGATTCACGGATTTGGCGTCGGCCGAGAAGCTTGGCTGGTTGATCGATTCAACATTTCTGAAGACCGAGGGCCGAAAAACGATCAGGAGCCGCGGCAGATCAATCCGGCGACTCGGCCCGAAGACTGGAACCTTCTGACTCGAGACGTCCTGAACCGAAGCTACAAGTTAGCGGATCGTTCTGGTCGACGGATGCCGATATTGGCTCTTGGTGTCGATACCGGTGGTGAGGGAAAGGGCGAAGAGTCAGTCACCTCTCAGGCCTATGAGTGGTATCGAGAGATGGTGCGAGAAGGTTATGCGGACCGTTGTTTTTTGCTCAAGGGCGATGGCATTCGAACAGCCAGTCGCGTGCGGAAGTCTTATCCTGATAACACCGGCCGAAAATCTAGGACGTCGTCTGCTCGAGGAGATGTACCGCTTTACCTAGTCAACACCGATGCCGTCAAAGACATGGTGGTTGCGATGATGGATCGCATCGAGCATGGGCCTGGGTATATGCACGTACCGGACTGGGTTGGAACTTGGTGGTATGACGAACTAACCGCTGAGGTGAAGGACCCCAAGACCGGGAAGTACATGCGGGAAGGCAAAGCTGCCAACGAAGCTTTTGACCTTTGGGTTTATGCGTTGGTGCTGTACATCCTTGTCAAGGCTGAGCGCATCGACTGGGCAAACCCTCCCGCATGGGCTCGGGTGTGGAACGAAAATTCCATGGTCTTTGATCCTGGTGAGCAAGCAGGTGAGGCGATTCCGATCATTCGGAAAAAGAAGAAATCAGTTCGCCGCCGCCGGGTGGTAAAGCGCAGGGAGCCGTAGTCAGATGTACACCCAGGCAGACATCGACGCTGTTGACAACGCTATTGCCGCTCTTGCCAAGGGCGAGCGTGTGACACGCTTTCGGACGGCGAACGGCAAAGTATTCGAGTTTCAATCTTCATCGCTTCAGGAGCTCAAAGAGACGCGAGCCGAGATGGTTCGAGCCCTGAATAGGCAGAACGGCACTAAGCGCCGCAATCGCACACGCCGCGCCTTCACATCTAAGGGCTTGTAATGGGTAACGCAGAAAAGCCCCGCATTAGGATGACGATGCGGGACGGCAAGCTCGTGCCTGTTAATCCTGTCTATGAGGGCGCGACCCGAAGTCGAAGAATGTCGTCGCGCCCGGCATTTGCTACTGGGCCCAATATGTCAGTGGCTCGATCACTGCCGCTTTTGCAGTCTCGCAGTCAGCACGCGATTAGAAACAATGCGTACGCCGTCGGTGCGAAAGAGGCCTATGTATCAAACCTAGTTGGGAAGGGAATTCGGCCGAACTGGCGGGACAGCGAGATTCAAGATCTCTGGGATACCTGGGCTAATGAGTGCGACGCCGACGGTGGCGAGAGCTTCTACGGTCTTGAATCGATGGTTACTGGAGCTCAGTTCGAATCCGGAGAGTGCCTTACACGATTTCGTCTTCGTCGACCGAGCGATGGGCTGTCAGTTCCACTTCAGCTTCAGGTCATGGAGTCTGCTCAGCTCGATCCGAACTACACACGCTTGTTCGGCGACTCAATGATCAAGATGGGCATTGAGTTCAACGGGATTGGGCGCCGATCCGCCTTCCACCTTTGGCGGTTTCATCCACACGAGAAGCTTACATCTCAGATAAACAGCCGAGTGGCTATCCCAGCGCGTGACATCGTTCATATGTACCGGCGTCAGCGACCTGGTCAGCTGCGCGGAGTGCCTGAACTTACGCCCGTGCTGGTTACGTTGTATGGCATCGACAAAATGCAGGACTCGACGCTTGCACGCCAAACACTTGCCCAGATGTTCGGTGCGTTCGTTTCTAGAAAGCCCGCCGCAGACGATGACGAATTTCCAGAGTTCGGTGATGCCATCTCGAACCACGAGCTTGAGGACGATGAAGATCGGCACCCGGATGGCGAGGATGCGATGGAGTTTACCTCTGGCGCGATTCACTAACTGGAAGATGGCGAGACCGTCACCTTCAGCGATCCCCCCGATATTGGAGGTGCCTACGAAGGCTGGCTCAGGACAGAGCTCCTTCGTGTTTTCAAAGGCGCGGGCGTCACCTACGAGCAGGGCACCGGAGATCTCAAGGGCGTCAACTTTTCCAGCATTCGAGCTGGTCTTCTGGAGTTTCGTAGACGGGCGGAAGCCCTACAGGCGCATCTGATTGTGCACCAGTGGTGCAAGCCGATCGGTATGAGGTTTCTGGATACGGCCATTGTGTCTGGCGCTCTGACCAGAGATGACTACTGGGAAAACCGTGCCGCCTATCACCGCATTGACTGGATCGCTCCCAAATGGGAGTGGGTGGATCCGCTCAAGGAAGTCACCGCAGATCTACTTGAGGTACGTGCTGGCTTTAAGCCGCGCAGTGAGGCGGCAGCGGAGAGAGGCTGGGATCTCGCATCACTGGATGCTGCTATCGATGAGAGCAACCGAAGTGCAGACGAACTCGGTTTAATACTGGACTCCGATCCTAGAACAGTTAACAAATCAGGCGCGTTGCAAGTGGCCCTGGATCAACTAAACAACAACGAACCTGAAGGAGACTCCCAAGATGGGCAAGAAAGCTAAATGGTTTGAAGCCAACGCCAGCGAAGACGGTAAAACAGCAAAGATTACGATCGATGGCGAAATCGGGTTTGATTGGTGGGACGGCTCAGGGGTGACGAGCAGGGCTTTCATGAACGAAGTGAAACAGTTGGGCGACGTTGATTCGATAGAGATCGACATGAACAGTCCCGGTGGTTCGGTAAGCGACGGCCTGACCATCGCAAACTACCTTAAGGATCATCCAGCCAACGTCACTGTAAACGTTTTGGGTCAGGCCTCTAGTATTGCATCGGTGATCGCGTGCGCGGCCGACACGGTCAACATGGGCCTCGGTGCCTTCATGTTCGTTCACAAAGCGTCGTCAGGTTTGTGGGGTAATGCCGACAACATGCAGGCCATGGCAAACGATCTTGGCAAGATCGATGACGGGATCCTTGATGTGTACGTGGAGCGTGTCGGCGAAGACAACCGCGAGACCATGGTTGAACTCATAGCTGGCCCCGATGGTAATGGCACTCTTCTCGATGCTTCGTATGCTCAGGAGATTGGCCTCGCTGACACCATCACTGAGACCCGAGCCGCTGCTTCGTTTGGCGATCTGATGCAATCTCTTCAGCGTGGCCATCAACAGGCTCTTGAAATGCTGAAGGAAGGTACGCCAGGCGCTGAGCCGGACGACTCAGGTCTGATCATTGCTGCTACAGCTGAGCAAAGAGATGCACTCGCTAAGGCGCTCGGTGTTGATGCAACTGCAATAGGCGATGGCGACGTGGACGACTTTATCGCCTTGGTCGGTGATGCTCTTTCCATAAGCACTGAAGGCTTCAAGGAGCGCCATCCAGAAGTGCATGCCGAGGTCTTGGCTACTCTGTCAGACGAGACTCGCGCAGAAGGCGCGAACGCAGAACGTGACCGCGTCATGTCCATCGCTCGGGCTTGCGCAACGGTCGGATCCTACGACTCGCTTGAGAAAATGGTGGCTGAAGACTGGGACGCGCAAAAGGCCTCCGACTTCATCATCAGCGCCGCCGCTTCATCATCTCCGAACATCAACAGTTCACACTCGCCCAATGGCGGGCACAAGTCGATCGTGAATACCAACGAGATTTACGCCCGACGCAAATCCCAAGCACGTAAGTAAAGGAGCTTCCTATGCCCCCTGTAGATGAATCCCGCCACTCGGGAGAACACGTCCTGTCTGAAGCAAATGGATCTCGCTCTCGCGAGAACGGAGTTTTGGCATCAGGGCAGAGCTTAGATGCCGGCGCCGTATTGGGGCTGGTGACCGCCAGCGGCGAATACGCTGCTTACGATCCAGATGCCAGTAACGGCACAGAGAACCCCGCAGGTGTCCTGTACGCCGCCACGGATGCGTCAGCGGCCGCAGCTGGTTGCGTCGTTCACGCTAGGGACTGCGAGGTCTCAATTGAAACCCTTTCCTGGGGTTCTGGCGTGGACTCAGCGGAGCAAGCCGCTGCGCTTATTGCAATGAAAGCGATCGGAATCATCGGTCGATAACGAACACTCGCCTTGGCGGGCGGGGCATTCCCAAAACGTAACCATTAAGGAGATCCACAATGGGACCCTTTGATTCAGATACTTTCACGCTGTCGTCTCTGACCGCAGCGATCAACGAAGCGGACTATGCCCCCCGCCGCCTTGGCGAAATGGGCATCTTCGACGAGGAAGGCATTGCGACGACTACCGCACTTGTCGAAAAGCAGGGCATGTCCCTGGAACTTGTGCCGTCGCAAGAGCGAGGCGGTGTTGGCCAGGTTGTAAACGCTGACAAGCGCAAAACGATCACCTTCACAGCTATTCACCTGCCTACTACAGCGGCCATCATGGCTGACGAGGTGCAGAACGTTCGCCAATTCGGCCAAGAGGACCAGGCCCAAGCCATCGAGGCGATAGTAAACCGACGACTGGCAAAGATGGCTGCTCGCCTTGAGGTGACCAATGAGCATCACCGGATCGGTGCCGTTAAAGGCCAGATTCTGGATGCTGATGGGACGACTGTTTTGGTGGATCTTGCCACCGAGTTCGACATCACTCGTCCTACTCAGGCCTTTGCTCTCGGTACGGCGACGACCGACGTTCGTGAGCGGGCTCTGTTCACTATTGAAAAGATTGAAGAGGGTCTCGGTGCCGCCGCGTTCTCTGGTGTTGTTGCGCTATGCGGCCGTGACTTCTGGGCGAACCTCATCAAGCATCCGAAGGTCAACGAAGCGTATCTCTATCAGCAGTCTGAGAGACTTCGAGCTGACGGACGAGAGGCGTTTACTTTCGGCGGTATTGCTTTTGAGCGCTATCGTGGCGGTGTCGGGACGACTCCTTTCGTGCCAGCCAACCGAGCGTACGCGTTCCCTACAGGCGTTGAGGAAATGTTCATCAGTCGCTATGCGCCTGCGAACTACGCCGATACGGTGAACACTCTGGGGCTGCCGATGTACTCCAGCTCGGAGATGATGAAGCACGGGAAGGGCATGGAGCTTGAGGCTCAGTCAAACCCGATCCATCTCTGCACGCGGCCGCAGGCTGTGGTTGAGCTCAGCTAACAGTAAGCTCTTGCAGTGAACTTAGACGCGCTTGAGGCATCTTCCAACAAGAAGATGTTCTTCACCATCGGGGTGCCCGCAATGGTTCGAGCTCCCGATGGTGCCCCAAGGCGCACAAAGGTCCTGATTGACCGCAGTTCCGAGATCGTCGGTAGTGTCACGGGTGTCAAAGAGTACCGATGTGAGATAGGGCTCTACATCAAAGACGTTGGCTCAGGCGAGCGCGGAACACTCGTCACGGTCGATGATCCTCAGTCTCCGTGTAGCAAGTCGGAGACGTGGATGCTGATGGAATCGATATCTGACGACGGATATGAGAGTCGGTGGGTAGCGACCTTAGATGGCTAACGACATCGAGGCGCTTCGCGGCTTTGCAGATGCTCTTGCACGGTCTCCTGTAGTTGCGACTAACGCAGCTGCGAAGGCTCTGAATGCTGGCGCCGAAGAGGCCGAACGCCTTGGCCGGGATTCCATACTCTCTGAGTTCAATCTTGAGCGCGCCTACGTTGAGCGCAATCTTTTCGTCAAAGACGAAGCAAAAAGAACTGACTTGCTTTCGCGCATTCGCGCAAACAACCGATCGGTGCTGGCGCCTCGCTTTGGCGCTGAAGTGGCAACCGAACCCGCGACGTCCGCTCGTAATCGTCTGCGCGGTGACCCGTCCAGGAACATACCACTTGGGCGAAAGGCTGCAGGCTCAAAGCCCTGGAGCATGAAACGCGACGGACGTGCTGTGCCTTGGCGTAACGCATTCTTTCTTCGCCTCAGAACCTCCGGTGCATGGGCGATGGCCGTCCGGCAAGGATCGGGCGAGAACTGGGGGAGAAACGGAGACCTGCGTGTCATCTCTGGCATCAGCGTTGGCCAAGCCTGGCGAGCGAATCGCGATGACATCGCGCCTCAAGCGCTTAAGGTGGCTAACCGGGTCTTCGCTCAAGAGCTCGAAAGGAATCTCTAATGGATGAAGTGATCTCCAATCAGCTGTCTGCACTCATGGAGCAGACGCTGAAGCAGATCTTGCCAACCAATGGCTACTTCACGAGTTTGGGGGAATCGGTGCATCGAGGCTTTTATGCCCACGTGTTCGACACTAACCGCACGAAGTTTCCGGCTATCGCCATTCATCCGCCGGTTGAAGACATCAGCGGTACGCAGGGCGGGAAGAAGGTCACAGCCGCCATCGAGAGTCAGACGACTTTGATAGTCGCCGCGCTGATTGAAAAAGAAAACAACGCTTACGACCAAGTTAAGGCATGCGTTCGAGACATCCGACGTGCCCTATTTCTTGCCAGAGAAGAGTTCAAACAGATCGCATCTCGAGACGAACTCCAGATCGGAGTCGCCGAGCCTGATCTATCCCGCGATAGCCGAGTCGTCATGTACGCGATGACGGCGTCCGTTAAGTACAGCGAAACCTACGAATAACCAACCGGCATACCTTTGCCAACAACTGACGCTAGTGAACCAAGGAGACGACCATGCCATTGACTACACAAACCCGCGGTTACAAGGGCCGCGGCGACTTTGTCGTGAAGCCCCGGGGTGCTGGCCGCCCATTCTTGCTGGGCAATGTGACCACCGTCACCGAAGCGATCGAGGTAGAACGAGATTCTCGTCAGAACTTTCGAACTGCAGCCGGCGGCGAGCTGGACGTTACTGAAACCGTTTCGAGCTTTACGTTTGAGGCGACCGTTGACGACATCACTCCACGAAACATCGCCCTAGCGTTCGCTGGTACTGCGATGGAGCTTGCGACTGGCGTCGTCACTGATGAGGCTGTCAGCGCCTGGCCCTCTGTGCCCGCCGCGTTCCGATACATTCCCGATCCTGCCATCGCTCCCGTAGTTGAAATCGCTGCAACGGAAGCGCCTGCCACGGATACGGCCTATGCCGTTGGCGACACGGTTCTTGAAGGTGGCCGTGGCTACCTATGCGTGGTGGCTGGCACATCAGGATCGTCTGCCCCGTCTTGGGCCACGGATCTGAGCCGGTTTACCGACGGCGATGTGACATGGAAGGATCTCGGCACAGTCGCTTTGACCGCAGATACCGACTACACGGTTACTCCTCATGGTGTTCAGCTTTTGGCTTCTGCCGAAGCTAGAGCAGATGGAGACCTAGCGATCCCGTTGTCGGTGGACTACACGAGAAACGCGCAGTGGATCATTCAGGCGTTGGTGGCTTCCGCTGAAGAGTTTGGCATCGACTGGAATGGTCTGAACAGCGTTGATGGCGGTAACCCTGCGACCTGCAGGTACCACCGCGTGAAGTTCTCCCCTACCTCTGGCTTCAGCCGTCATGGTGGTGATGACTTCTCGACTCTCACCATTTCTGGAACAGTCCTGTCGGACGAGTCTATCGAGGGTGCAGGACTTAGTCAGTTCCAAGAACTCGTAATGATCTAAACCCCACCGGCCTAGTGCCGGCATAAGCAACCCCAGCGGCCCGACCCCGGGCCGCTGCCAATCCCCAGTTTCTCCACAGGTGCGCGATGACCGTTCGTGAGCAGTTCTTTGATCTGGTGCTCCGGGCCCGCAATGCACTTTCCCGCCCGACAGCTGATGCGGCTGGTTCTGTTGAAGAGCTGGCCACGTCTGCAGAGTCGCTTCAGCAAGAGCTTCGAAACCTCGAGGACCAAGGCCAACTCATATCTGAGTTTCGGCGAGCGTCCACCGCTGTAGACCGCACTCGTGCTACCTATGATCGTGCCCAGCTACGCCTCGACCGACTGGCCGACCGGATTGGTCGTACTGGTGTCGTAACGCGTCGCCAGGCGCAAGAGTTCGAGATCGCGCAGCGTGCCGTTGACGTAGCAAGCCGATCCTACAGCGATGCCGAGTCCAATCTTGATCGTTTAGCCAGAACCGCAAACGAGGCGGGTGTTGATCTCGGTAATCTGAGCGAATCTCAGCGCGATATTCGACAGCGAACCACGCAGGCTCGCCGAGCACTTGCTGACTTTGGAGACGAGGCAGATAACACCGGCGAGGACGTTTCACGGCTTAGCAATCGAGTCCGTGACGGCGCAGTCTCGCTCGGGCGCTGGACTGCCGCCGCCGCCGCAGCAAGTGTGGCGCTGGTCACCGCTTCTGTCACACGGTTCACGACGAATCAGGCGGATCTTGCACGCCAGACACTGGCGAGCGCTGAAGCATTCGGGGTTTCGGCAACGGCACTCCAGGAGTGGCAGGCTGCTGCCCAAGCGGTCGGGATCGAAGGCGACAAAGCTGCCGACATCCTGAAGGACGTATCGGAGCGCATCGGTGATGCGTTTGAGACGGGTGGTGGTGAAGCCGCTGAGATTATTGATCGCCTTGGGCTATCTATCGAGAATCTCGTGGCGCTCAGCCCAGATGAGCAGATCCTGGCAATTGCTCAGGAGCTCGAAGGTCTGCCGCGGCCCAGCCAGATCCAGGTACTGGAAGCCCTGGCCTCCGATGCCTCACTACTGCTTCCCCTCCTCGAAGATAACGCCACTCAACTGCGTGAATTAAGCGCTGCAGCGCAAGAGCGCGGTTCGATCCTAAGCGACGATGAGCTGCAGACACTCGCTGAAGCAAACACCGCTATCCGGCGACTGCGTGCACGTTTTCAGAGTTTCATCCAGGACATCGCTGTACGCCTAGCGCCGGCATTCACCGAACTCTCGTCAAGAATTGATGCTGCTCTTGGCAACACGCCTGACTTAGTTGATCGCGTTGCGAATGCGTTTGAGGGGCTCATATCTGCAGCTCAACGATGGGCGATTGCCGCAGTCGACAACTCAGGGCCGATCATTGACGGATTCACTCGTCTCGGTGGTGCTCTCGCGACTGCAGTCCGGGGAATAGCCTCTGCTGCAGATGAGATCATACTGCTTGGCCAGGCATGGGTGGGTATACGTGTTGCCGGCATCATCCAGAGCGCGAGGACACTGGGCAGCACACTCGTTGGCTCCGTCGCTTCGGGTGCGACCGCCGCAACTGGTGCAGTTTCTGCGCTTGGGGCGGTAATACGAGCTGTACCATTTGTGGCGCTTACTGCTGGTCTCTCTCAGGTCGGTCAATCCATCGCGACCTTCGTTAGGGAAAAAGCAAGGCTTGATGAGTCTCTCGCTGCAGGCGCTCGAATCCAAGCCGAGGCATCGGCGCGGATTGCTGAATTCAGTGAACAAACTGGATTAGCTGCCGACTCTCTTGACGATCTGCTGGCCGCTCAAGAGGCGGGGTTGGCGATCTATGACGCAGCAAATCAGCGGTGGATCACAGGCTCCGAGGCGGTCAGTGAGTACAAGGCTTCGCTTGATGGCGTTGAAGATTCTACTCGCCGTGCCGCTGATACGACCCGTGACGCTTTTGCTGCTGCCGTCGATGACGCGGTTGCTTCATTCGCAACTCTTGAAAGGCAATCTGGCAGTGCTCAGGATGCTCTTACGCAGTTGTTTGGTCGCTATGACGTCCGGACTACTGAGAGCGTCGGCGAGCTGCTTGCGGTGCTTAGTCGCCTTCAGGACGAGGGCAGAGTTACTGGCGATGCAATTCGGAATGCTCTTGGCAGTGCGCTGGATGGTCTGAGCGCCGATGAGCTAAACGCTTTTGCGGTAAATGTACGGTTTGCCTTCGAGCAGGGCAGACTTAGCGCAGAGGAGTTTTCCGAAGCACTTGACGGGTCAGTAAGCGCCGCGCTGCGCCGTCTCGGCGTCGACATATCCCTGGCAGAGTCCGGCATCTCGACTCTCGGTCGTCAATCGATCGACGCATTCTCGGTCATTGTCGATCAGATTGATCAGACTGGTGATAGTGCTGAGATCCAGAGCCGCAAGATCCGTGATGCGTTTCTGGAGGCCTTCCAAGACATTCGCACCGATGCGGGTCGAGTCCAGCTGCTTGAAAGCCTCAATCGAGCTCTCGAAGACGGCACCATAAACTTCCAGGACTACAAAGCGGCGATCGATGCGTCGAATGCTGCGTTGGCCCAGCAGAGCGGGGCTCAGGCTGAAGTCACTGAACAAGTGGATCGGACCGCAGAGGCTCTGCGTCGACTGCGTGAGGAGCAACGCCAGACGAACGCCGAAGTTCAAGACGCCGGGGTATCTGGTGGTGCTGCGTTCGAGATTCTGAGCCAGGCAATCGCAGGATACACAGCCCAGCTTGAGCAGCTGGGTGCTCGCGCAGTAAATGCCTGGGAGCGCATCGTAACGGGAGCTCGGGGCACTGCTGAGCCAATCGATGAATTAGACACACGACTCGGCGAAGTCAATGAGCGACTTCGCGAGTTGTCTTTCGAGGGTGCTCGTGCATTCGATGCGACAGGGCTTCGGTCTCAGCTTATCGACATGGCTGAGGCAGCGCGCACGGTAGAGCGAAGCTTCCTAGAGCAACAGATTGCGCTGCGAGACCTTGAGGGACAGTACCAGTCTGGAGCCATAAACGCTGAGCAGTTCATCGTTCAATCGGAGCAGATGCTGCAGACCAGTGATCTGTTAAACGACCAGGACCTGCAGAATCTCACCGATGGGATCAACCGCGCACGTGAGGCAATGGAGCAGCTACGTGGCTCGGCGGAAGGAACGCTATCCAGCTTGCAGGATGAGCTAGATCGTCTGCAGGGCAACACGGAAGCGATTGAACGCAGGAACTTTGAGCAGCGCATCTCTGAGCTTGAGGACCAGCTCGCTCAGGCACGTTCCTTTGGGAATGACGCCGCCGTTGCCGACCTAGAGGAAAGCCTGCGGGTCGCCCAAGAGATATTCGATATCGAACAGCGTCGGAGGGCCGAATCTGAGCGGTCTTCCACAGTAGCTGCAGCTCAGGAATCGGTGCCGTCTGTCTCTCAGCAACCCGAGAGAGCTCCAGTTCAGTCTGCCCAGGTCGACCAGACATCCAATCAGGTTCGTGTTGTTCGCCTGGAGCTAGGAACTGGTGGGCAGCAGCTAGGTGCTCTCAATGTTGTCGACGACGGTTCGGTCGAGTCGTTCCTCGACGCAATTGAGCGCCAGGGCTTGGCGTTGGCAGCAGGCTCATGAACGTTCGACTAGCCGGAATTGAGCTCCCTTCTGAGATTCAGTGGGTCGATGAATTTGCGGGTCACGGGGTGGGCCAGATCATTGAGCCAACACTCACCGGTGCGCTGATCGTCGAAGAGACTGCGCAGGTAAATGGCCGGCCTATCACTCTCGAGAGCAACGCATCCGCTTGGGTAGATCGCTCTACCGTCGAACTGCTCTCTGGCCTTGCGGCCACTCCACTTGCATCAGGGTCGACGCTGACTCTCGAATGGGGTGACGGTCGGACCTTCGATGTCGTGTTTGATCACTCCCGCGGTGCTCCCTTCTCCGCTGAAGAGGTCCGGCGCCTAGCCGCTGGGGCGCAGACCCCAACGCACAAGTACCTCATCACCATCAATTTGCTCACCGCATAGGTACGCTAATGGCAATCCTTCCGACAGATGTACGGCTGTTCGAGCCGCAGGTTCTCAGCGATGAGGATGATGGCGGCGGCCGCGCCACCGGGAACATCATCGTTGATGGCGTGGTGAACAACCTTTTTCCTGACATCTCACGGCTTGACCGCATTGTCGGTGACGTCGCGCTGCGTAAGTTTTTCGTAGGCATAAATACCGATAACGCTGATCCGTACCTAGGCGTTCACGCGATCATCAATTCGGCTCCAGCGGATCCAAACGTCAATGTCCTGCTATTCGATGCCGGCAGCGAGAGCGATGTGCGGCAGGACGCCCAGAACCGCATTGAGAGCTACGTTGTTCGTGGTGGTGCTGCTCAGTTCGATCTGCTCGGAAGCCAGTTCGAGGGACAGAGAACCGTCGTGGCCTACCAGCGCGAGGAGCAACCGCCGCCAGAGGCGGGGCAAGTGTTTCTGCTGGATGCCGGCTCGGGCACTGAGCAGTACGTACGCGTCACTGAAGTCGACACGACCATTCAGACATTTACGGTCAGCATTCCGGGCGGTGGCTTCTTAGACTTTGAGCGTCGACGCCTTGATATGGGTATCACGGCGCCGCTGCAGTCCACGTTTCCAGGGGTAGACCCACAACCGGCGGGTGCTCCTGCGACTGCTTCTCAGGTATTCACCACGGAAGTCGCGGACGCCGCCCGGTACTGGGGAGTGAAGCAGTCAGTCGACCCGGTCAACATCGGCGACGTCCAGGTCAAAGTCGATTCAATCTACAGTGCTTTGGTGCCGAGTGCGCAGGCGGAGTCGCCGCTTTCTGATCAGCCGCTCTATCTAGGAAGCCCGCTGACGCAGGCCAGTCGTGCGAGCACGATCTCGATCGAGGACGTGGGCTTTTTGAGCACGAGCGCCTTTGTGCTTGAGGGATGGCTGGCTCGTTCTGCTGTTCGGGGTAGCGTGCGGCTGGTTATCGGTACCACATCGTATGTGGATGACGGTGCAGGGCGGATAAACCGCGAGAGCGGCGCCTTTTCGGTTGAGTTCTTCACGATTGACTACCGAAGCGGCTACATCCGCGGAGATCGCACGACTGGCGGATCTGGAATAACCGACGTTGACGTCACCTATCAGCCGGCTGCGCCCTACGCAGGTCGACGGAACAGCGACCTAGAAGAGATCACGATCAGCAACCGAGGCTTCACGTACGTCCGCTCATTCCCTGACGCAAAGCCTCGACCTGGTTCGATGATCGTAAGTTTCCAGGCGCTTGGTGTCTGGTACACGCTTGAGGATCGCGGAGACGGTGTATTGGAGGGCTTCGGTAGCGGCACGGTTCGCTTCGATACAGGGACCGTCAGCATCACGCTGGACGCCCTACCAGACGTCGACAGCGGGATCATCTGGAGCTACATCGTCGACTTCGCCGACGAGTTCACGCTTGTCGAGGGCCTTCTGGCCGAAAACCCGGAGATCGAGATATCAATCGACCAAGGCGCAGCGCCTGGATCTGTGGTCGTCACCTACACGAGTGGCGGATCTCCGCAGACACTAAACGACACAGCAATCATCGCCGAACTTGCTGGTGCTGGAACCGGGGATGTCGACTACGCGGGTGGCATAGTCCGCTTCAAGCCGGATCTGATACCAGACGATGGAACGACTATTGATGTCGCTTATGACTTCGCGGCGGGCGGTATCGATTTTGTAACCAGTCCGTCTATCAGCTCTGGAATCTTCACGCATACGATCAGCGATGCTCCGGTTGTGCCGGGCAGCGTCACCATTGAGCTGCTTGCAGATGTACCGCGCACCAGTGGTGTAGGCTCGTATGCTCGAGCGATCCGCCTGCGCGATGACGGTCTTGGCAACTTCATCGGTGTGCCTGGAACCATCGACTATGCGACCGGGGCGTTGAACGTTCGAGTCGAGCGAGACTACGCCACGATCGTCAGCACGATGACTGGCTTCACTAGGGAAGCGGGCACGGGTCGATTTGTAACGACCACACCTGTGACCACTACACGGACGATCTCGCTCAATGAGACCGCAACTGGCGCGGTCACCGTACGCTTCAAACCCGCTTCTGCGAGTGATGCCGGCGGTAGTACTAGCGTGCCGTTCAGCACGCTTGGCATCAGTCTGGATGACCGCAACATCCCAATGGTTCCCGGATCCCTGCTGTTTACGTGGAACGGCGAGCAGTACTTTGATCGTGACGGCATCTTGTACAAAAACTTAGACGCCGGCACAGGTGCTGCGACCGCTGTAGGCTCCGTCGACTACAACACCGCGTTTGCCAGCATCGACACTTGGTCGGCAGGTTCTGTTCCCGGGATAGATATCCAGGCGATGCTGCTGGCCTCTGGCCAGACAACGGTGCAAGGCGTCTTTCTGCGTACTCCAGGCACTCCGATTCGTCCGGGTAGCTTTCAGATCACGATCACCGACATTGATGGAAACCTGATCTCAGAGAGTGCCGAGATCAGTGGCGAGATTACAGGCCCATCGATTGCCGGTTCGATAAACGTCGCGACCGGCATCATCGCGCTTGAGTTCACTAATGGCACGGATCCCATAGACGTGTTTCCAGAGACCGGTCGATACAATGCGGTGCTTCAGACTTTCTTGCCGTTGGATGCTGAGCTGATAGGTCTAGACCCGGTGCGATTGCCGGCCGATGGCAGGGTTCCGGTATTCCGCCCTGGTGATGTCATCGTGATCAGCCAAGCCACCGACGTACCGATCGGAACCCCTGCAGCTGGTGCCGTAATCGCTCTCGGGGAGACAAACATTGCCGGTGTCGATGTGGTCGACCCAAATGGCGATCGCCTAGATCCCATCTACTACACCGTTGACCGGCTCGCTGGCGAGGTGACGTTTGCGAATCCACTGGTTCTCGAGACGCCGGCAGACACTCCTCTGGTCACTCCATTGGTGGCGCGCTATCGAGTTGAGCATGGCAGCATCCTTAACGATGTTCAGATCAGCGGAGAGCTGTCGTTTGTCACGCCCACAGGCTTTGCGTTCGGTGCCGGCGCTACGGTGAGCAGCGCCAAGGTCTGGGGTGATGTCGATACGCGGGTATACAACTTCTTTACACAGCGCACGTGGAACAGCGGATCGCCGAACTGGACGAGCGAACGCATCGGAGATGATACGACCGCTAACTTCAACATCATCGACAATCCGATAGAGGTCGTGAACAACGGCGCAATCACCGAGCGTTGGGCGATTGTGTTTACCGGATCGACCAACTTCCAGGTGGTGGGCCAGTCACTGGGAATCATAGCCAGTAGTAGCACCACGACGGATCTCGCTCCCATCAATCCCAATACAGGAAATCCATACTTCGTCATGCGCCAGGCGGGATTTGGTGCTGGATGGTCGCCAGGCAACGTCATTCGATTTGATACTGATGGTCTGCTTGCTCCTGGATGGATAGCGCGCACGGTTTTGGCCGGTTCTGCGACTGAGGATGAGGACGAATTCGTGCTCGAAGTCAGGGGGGATGCTGACTGATGACGGGCCGAATTACTGGCCAGGTGCTGATTGCTGGAGATCCTGCAGTCCGCAACATCGTTGGCATCAGTGCACAGCAGCAGCCACTCGACGATGGGATGGGCGGCACGGTCCTTGAGCGCATTATCGTGGGTGAGGCTGAGAGCGGTCTCGATGGGAATTACACGCTTGATACTGGTGACTTTCTCGACGAAGTCATCGTGGTGGTGCTTGAAGACTACGGCACCGAGTGGCTTCAGAACGAGGAGCTGGTTGTCGGTCAGCGAATCAGGCCCACGCAGCCCAATCAGAACGGCTACATCTATGAGGTCACGGTTGCTGGCAATGCTGGTGTCAGTGAGCCAACCTGGATAGTTCCAACCCCATCAACGGACACCATGAACGTCGGGGCGGCTACTGTCCGCGGCTTACCGCTGTACTGGAGTCTTGGGCATGCGCCTTTGGTTCCGGAAGATCTGGGCGGTGGTGGACCAGTGACAGATCCAAATTTCGCCAGCGTCCAGACATTGATTCCGTTTACTGGGCTAAACGAAGCGACCGACAGTCCGCGTTTCGGCTCGCAGGCGTCTTTGCTTGATCCGGCTATATTCAACGGAGCTGTAGAGATCAGCAACGGCCAGACGCTATTCGGCCAGAACATGGCGTTCCTACCTGGTGGTGCCGGCGATTACATCGGGTCACTTCGTCCTTCATTCGGCGGGAGTGCGACCTTCAACTTCACGAGCACGTTCACCGCGGAGATGTTCTTCTATCCTACTGCCGCGAACTTTAATAATAGCTTTCAGATGCTCATGTCCTGCAGCTACTCTGGCAGCAACCCGAACGGCATCGACGGCTGGGCGCTTCAGATCCAGAACGCTGGGGGCTTCCAACGGCTTCGGATCATTGGTCGAAACGGGTCCACGACGGTGCTCGGCCCTACCGTGGGCGGCACGGATCTTGATGTCAACACGATGTACCACGTGGCCGTCACGCACAACGGGGGCAACTGGCGCGTATGGCTCAACGGATTGCTCGAGATTGATATCGTTCAGACCAGCAACGTCCGCTCGTTCACCGACAGACGATTCCTGATCGGCGCCGAAGGCCAGCTCTCTGAGAATGGAAGTTCGCCTAACAACTTCAGCGGCTACGTCGGACAGTGGCGCCATAGCGACATCTTGCGATACACCGATCCGTTCCCGATACCTTCGGACGTATTCCCAACCTCTGGCCCGTAAATGATCTACATCGTCCCGACTGCGACGGCGGCGGACTTTAACCTCACCGTCGCCGGGTACGTTGTCCCCACAAATGATGCCGCAAATATTGATCTGGCGGACTCGTTGCCGGCGGAAGAGCCACCGCCCGACCCTGGTGGTGGTGAAGCGGCGGTCGCTAACTTCGATCTCACCGATGACGGCTATCGGGTCCCGCTCAGTACGGCTGCTGATTTTGATCTGGCGAATCCGTCCGGCGTCAATGTACCGCCCTCGATCGTACCTGGTCTGATACTTCGGACAGGAGCGCCCTGGAGACCGCGCCCGGTCGTAAAGAACTCATCTCTGCTCGGTAGGTTTCAGTCTGCTAGGCGAGTTAGGACTTCAGTTGGCCTCAATTCAAATCAGGCCTCGACCCTCGTCGAGAACCGAACGGGCGGTCCATTTGGCAGAGTGGGTGAGCGAGATCGCCGGTCAGCGAAACGCTGGGGTGAATCGCGACCGAAGGGGGCTCGTGCCAGCGCCGCCCATGCAAACACCCGGGTCGTTCAGATAGGGATCATCAGCTATCTGTATCAGGAGACGTCGAAACGATTCTTTGATCTTCTCGAGGCGCCGCACGAGCTCGCGAAAGTCGCCGATCTGGCTCGTACCGGCAGATTCTGGAGCAGCGATCTTTGGGGTGAGGGTGCTCCGTTCGAGTTTGATTGGCTCAAGCATCCGCGATACCGCTCACCCAACGCCGGCCCGATTGGCGTTGGTATTCAGATCCCGCCGCCTGCGCTCGCTGGCGTCTTTGACTTTGCAAGCCCGATGACGATCCAAGAGTCGCGCATAGAACCGACAGACAGGCGATCAATCTACCCGCACCAGGTGGCGGAGCAGAACGACCGGCTGATGGGCATCCCATGGGGACCCAGCGGGCGTCGCGATACATCCATAAGCGTCGGCTACCCCGTGGAGCCGGGAGATCCTCCCGGGCCTGGCGATACCTTTGAAATACCGATCAGGAGAATCTATGTCGTGAGCAATAGTGCTCAGATCGTCCGTGTCAGCGACGGTCGCGACATTCCCGCCCAGTCTGTTGACCTCTCGACCAGTACCGACTCATTTCTTTGGCAGATGAGCGCCCGGCTATCGGGGCGAGACGCCATGGCGCTTGTAGAAGGCACAGACGCTCAGCCTGTCGAGGTCGATGTCATCATTAACGGCACCACGTGGCGCGTTCTGGTAGACGGATGGGTGCAGCAAGAGGCTGCTGCGTCTCGAGGCGTGACTATCCGCGGTCGATCGCTGTCTGCCAACCTGGCGCCACCGTACGCGGCCGTCAGGGACTACCAAGAGGGCTCATCACTTCTGGCTCAGCAGCTGGCCGCTCAGGAGCTCCCATTCGGGTGGTCGATTACGTGGAACGCTCTCGACTGGAGTGTCCCTGCTGGTGCCTGGCAGTACCAGGGGCTCTCTCCAATACAGGCGATATCGAGAATTGCTGAGGCGGGTGGTGCCTACGTTCAGTCGGATCCTGAGCTGCAGGCCCTGACCGTCAATCCGCGATATCCAGCCCCACCATGGCAATGGAACACCTCAACGCTCGATTTCACCGTGCCACGCGATGTGATGGTCCAGAGGACAAGCCAGAAGAAGCCAGGCCAATTCAAGAACGCAGTATTTGTGCACGGTGGGTCGGTTGGTGGCATCTTTGCCAGGGTCCTTCGTGATGGCACCGCTGGAGATCAGCTGCTGCCGACCATCGTCGACAACCTAATCACGGATGTTAATCCGGCTCGCCAGCGTGGCGTTCAGGCTATCGCCGGCAGCGGCCGACAGTCACTTGAAACTCACGAGATGCCGGTGAGCGCGGCGCTGGGCGGCGTTATTTTGCCTGGATCATTGATTGGAGTGGGTGAGGGTGTTGCTGGGTCCTTCGTGCAGGACTGGATCGGGCTAGTGGTTGGTACATCAGTCACAGCTGCGGCAGAGTTCGGTTCTGACAGAAAGGCAAAGATAAAAGTACGCCAGCGGATCAACGTCGAGCGTCATTTTGAGAGCTGAATCATGACCAATCTATTAAGCCAGTTGCGGCGGCTGGTGCCTGAAGATGTCACTCAGGTTGGAGAGTCTCAGGGCCCCAACGGAGACGGTACGACAGATGTCGTCCTGATCGGTGGTGGCAGAGTTCGAGTGACTGGAACGGGTTTCGCTTTGGGTACGCCCGTGTTCGTGAGGGGCGGGCTTATCACGGGTCAGGCTCCGTCACTGGCGCTGACGGACATTATCGTGTGACCACATCTGACGTGTACCCAGCTTCAAAGATCTGGCCTCATAGAACCGCGTTGGTAAAACCTCCACCGGCCACCCCTCCGGGCGCATAGGGGTTATCGAATGCTTTTTCGAAACCCGTTGAGCAGTCTCGCGAGATTTGATCGAGCATTTTCGAGCAGTTCTACGTCTTCTCGGCTGAGACCCGTGTCAAGCACGATACGATCGTCAGGCAGCGAAAGCAGTAACTCAGCGCCAAGCTTTTCTTGAGCGACAACCACGTCCTCAACTCCTTGAATTGCCTCATACGCCTTGTTGAGAACTTTGCGCGATTCATCGTTTAGCAGACGATCACTTGTCATACCTACCTCTCAGCCGTTTTAGGTCTCAACACTGGGCTATGACACGAGCATTATGTGGCCTGTTTGCAGCATCAGTTTGCCCGGCTGAACTTCGTAGGTCTGGTATAGAAGTTGAGCCAGGCTCAGCTGACCAGCTCCTTGAGCCTGCCTCCGCGCATCGTCCAAGTCTGTGGCGATGATCCAGCCAGTGATTTCGCCCTGATCTTGCTTAATGATGCAAATCATGTCCAAATCCTTGTTCTTTCGATACGGGAATTCCCATATCGTATCAGTGGTTAATGCAGTCTACGCCTCAACACTGGGGGTGTGGTGCGTCTCACACTCGCTGACTGATTGCCTTATGAGATCAAGCAACTCATCTACCTCGTTCATGAGGGCGCGCCCCACGTCACCATCGACCGGGTGCACCTCCCAGTAAGGCTGGCCCACGCACCCTAGATCGTCGTAGCAGTCCAGGTAGACGCTTGTGTGCTCGTTGACCCGGAACCGCGCAACTGCGCCTGCAAACGGTGGAATGACCCTGATCCGCCACCCTTCATCGAAGGTGATATCGGGTATCTCATTCATCCAACG
>JBCCNK010000013.1:0-27233 GCA_039025875.1 Pseudomonadota bacterium
GCAGCGCCCTCGTGCGCAAAGCGTTCGCAAAGTGCTCTGCCGATGCCGTTTCCGCCGCCGGTGACTACGACTACTCTTTCTTTTACATCCATCAGTATTCTCCAGACGCAAAAAAGCCCCCGAAAGGGGGCTTTTTGCTGTACTTCGTTCTAGCGAACCGGACGAATCAGGCCGCGTCGCTGATATTGGCAACCGCGCTGTCACCCGCGGCACTGTAACTTAGCGCGTTGAATCGGGTCTGATGGTAATCGCCGTCGCCGAACGTGGCATTGATCATCATCAGACGCTTGGCGTAGTGACCGATATCGAGCTCATCGGTCAGCCCCATACCGCCGTGGAGCTGGATCGCCTCTTCGAATACATGCTTACCGCATCGCTCGATCATAACCTTCATAGCGTGAATCGTGCGCCGGCTGTCGGCATCCCCCTGTTCGAGAGCGCACACCGCACGATACACAATCGACTTGGCCTGCTCGAACGACATGAATGTCTCTACCATGCGATGCTGCAGCGCCTGAAAACTGCCAATAGCCACCCCGAACTGCTCACGAGTTTTGGTGTACTCGAGCGTCTTGGCATTGAGCTGAGCCATCAGGCCTAGCGCCTCCGCACCGAGGGCAACCAGGGCCTCCTGCGCCACGCGATCAATCGCAGAGAATCCGCTATCCAAATCGCCAAGCAGTGCACTCGCAGGCAGCTTCACATTCTCGAACACAATGTTTGCGACGCGCTGACCGTCCATCATCCGGTAGTCAACACGATTGATTCCCGGGGCATCAGCGGGAACCACAAACAGCGAGATCCCTTTTTCATCGTACTGGTCGCCCGAGGTTCGTGCCGAGACGATCAGCGAATCCGCTTTGGCACCGTTAAGCACCGCTACTTTTTCGCCATTCAATACGAAGCCATCATCCGCAGTGCTTGCGCGCGTGGCGATATCGGCAAGTTGATAGCGGCTTTGGCGCTCAAGATAGGCGAACGCACCGAGACGACTTCCATCGACGATCCCCGGAATCAGATCAGCCTTCTGCTGATCGCTTCCGGCCGCACGAAGCAGGCCGCCGTAAAGAATGACCGTGGCAAAGTAGGGCTCCACGACGAGGCCCTTGCCAAACTCCTCCATCATCACCATAACGTCGACGGGCCCGCCCCCAAATCCACCAAAATCTTCCGCGAAGGGCACACTCAGCCAACCGAGTTCAGCGAACGTGTTCCAATGATCTCCGCTCATACCGTCGTCGCTGGCTGTTATGGCGCGACGCTGATCAAAGTCGTAGTCGTCCTGAACGAATCTTGCGACGCTGTCGCGCAGCATGGTTTGCTCTTCGGTGTAATCAAAATTCATAGTTGTTCTCCTTGCCCCCTTGCGGCTCTCAAGTTATTCCCGAGGGACCTCACAGGCCCAGAACCGCCTTGGCGATGATGTTCTTTTGGATCTCGTTAGAGCCGCCGTACACGGTTGCTGCCCGCCCGTACATATAGGCGCGCCGCGCTGCACTACCATAATCGTTCCCCAACACATCGGTATCGATTTCGGTCGGTAAAACGCCCTGATAATGCGCCGCGACCATCATGGCCAGCGTCTGAACAGCTTGCTGTATTTCTGTGCCTTTAATCTTGAGCAGAGATGATTCGGCACCCGGTGCACCACCAGATTCGACTTGCGATAGCACGCGCAGATCGGTGAACTCCAGCGCCATGAGTTCGATTTCGATATCCGATAGCCGCTTCTGAAAGAGCGGATCTTCGATCAGCGCCTTGCCGCCATTGATCTCCCGTTCGGCGAGCTTCCGCACTTCGCCGAGCGCGCGCTTAGAATCGGCCACTCCCGCAATGCCTGTGCGCTCATGAGCGAGCAGAGCTTTGGCGTAGGTCCAACCCTTGTCCTGCTCACCGATCAGGTTGGCAACTGGAACGCGGACATTGTTGAACTCGACTTCGTTGAGGCTGTGGTGGTTGTCGATCGATACGATCGGATTCACCTTCACCCCGTCGGAGTGCATATCGATCAGCAAAAAGCTGATTCCGTGCTGCTTTTTGCCTTCGGTGCTCGTGCGCACCAGGCAGAAAATCCAGTCGGCATGCTGCGCATAGGTCGTCCAGATCTTGGCTCCATTGACCACGTAGTGGTCGCCATCGAGTTCGGCTTTGGTCTTGAGCGAAGCAAGATCAGATCCCGAGCCAGGCTCAGAGTAACCCTGGCACCACCAGTCTTCGCTTTTGAGAATCCGAGGTAGGAAGCGGTCCTTCTGCTCCTGATTTCCGAAGGTGTAAATCACCGGCGCGACCATGGATAAACCGAACGGAATGGTGTTGGGAATACCGCGTGCTGACCGCTCAGAGTCATAGATGTACATTTGCGTCGGCGTCCAACCGGTACCGCCGTGTTCAACCGGCCAATTGGGCGCTACCCACCCTTTGTCGTTAAGTATGCGCTGCCACTCAATAATGGCTTCCTTGTATGTAGCGTTGTCTTTAAGTCGCGCTCGCAACTCTTCCGTGAACGTACTGTCGAAGAACGCGGCAACCTCGTTGCGAAACGCGTTTTCCGCTGGTGAAAAGCTTGTATCCACTATAAATCCCCCTTTGCTGGACCGTACCAACCTTCAAAACCCGGGCTTACATCCGGTGTTTTGCGCTTTTGAACGTTGAGTATGTTTTTTTGCTATTCGGTACTCTAGCGTCGTTTGGGGGTGCGTACAAGCGCCGCTCATCGGACTTCTGTGATGGCTCGAGCCTCCCCGACACCCGCGAAACGCAAGCCTATCTGGGCCAGATCGGTAATGGAGAAAGCAGCTCTGCGGATCGCACTACGGCTCGGCGAGCGGTCACGGAACTCACACCCCCGGATAGCGACTAAAAAGCGCCAGCACAAGGTAGACGCGTTCAGCCTGGACTCGATGCAGGACCTGGACTCAGTACGTACAATCGTCCGGAACCTACATCAGACTGTGTAAGCTTTGGCCCTGGTAGGGAACCTGATTGCTGCCGTTTCACGAAGAACGCGTCTTCAGGAAGAACCGCTTTGCATTGTGCTTTGCCGTCGACTTCTGCAGTGGCTGCACTCCGCTTGATCGGATATTTTCAGTTCAACTTCATCCAACACCACGGTACGAGAACATGCGAGTTTTGAGTAGCTTTACTAGACGCCACACTCCACGGATAGTAAGGATCGCCGCTATGACGACATCAATGTATCTTTTTTCAGCAACACCACTATCGGCTTCTGCTCAGGACTCAGGCGAAAATACAGTGAATCCGTTACTCGCCGAATCTTCCCTTCCTGGCCAATTCCCCCGCTTTGATCGGATCCGCGATGAACACTTCTTACCCGCGTTTCGCCAAGGCATGCAACAGCAGCTCGCGGAAGTGGCAGAGATTGCCTCAAACCCAGGCCCCGCGAGCTTTGACAACACCATCGTTGAGCTCGAGAAAACCGGCATGTTACTGCGGCGTACTTCACGTGCGTTTTTCAACCTGCGCGGCACCGACAGCAACGAACAGCGCCAGGCTATCGAGAGAGAGATTCGCCCATTGCTAAGCGCCCACTACGACTCAATCCGCCTCAACGCGCCGTTGTTCGCACGTATAGATGTGCTTTTCAAGAACCGCAGCGAATTGGGATTGACCCCGGAGCAGCTTCGACTTCTTGAGGACTATCACCGCGATTACATGCGCGCTGGAGCCGCACTAAGCGAAGACGAAAAGGATCGACTGAAAGAACTCAACCGTGAACTGGCGCGGCTGAGCACGCAGTTTTCTCAGAATGTATTGAAGGAAGTCCAGGACTCGGCAGTGGTCCTCGACAGCGAGGCTGATCTTGCGGGCCTATCGATTGGCCTAATTGAAGCGGCAGCCTCCGAGGCCAAAGCTAGGGGCCTGGATGGCAAGTACGTACTCACGCTTAAGAATTACACAAGCCAACCCACGCTGAGCTCGCTCACCAGCCGGGCAACGCGTGAGAAGCTCATGCGGGCTTCCCTGGCTCGGGGAACACGTGGCGGAGACTTCGACAATCGCGAAACCGTGGTCGCGCTCGTCAAGCTGCGGGCCGAGCGAGCCCAACTGCTCGGTTACAACACTCACGCCGATTACGTTCTGGAAGAACGAACAGCCAAGAACGTAGCCGCAGTACAAGACCTCTTATACGACCTTGCGCCAGTAGCGGTTGCCAATGCTCGCCGCGAGGGTGCTGCGCTACAGGAAATGATCAATGAGACCGAGGATGAGCCGTTCGAGCTTGCTTCGTGGGACTGGCCATACTACGCGGAAAAGGTCCGCTCCGAACGGTTCGACTTCGATGCAAGCACGATTAAACCGTATTTCGAGCTCGATAATGTTCTAAAAAAGGGACTGTTTTACGCAGCGAGCGAGTTGTACGGAATCAGTTTTGAGCCTCGCCCGGACCTGCCGAGCTACCACCCGGATGCCCGCGTATGGGAGGTCTTCGATAAGGACGGAACGCATCTGGCGTTTTTTATCGGCGATTTCTACGCGCGAAACACAAAACGAGGCGGCGCCTGGATGAACTCCTACGTCACCCAGTCGACACTCCTTGGCACAACGCCGGTCATCGCCAACCACGTCAATATCACCAAGCCGCCCGAGGGAGAACCCACACTGTTGAGCCTAGATGAGGTAGAGACCTTGTTTCACGAGTTCGGCCACGCACTCCACGGAATGTTCTCGGACGTGACTTACCCTCGTTTTGCGGGTACGGCCACTCCGCGCGATTTCGTCGAGTACCCGTCCCAGGTCAATGAAATGTGGGCGATTTGGCCAAAGGTTCTGGAGAACTACGCGATCCACTATCAAACCGGTGAGACCATTCCCGCAGAACTGCTTCAACGCGTCATTGATGCCGCACAGTTCAATGAAGGCTATCGGACTACTGAATACCTAACGGCTTCGGTGCTGGATATGTGCTACCACACCCTGACCTCGGATGACGTACCGTCGGCCGACGAAGTCGATCAGTTCGAGGCCTCCTGTCTTCGCGAGGCCGGATTTGACTACGCTCCCGTGCCATCACGGTATCGTAGCGCCTACTTTTCTCACGCCATGGGGGGTTACGCGGCGGGTTACTACTCCTATATCTGGAGCGAAGTCCTGGATGCCGACAGCTCCCTATGGCTCAGCGAAAACGGCGGTCTGACGCGGGCGAATGGAGATCTTTTTCGCGAAACCGTGCTCTCCAAGGGCGGAAGCAAAGAGGCCATGCAGCTATTTAGAGACTTCATGGGCCGCGACGCAGATATCCAGCCCTTGCTCGAGCGACGAGGGCTGGTCGGAACAGGGTCCTAATCAACACTCCCGGAGCGATACCTGACTCTGCCCGGTGGTTCGCCACCGGGTAGGTACCACTCTATATCACCGGAACCACCACCTGCCTAGCGCGACGCGAGTGCCGCAAGGTCGCTGACGACAAAGCGGATGGCCATTGATCCGTTGTCCAGGCTGAAAGCCTCAAGCGTGCCGGCGCAGGTCAGGATTTTGCCAGATGCCCTGTCCGTTCGGATCCATGCCGAACCCGATGTGCCATCGCTGTCCCAGCTGACCTGCTCTATCCACTCTTGCTCTGCGATCTGTCGCTGTAGGTCGTCAAGGATCTGCTGGCGATCAAATTCACCCTCGACAACAACATTGCTCCGGTACGACTCTCCGTTGCCACCGCTGCCCTGGCCTCGCACCGATAGGCCTTTTTGCGGCTTGATTTGCAGGCTGAGCATCATAGTCTGAGATTTTCCCATCCAAGCCATGCGGTTTTGCGCATCTTGTGTGCACTGGCTATAGCGAGAAGAAAAGGATAGAGAAACGTGCACGAGATCCGGCTTCGGCTGCGACCTGATCGTAAGCGTGCGATCGTCATCAGCGTTGCAAAATGCAGCACCTCGGACACTAGCGCGCGACATGAAACCGGCTCGCGCAGATCCCCAGCCGTCATCCTCCAACACCCTCCAGCCCGTCTGCTCCACCGCTTGAGCCGCCTGCCTGAGCCCTTCTTCAACAGACCCCTGGATCATGAACGTCGATGCTTCGCTGCGCCCATCCACCCAAAACGCCAATAGCTGCCATTCAGAGGGAAGCCGCATAGGCCTTACGGAAGGGGACATCTCGTCTGTATAGGCAACGCCGCGCGAGTAACCGTTCAGAAACGCGTTCCGCACCTGGGGATCCACAGAGGCAAAGGGATCGTCAGCCTTCGCGGAGGCTTGCCACAACGCAAAAGTCAGAAAAATCAGGCTTCTCATCGTATTTACCTCTTTGTTCGATTCGCCAGACAAAGGAACGACACACGAATCAGGAATAGCACAAATTCCTAAAAATGCTGCCTGTGTTTCCGCGGCGGACATAAAGGCAAATACCGCTACATAAAAACAAACGCAGCTTCTAGGAAGTAATACTGCGCAGGGTTTTCGCTGTGATGGAGCCTGCGAAGACTATCGCCGCACAGCCTCAAGTACGCGGTCAGCCACCGCGTCCCAGGAATTCTCGAGTGAGCACAGTTGAGACTTGGGGGGGAGCGCCGCTCGACCTCCGCGGATCCAGCCCTTAATGGCTGCCGCAAACTCTGCGAAGCTTCCTTGCCGGACAATGAAACAGCCTGGTTGATCGGGGGCCCACAGCGACAAGTCACCCGCATCGAATCCGACTAACGGTAGCCCTGCGCTGAGCGCCTCGGCGCTGGCAATACCGAAGCTCTCAAACTGGGACGTTGCAAGGTACACATCTGCCGCGAAGAGCTCATCCAAAATCTGCTGATGCTTCAGTTCGCCGACGAACCGCACCCGAGCAGCGATCCCGGCGTGATCAACCGCTGCCAGGCAGGCTCTGTAGTGGTCTGAATCTTTCGTAATCGAGCCTGCGATCTTCCACTGAAACTGAGCTTCGCTCAGGCACGCCAGATGCCGCAGCAGTGCTAACGGCAGCTTGGCCTCCGTGACGGTACCAACTGTCAGCAGACGAAGTCCGTCATCGAACGAGCTTTCACTCTTCATGCGAATGTCTATCGCCGGGGGCGCAACGTAGACGCGATCCGGAGAAATCAAACCTGACCAGTCGGTGAGCGCTCTTTGCCCGGTTACCACAACCCCCTCGGCGAGCGGAATCCATCTTCTGAGACAGGCTAACCAATGACTCTTTTCCTGGCTGCATAAGACAGGGTTGGAGGGAGGGAAATAGTGCCCCAGCAGAAACAGCAAAATACCAGAAGCACGAAGCCGACGTTGAAAATCCGCTGGGGGCGGCGTAGTGAACCACAGGCTGTCGAGCAGCGCGCAGCAACCGGGGTACTCGAGGATTTGCTCCGGAGTATTGGTGCGCAACACGTCACCTTCGCCACGGGCACGTAAGGCACCCGCTAGCTGTGCGTTGTAGCGATAGCCGCCCGATACTTGGATGAGAGCTGCTGGCTCAATTATCAGAAGCTGCGGCACAGACGAGTCAGCCGCACAACGCGATGGGAAGTAGGATCGGGTGCGCCGGCCATGTATTGCTGAACAGCTCAGGCAAGTGGCGCTCTATACTCAGCCCAGGCCACGTGGCTTTCCCGCAGCTCGATGGCGAGTTCGCTCACGCCAGTGACTTTCAGCTCATGAATCTTCACAGCGAGCTGATTGTGTATCCACTGCGCCAAAAATTCTGTGGTCGTGACCTTGCCGGCAAAAACCGGAAGCTCGTCGAGATTTTGGTAGGACAGTGGTTCCAGCACTTTATTCAGCGCCTCGTGCGCGATGCCAATATCAATCACGAGATTGTGCTCATCAAGGCTTGAGGCAATAAAAGACGCTGTCACCACATAGGTCGCACCGTGCAGACGCTGCGCCGGACCGAACACCTCACCCGCGAGACTGTGCGCAATCATTACGTGCTCTCGCACCGATAAGCTAAAGCTCACTCAATGTCTCCTCGTACGATCATTAATAAACCACCACTGGCGCTAAAAACTGGTCTCGCTTCTGGTATACGGATGCCATCAGTTCAGGTAGGGCGTCGAGGCCGTAGATGGGCTGCAGTAGTTGATCAAGCATGGAATGCTGTAAATGCTTAAGCACGTGTTCAGATCTTGTTTGCCGATCAATCGTGTCGCGTACTGGCCGAGCGATATGAGATACCTGCGAGCTGAGCAGTGCTTTGCGACCGTGGTGGAAAGCCGCACCAAGGTTGACCGTGACGCTCTGCGCGCCATACCAGCTTAGTTCCACAATGGTCGCCTCAAACGCGCTGTTGTCCACGCACCACTGTAGGCCCTGTGAAGAAGCCGAACAGTGGAAAACCTTGTCAGGTGGCGCAGACTTGAAGGACGCCGGGGAACAAGCCTCAATCCAGGGAATAGATCGCAGGTACTCACGCCGCGCATCGTTCACTTCAATCAGCGTAATTGGATGTCCATACAGCCCCCTCAGCAAAAAAGCGACCGCGAGAGCTATCAGCCCTCCTCCCACAACCGCAACCTGCTCCACCGGCTCAAGCGACGCATCCCAGATAGCGTTCTGCGCTGTCTCGAGCGCCGGAAACAGCGCCGCCCGCTGATTCGGAATCGACTCGGGGATTGCGATCAGGTCCTGCGACCGAACCGATACCCGGCTTTGATGCGGGTGCATGACAAAGAACCGTCGGCCTCGTTCATCCTGTCCTACCAGGGAGTAGCCATACTTAAGCGGGAACGCAAAACTACCCGCCATATGTGCACAACGCATCGACTCCCAGCATTCGATAGGCACGTGCCCGAGACCAACAAGTCGCTCGGTTCCCGGGCTTATACCCGTCACCAGGGTTTTGAGTTCCACTTCACCGTCACAGGCAACCGGCCGATCTTCGATCTCAAGCGTGCCGACGCCTGCCCGCTGAACCCAGTATGCGACCGTTTCTTCGAGCACTCAGTGCAGCCTCAGCGTCATGAGTGCTTGCCCATCCAGGTCGAAGGTGCTGGCGGCATAGCAGGTCGTCGCCGCCACCGAGCCTTGCGCTGGAACCTGAAACGGCCTGATTCCGTCGCCCAGCCAGATGGGCGCAATATGAATGTCAGCCTCATCCAGCACACCGTGGCGCAGGAACAGCGAGGCGGTTTTGCCTCCACCTTCTATCATGAGGGAACGCACGTCGAGTTCTCGGAGCTGATCCAGCATCGCTTTGGGGCTTAAGTGTCCGCATTCGAGTGTGTCATCCACTGGGCACATGGTGACGCCAGCGTGCTCACCGGTAACAGTTTCGGTGTCGTCTGTACCGTTTTTAGGAGCTAGCACGAGAGTCGGCGCATGAAGCGCATCCAGAAAGGCGTCGTCGAGGCCCGCGTACTTCGTTACCACGACCCTGGTGGGATTCTTGCCCGCAACTTTGCGGACTGATAGACGCGGCTTGTCTACGACCAGCGTGTTTCTCCCTACCAGGATTGCATCGTGCAGTGCTCGCAGGCGATGCGCGTGGACAAGGTTCGCTTCGTTGCCGATCCACTGCGAGTCACCACTCATCGTCGCAATAAATCCGTCCAGGCTCTGTGCGAAACTCGCAAGGGTCCGAACCTGTGTTCCGCTCGAGTCCGCTGTTGCTTGAGAAAGCAAAATGTCCAGATACCGGGTAACAATGCCGAGCGCAGCCGACCACTCACGGGGCCGCGGAGACTCGAGGTCACACGTCAGTCGGTGATCGTTGATTGACCAAGCTACTGCACGGCTTGAAGCCTCGAACTGCCACTCCCCACCCGGGGCACAAAGAAACTCCCAACTACGCGCACCGGATTTACGAGCCCGATACTCAAGAAGATAGTCGCGCGCCTGCAACAGAGCCGGCCAGAGCGCATCCGCCGAAATCATCACAGTATGAATCCAGGGTTGTGAAAGAGGTTGAGAAAAAACGCTTTGAGCGCGCTCATCGGCATCGGTTCCATGTTCTCATTCGGATGAAGACCGTCGGTAAACCCTGCCTGGAGCAGATCCTCGTGCAGACTTCGGTCACGCGTCACGATGTGCAGTGGCACATGAAATCTGTGTCCAAGAGCGTCGCTGTCGACTCGGTGCACGGCTTTACTCGCCTGATGATCACCCAGAATCAACAACACACCGTCGCGCTTGTATTGGCGCGCCAAAAACCGCATAACGCTGGCAAGCGAGTAGTCTACCGCTGTGGCGTAATTGGTCGCCGACTGATTCTGCCAGATCGATCGTGCACGACTCGGCTTGCGGCTGGCGAGGGTGTTCTCAAGTTCATCGAGCTGCCAGGGCCCCGTGTGAAAGGCAGGTATCTGAGAGAACGGCGCATGGCTGCTGGTCAGGGATATCTCTGCAAACACGGGAGTATCATCGTCCACCAAGCCCAATTGATCGAACCGCAGCAGCACAAACTGATCGGGCATGGGTGACCATCCGTAGCGCGGCCCTACATAAGCCAGCTGTTCTGCCCAGATGTTTTGAGTGAACCCAAAGTAGTCACCCTCGGGCCATTCGTTTAGATCCATTGCTGGCATGACGCTGACGGTGCGGTAGGCCTGAGCGCGAAAATAGTCTGGTAGGGGGCGGACTCGGCTGTTCAGCAGTCGCTTCCAATGCACCGTGTTGCGGCATTCGACACCGCTCATAACGCTCATGTGGGCAATCCAGGAGGCACCGGCAAAGGTGGTGGATTGCAAGAAACGGCTGCTGGTGAAGTAACCAGCGGCTTGCAGATCCTCATTGTAGCGTTGCATGCGACCAAGAAAGTCCTCGCGCAAACCAGGATCATCCCAGAGCAGACGACCATAGGATTCAATGAAAAAGAACAGAAAGTCCTGCCCGCGCAGGCGTCCTAAATCATCGGGCAGTGCGAGCAGTTCCTGCCTAGCGGCGACAAGAACCCGTTCAAACTGATCATCGCCGTTCGCCACGTCGTAGGCACCGACGACGCCCTGGGCCAGGGTCACACTGCGAAAACTCCCGGGAATCAGCACAAGGTAAGATGTCAGGAGAACGGGCGCCAGGATCACCATCTGACGCAACCGTAGGCAAGATGCCGCGCGGCTTGCAATCCTTGAGAAGACGAAGGCAAACGGCAGAATGAGCGCGAGCAGTGTTGCCGTACACACCAGCGCGGTCAGGGTACCGGAAGAATCTTCGATGAGATCCCAAAGTGCGGGCAGCAAAAACAGGTCGTACTGGAGTTCCAGTGGCCGAGCGAAAAAGTACTGAAACGCTCTATCTGCAACTTCCGTCAGAAGAACCAGCGTGATCATCAGACCGACGAACGGGTAAACCCAGCCAGTTAACCGACGCCATGGGAGCCGATCGAGCAGCACCAGCACGGCGACAATCACGAGCAGATCGCGAGTTGCCGCAAGGGGCAGAGCCAGCAATGCCAGTATGAGCAAACACACCAGGCCGAAAAACACAGACCGGTTGTCGGTGCCGGCCATACCCGTCTCGGAATTGGCTAGAAACGGCATCTTAAGCCGGTAGCCTTTGGAGCTTGATCAGCTCATAACGAACTGCACCCTGGTTATACAGGGATTCCAGATACCAGCCACCGAGGAACGCCGAGGCAACTTCACCGCACCGCGTCGCTCCGCTCACTGCCTTCGCGATGCGCAGGCACACTCGACGAGCAGAACCGGGCCGCTGGTGCACTGCCGGGACGCGGTGAGTGAAATCGACGCGATCTACAAGGGACAGACCGTGATCACCAGCAGCATTGAGGAGATCCTCGACGGAGTAAAGCCGCGGCCGATGCCAGCAGCGCCCGAGCGCTTGGATCGCGGACGCATGTTCTGGCCATTGAGCGATGCGCCAATCATCCAGGAGCCATACCGTGCCATGTTCATCAAGCAGCGTATCCAACCAACTGAGAGTATCTGTGAGATCAGCGCTGTAGCCTATAGATTCCAGCGCGATGATGAGGTCGAAGCTCCTGCTCTCGGTCTCGGTCTCCGTCTCCGTCTCCGAGATGCCACTGGACCCAGAGTCATCGCCCCTCTCACTGCCTGTCTCGAAGTCCGAACCTGGCCTAGCCACTACGGGCTCACCAAACGCCTGAAGCCTGATATCCGGAGCGGACCCTGGCTGATGATCACGCCAGAAGCGGTTGGCGTAGGCGACAGTGAACGGTGTAGGCGAGAGACCGATGGTATCGCAGGTGTGTTCGGCGCGAATTGACGCGAGCAACGTTCCGAACCCGCATCCGATGTCGAGTACTCGCCGTGGTTTCACAGCGGCGATTTCCGCCGTCAGCCAGTCATTGATACCAGTTTTACTTCGCCTCGAACTGGCAGGGTGGACCGGACTTTCGGGCTCGGATATTAGCGCCTTATGCATATTCAGATCCGCGGGTCGCGGACCTCGGCCCAGCGAAGCTACTGCTACGATCAGCCGGGAAAGCGCATCGTACTGTGCGTCAGACGCGTTCAATTGGCTGCTCCGTTTTCCTGCAGAGAAAAATCAACTCGTTTGCACAAGTGATCGGTAAGTATCCCCGTCGGATAGATGCGAAGTCCGCATCTGCTCCCAACCAGAACTTGAGCCTTTGCCAGCGCATCAGCGGCCACTGGTCCGGATGGACTTCAAGCACCGTGAAACCGGATGCCTCAAGTAGCTGCTGCCAGTGGTCGAGACTTCCTGCACCCTGATGCCCGGCCTGATTCCCCAATCCGAGTTTAGAAATTGCTTGCCAGCCTGGGGTTAGACTGTTTCGAACCATGATTAGAACTCTGCCGTCGTCGTGTAGAACCCGGTTCATTTCGTCCAGCGCACATCGCGCCGACAAGAACCGCTCGAGAGAGCCGAAACAGGTAACAAAATCGAATGTCCCATCGATATACGGCAGACGATCGGCTGCTCCGATTGCCAGACCTGCCCCGGCTACTCGCTTCCTCGCAAGCCCTATGGCGACCGGCGATATGTCGACGCCACTCACCTGCACGCCGCAGCGCTGAGCCTGCTCCAGGAACAGTCCTGGACCGCAGGCGATGTCCAGCAAGCTATCACCGGGCGAGAGGCCGAGCATTTGGGAGAAGACTTCGTAAGCCCTACTGGGCCGAAGGTAGCTAAGCCCTCGCATCGAATAGGTCTTATCAAACCAACTTGCAATCTCGCGCTGTCGAACTTGGGTCGATGCGCGATCCTCGCCTGTTGGGGCCGTGTCCTTGCGTGCTTCAGACATAGCGTCGGGTGCGCCCTAAGTAATCGGTGTAAGCGGTTCCGAAGCGATCCCTGAGGTAGCCTTCCTCCATGAGCACCCGGCGGTGCATGTGCCACATGTAATGGCATAGACCCAGTGCGAATACTGCGCTTGACTGCAACAGCAAAATGCCAAGTGCAAACAAGTACATTCCCAAAAGCCCTGGATTCCGGCTGTATTGGAACAAACCATCGCTACGCAAGGGCAGCTCCAATGTCCCTCGCATCAGATTCACCGGCGCCTGAGAACGCATCGCTGTTGCGACCAGCACGGTGAGCAGCCGACCTCCAATAATCAATAACAGGCCAAGCAACGACACAATTCCTGGGGGCCAACAAAGGCCGCTGGTATTGGCACCTGCGCTCGTACCCCCGTCGAAAGTCGCAACCAGCACAAGACAGGACTGAATCAGCGGAAAAGCGAATACCGTAATATTGACCAGAGTAGGTAGCAGCCAGCGCAGCTGGTAAAACATACCCATCCCCTGCACCCGCTCGCTCTTCATTAACGCGACAGCCGATACGACACTGGGAACAGGGATCAGCCAAAGTTCGAGCGCCAGAGTCAGGTACCCCAACACTACAGCTAAGCTTGCAGTGCCCGCTAGGTCCATCGGCGCCGCCACTGGTAGAGCCAGTCGGAAGAGAAGGAACCGCATAGTAAGACTACGGCCATGAGCAGAATCGCGTCGGTTGCCTGTCCCTGAGGAAGAGGAAGGTTCACCGGCAAAGAGGGTAGATTTATGAATAAAGCGGCGACCACGAAAACGAAAATCAGACGGGCCCGACGGTTGTCTCCTCGAACCGGTTTAACCTCGCCAACACGAACCCGCGCTGCACTGGTCAGCAGAGTGAACAAATACTTGAGACCGGGCAGCGTGAGGGCCAGAACCCCGAGGGACGTATGCTCCATTACAGCGACTGCTAGCAGGAGCACTACTTGCTGGTCGGCCTCCATATCGAGTCTGGCTCCATGCCATGTGGCTCCGGTACGCCGTGCCACATAACCGTCAGCCAAATCGGTGGCGATAGCTAAAGCAAAGAGTGCGGGCGGCAGCCATGCGGCGGTACCCAACTTGACGCAGATCATGGCCAGGCACGACAGCAACACGCGAGACGCGCTCAGCCAGTCAGCGACCCGCATACGGGGAACAATGGCAAACGCGAGTAGCGCGTAGCTGGTTACGGCCCAAAACAAACAAACTGGAATCGAATACGACACTCCAGCAGCGAGCGCAGCGAGGATCGCAATGCCGCTGACGCTGTTGGTCAGCAACCAGCGTGCGTAGTGTTTACTGTTCGAACGCGGCACAGAGATAAGATGGCATAGCGTGACGAAAGGTTCATTTTAGAATACGTATGTGCTTCTGAAGCCGTCAGTAGATTGCAAAGAGCAGGTCACCGAAACTATGAGTAGTGAGTTCCAAACATAGCTGAACCAGAGGCACCCTTGACTGGTTCAGAGGCTCCCTAGCGTTATCAAAGCTTGTTTGCCAAGGGCTACGACCACAGAGAACAGTCCTGCAAAGGCAGCTACCTTAAAGCGAACTACCTTGTAGGCGGCTACGAGCACGGCGGACGACTTCACAGAAAAGACTGTCCGGCGCTATGTTATCCGAGTTTGATTGAAAGGCTGGATCAGCTACTTTTTTCAGATCCTAGGGTCGAACGAGGGCGCCCCTTGGCAAGTCCGGCGTTCTAATCGGACTCGACCGATATCGGCTAATATCTACGGAGTAAACCAGCGACGAAGCTGTCTAATCACTTGACCGAGCACGTCATTAAGCACTACAGATGTTAGTGTCTAAACGCGCTTCACTACCGTGCCCCCGGCAATACGAGTCGTGATCGGCTGGTGCGGCGGATGAAAGCAACGTTCAAGGAGCAGCACGTCGAACAACCTGCTAGTGCACAGATCTATCGTTCCTAGTCACGTTCCTAGTCGCTACTTCGGGCGTGGGTATCCAAAACAAGGAACAAGCAAGTAAGGAGAACGCAATCGTGAAGCATCAATGCATTCGGCTGATTTGCCTACTCACCACAACGCTGCTGACACTCGCACCGCCAAGTCGGGCCGACATCCTGGACGAGGTTCCCGACGTGATCGTGTGTTCCGTTGCCGATCCCACAGGCGTGCTCCCGTGGCAGAAACTTGTGTACTACGTAAGTGCGCGTATGAGTAATGGCGACACGCTATTCAAGACGCTGACGTCTGACCCCGTAGTGATTTTGGTCGACGAACAAGGTGTCATCAAAGGCCCAAACCTAGTCGATTGTGACGGGCGCAACGTAAAAGCTCTGGTGGAAGAAGGTCGCGCGTTCACGGTGGTGAATTAAACACAGCAAGAGCGACGACGACTTGCCGAGTTGAGCAGGCTGACGACTACAACTACGAGGCCTCTAGTTCGATTGGCTGAGAGGCCTCTAGTTCGGTTGGCTGAGAGGCCTCATAGGTTTTCAACCGATCCCGACCCTCTGCCTTTGCCGCGTAGAGTGCGTTGTCGGCGCTTTTGATCAGTGACTCCGCCGATACGGTGCCCGGCACGGCTGTCGCGAGCCCTGCGCTCACGGTCACAACACCCTCTACCCCTGGGTGCTTTATGCCGAGTTTGCGAATACTCTCCTGCAATCGTTCAGCTACCCGCTGTGTCCCTGAAGTATCAGAACCCCCGAGTAACAGAATGAACTCCTCACCACCATAACGCGCGACAAAGTCTCCTTCGCGTACGCCATCAAGGAGCGTACCCGCGACTCGCTGTAGAACGTGATCGCCCGCCTGGTGCCCCGCCGCGTCGTTGTAGGCTTTAAAGTGATCCACATCCACAATCATTACACCCAGGGATGCACCCCTGGGCCAGGCTGAGTCCCAAAGCGCGGTGATGCGTTCTTCGAAGTGCCGACGATTTGGGATCTGTGTTAGCGGGTCGGTGAGCGACATGCGCCGCATTTCATCGCGAGCCAATGTCAAGGCGCTGGTCCGTTCCGCTACCAACTCCTTAAGCCTTCTCTCGCGTGCTTTCGCATTCGTGAGTGCCAGCGTGTAAGTCAACCACGCAACCAGAGCCACAACCAGTAACCCCGCCAGCCGCGCCGCTGATGTCTCGTACCATCTGGGCTCTACAGAAAACTCCAAAGCCAACGAAGTCACCCCGTCGGCCCATCGCTGTCCAGTGTAGATAGTCTGAACTTCAAAGAGGTGCTGACCGGCCGGCAACGCTGTAAAGAAAGCAGTGCGTCGCGTCCCAGCATCCTGCCACCGACTGTCCAGACTCGACATCCTGTAACGGAACTGGAGACTCTCACCGTCGCGAAGCTCCGGAGCGGAATAGTCCACTTCTAGCGACTGAGCCCCCACGGGCACCGTGAGTTGATCTGCTCGTTCAAGTACAGCGCCGTCCACGCGAAACGCTTCTACTGTAAGATCCGGTGGCCTACGCAAGGCGCTGAACGACTTGGGATCTACTCGGGCGAGACCCTTCGTCGTGGCAAACCAGACGCGCCCTCTTCGATCGAGGACCATAGGTCTCTGGTAGCCACCTGGCACACGAGTCGTGCGAAGACCATCGCGCTCACTCATCAAGCGGGTTGTAACCGCAGATGATTCCCCAGTCGCGACGGCATTAAGTTCACTGAGTGCAATGCGGGCGATTCCCGTCCGGCCCCCGAACCACAAGTAGCCCTGGGTGTCCTCAACCATACCCATTATGGACTCAACACCCAGATTGTGATCTTTAGTAAAAGCGAAAAAACCGCCGTTCTCGTAGCGAGTCAAATCTCCATTTCGTCCACCGATCCAAAGCACACCGTTCTTGTCGATCAATGTAGACGTCGTAACGGTCGAAGCGAGGCCAGCGCTCTCATCAATTAAGCGGAGCACACGCGACTCCCGCAACGACAGTTCTATCAGACCGTAGTCCGTCGCCAGCCACAGCTTTTGATCAGCGGTCTCGCTAATGGACCGCACCATCGCGGGTACGCCCTCGCTTGCACCCAAGACTTGGACAATGCGCTTATCTTTGAGCTTTACAAGGCCGCCTGATGTGGCAACCCAGGTGTAACCGCTGTTGTCCTGATGAATGGCAGCGACTTGATTGCTGGGTAGACCATCTGACGTTGTGAGCACCCGCACCACGGCATCATTTTCTATCCACGCTACGCCGCCGTTGAATGTACCTATCAGCAGGCTGTCTTCACCTACCATCGTCAAAGCGGAAACACTGTTCGAAGGAAGACCGCTACGTTGATCAATTGATCCGCGGGAACCATCTGGATCCAACCAAAAGAGGCCTTGTCCTTCCGAACCTGCCCAGATTCGTGCTCTCGTGCTGGACTCAACGACAAACGTGCGATCAACCAGATTTTCCGGCTCACCAAAGGCAACGAAGGGTACTTCGGTGATTGAGCGCAACCCCTCTACGGTTGCGAGCCACAATGCTCCGGATCGGTCTTCTAGGATATCGTAGGTCGACGGTACGGCGTTTCTGGTATCGACGCGACGCAAGACGGGATGAACCTGCCACAGGCCCTGATTGACCGTGGAAACCCAGAGGTTTGCTTCTCTGTCTCTTAGCACGTTGGCTACCAATGCCTGGTCGGGCAGGTCTCCAAAATCGAGCCTCCGAAAGTCGCCTCTATCGAAGGCGAAGAAATCGCCGGTGTAGGTAGCAAACAACATCCCGTACTCAGGATCTCGTCGCAAACCCAGTACTGGATCGTCAGAAAAACCGTCGTCAGCTCCCCAGTTCTTAAACACGGCGCCGCTCAGGGAAGTTACTCCACCTCCTAGGCTTGAGAACCAGAGCGTGCCATCTGCTGCTTCGGCTATACGAAAAACGCGAGTGGAACCAAAGCCATCTTCGGTACCGAAGCAGGTGAAGACATCGTTCTCTTCGAGCCGGCACGCACTGCGAGCCGTACCGACCCACAGCACACCGCCGGCCGTCGAAAAAATAGAGTAGATAACTTGATCTTCGAGTCCTGTCTCAGGACCGTAAGCACGGAACGCATCGCCGGTTTTTCGTACCACGCCGCCGCCGTAGGTGCCAAACCAAAGGTCGCCCTCAGCAGTCTGATAAACCGAGCGTGTGTCGTCTACGGCAAATGCGCTGTGAGTTCGACTATTGAAAGTATCAAAACTCGAACCGTCGAAGCGGACCGCGCCTTTATCGGTAGCTAGCCACAGGTATCCGTCCTGAGCCTCAATGACCTTCCAAACATTCGACGCTGGCAATCCATCATCTGTAAACCACGCCCGATCCAGTATCGAGCGGTCATTTGCATCGAGATTGAGAGAATGGGCATCCACTGAGTGGAGCAGGACAATCAAGCCTAGCAAGCCGTAGATGGTCGAGAGACACGAAAACATCAATCCGGTGCGCGGCAAGGAGTGCAACCACGTATAAGCCCTTCCCGCCACACACGTGAGTATCCGACGCGTTGGAACACCGTTAAGCAAAGCAAGACGTCGACGAATCCTCATCACGAAAGAGCGCCTGACGGAGCGTAGGAGAATTGAATACAAGGGAGTACCGCGTCGGTAACACCGGGGTTATCGAAGGGTAGCGGTCGCAAACGCAGTTTCTATACCGGATGAATCAACGGCTTTGCGAGACCAAGACTATTCCACGCAGTGCCGGGCGCTCGCTGGCTTTATTGGGCAGCCGGCTTTAACTGGCAACCGGCTTTGTAAAATACTGAGGTTGTAACGATAACGTTTATCATTTAGTTTCTAATGTTTATGCAATCATCTACTGAGAATACAAAATGAACGCCGTCGTTGTCGCACGCCTGGTCACAATACCCCTGCTGGCTTGGAGCACCCTCGCCCTCTCCCAAAACGATAAGGTCGATGAGTCATCAACCGCGATAGAAGAAGTGCTCGTCACAGGTCAGCGTGGTTATTACGACACAAACGCTACCTCCGCAGCCCGGCTCGATCTGCCGATTCTGGAGACGCCCCAGTCGCTTTTCATCATCAATGCCGACCTGATTGCCGATCAACAGGCTTTCCGCTTTGATCAAATTTTGCAGAATGATTCGAGCGTTCAGAAAGCCAACAATTTTCTGGGCGCTTACTCTTCCTATTCAATTCGGGGGTTTGGCCTGTCGAACAGTAGTAACTTCTTCCGCGACGGGCGCACATTCTTCCATCTGGCGTCGGTACCGATCGAAGTGCTAGAGCGAGTGGAGGTGCTCAAGGGCCCATCATCAGTGCTCTACGGAACAATGGCACCGGGGGGACTGATCAACATGATCCCTAAGCGGCCTACAGATGAGCGCCGAACGTCCATCAAGGCCACCACCGGCAGCTTCGACTTCAACCACATAACGTTCGATCATGGAGGCAAGCTTATCGATGATGGCTCCGTGCGCTACCGCGTGAACGGGGCCTATGAGGATTCCCACTCGTTTCGTGAGTTTGCCGATGGATCAGACTTCGAAACGGAGCGCCGTATACTCTCGGTGGCGCTGGACTGGGATCTGAGCGCAAACACCACCGTGCGGTTCAATACAGACTACACCGAGGACAATCGTCCTCAGGACATCGGTCTGGTCAGCCTTGACGGCAATCTGTCAGCCCTGGATTACGACACCATACTCAGTCAACCCTGGACGCAGTACAACTCCGACGTGTTCAACATATTCGCCGAGATAAATCACCGATTCAATGACAACTGGCGGCTGCGAGCGGGTGTGAGCGATCAGGACTACCAGCGAGACCGCTACGACAATCAAACTCGCGGTGTTCCCGATGAGGCAGGCAATATCAATCTACGAGCGCGCCGCAGAATCAATCGCTGGGACTTCACAACGACCTACCTCGATATCATCGGTAAATTCCAGACCGGTGCAATTGCGCACCAGATTCTGATTGGTATCGATCGCACGGATGTGGGTATCGACAACAACGAGACAACCAGGAACGAAACATTCGCTACCAATATTTTCGATCCCGTAATCGTACCCAACCCTCTGATCACGCCACGGCCTGAAAAGAACCTCGGATCGGAAGACCGGCGCGGTATCACATTTCAGGACTCCATTTCGCTTGGCGAGCAATGGCGAGTTCTTGTTGGTGGACGATACGACGAATTCGAGTCGACCTTTTCCGTGGCAGGAGTACCGCTGGGGGGACGCCCAGAAGCAACCAACTTCACGCCTCGTCTTGGCGTGGTGTACTTGCCGTCACCAGATTTTTCACTGTACACGTCTTACAGTGAGAGCTTCGAGCCTAATGGTCCCGTCGGTTCCGGCTTCGAGAATGCGGGGGAGTCGTTGGACCCGACCGTCGGTGAGCAATTCGAAATTGGCGCTAAGTTGGAAGCCTACGAGGGCAAGCTGCTGGCGACGGGTGCCATCTTCACGATCGAACGCTCCGACGCACCGTTTGAAGATCCGGCAACCAATCGGCTTTTGCAGCGCGGTACGCAGCAACATGACGGGGCTGAACTAACAATCGCCGGTCTACTTACCGAGCAGATCACCGTCTCAGGATCAGCAACTTACCTCGATGCTGAGTTCACGAAAGACGACAACCCCGACCTCGTGGGCAATACACCCTTTGGCGTGCCAGAGTTTTCTCTGAGTCTCACCGCCGAGTACGAGTTCGCGCCAGACACAACCCTGCGCGGGCTATCGATTCAAGGCGGTGTGTTTTATGAGTCTGATCGCCCTGTGGACGATGCGAACAGCTACGACCTGGATTCCTATACGCGCGTGGATGTCGGGCTCAAATATCTGATGACGAGATTCAGCGGCACAGACTTTATCTTTCGACTGAACGCTCTGAACCTTACGGATACCGAATACTTCAAAGCCCGCTCACCGTTCAGTGTGAATCCGGAAGCTCCCCGCGAAATACGCGCTTCGGTCGAAGTGGTCTTCTAAGTGCAATTTTGTCTGCAAGAGCAGGCCCGGATGACGCTCGGCCGCTACCGTGACTTCTCGATTCGGCGGATTTGAGCAGTGCCGGCTTGGCGATCGAGGCAGCTCGAAAACCGCGCCACGCTGCCCATCGCGAGTCAGTCCGATTACAATGGGAGCTCGGAGACGCGATAAGTCGCTGTCCCAATTCGGCCAGAGTGGAGCTCAGAACTCGCTCAGCGCTGCATCAGACCTGCTAACAATTCCGAGCTATCAATTCCGAGCTATCAATTCCGAGCTATGTTTCCTGAGCTGACTGCGTGACTCTTACACCGCAACAAATTGCTGCGAACATCCGCACGACGGTAACGCCGAAGCAGCGCCTGTTCAATCTGCATAGCTGGTTCGGGTTTCATCTCGCATTGATCATGAGTGTCGTTCTATTCACCGGCACATTCGCCGTTGTGTCCGACGAGATCGATTGGTTGCTCCGCGCCGAGATGCGCGTTACGCCAGGGGACGAGACCGTCAGCTGGGAAGAAATGGAGCGCGCGGTACGCGCCGCCGCTCCCGATGATTTATTGACCTGGCTGGCAGAAGGAGAAGCAGACTACTTTGCCTATCGAGCAACAATGCTCACGCCCAACCGCACGCGATACTTTCTGCACGTCAATCAATGGACTGGCGAAGTCACGGGGCGGACGCACCCACTCACTGTCCAACGTTTTCTTCGGGATCTGCACCGTTACTTGTTCACCCCTAAGATCATCAGTCTGCCCATTGTGTGTTCAATGGGCTTCGTTCTGTTGTTGTCGTTGTACACAGGCTTGAAGACCTCGGGCCGTCTACGAACGGTGGCGGTTCGCCTTCGATCTGACCGGGGCGCGCGAGTGCTCATTGGTGACTTTCACCGGGCTGCGGGAATCTGGGCAATGTGGTTTTTGGTGCTCATTGCGGTCACCGGCCTTTGGTACCTGGTCGAGTTCGGCGGGCAGTTGGCTGGAACCCGATTCGAGCCACAGCGTGTCGGTTTGAGTGATGAACGGGTAGTTGAATTCGGCGCGGTCATCCCCCGTATGGGAACCGACGCACTTATCCAGCGTGCCGAAGAGGCGATGCCGGACTGGGAGCCCACCGGTGTTTTTTACCCGGCCACTCCTACTCGGCCAATCATGATCTGGGGTCGGTGGAAGGATCCGCTGGTACGTGATCGGGCAAACCGCGTGTCCCTCGATCCCGTCGATGGCTCGATCGTACAGATCGCGCGCTCGAGCGATAGCGGAGTCGTCGCGTACCTTAACGACATTGCCGACCCACTGCATTTTGGTGACCTTGGGGAATCACTGACAATAAAGCTGATCTGGTTTGCATTCGGCTTAGTGCTGACGTCGCTGTCATTCACCGGCGTTTGGCTTTCGTACAAGCGAATGAAGAAAATCTCGTTCTCGATGGCGCAACTCAGCACGGTGCCGGTACTGCTATTCGCGGTGGGCTTCGGTTCGATCTACGTTCAACGCTATCTAGACCAAGGCCCGCAGTACCAGGTGATCGCAGAGTTCGAAGAGTCTTCGGGGCCGTTTTTTATTCGGGCTACGCACAGTCGCATCGAAGGTAGCGAGAAGGAGGTGCTGCGGGTACACGTGCGGCATGGACAGGGGCTGGCGAATATTCGCGAAGCATCAATGCAGCTCGATAACGGCGATATGCTATCCCTAAAGCCGGTATTCTACGGGCCGGCTACGGTCCTTGAAGCTCCCCTTGACGACGGGGCAGATGCGGTTCTGGATTCAGCGTCGCTCACACTTTTTGATGCGGCGGCTACGGAGCATCACGTTCGGGTTGGCGCCATCAGTTCAGAGAAGCTCGCTTCGATTCAAACGCCTTAAACCAACAGCGTTTCGCTGAGTACCCTCGTACTCAACGGTGCTGCCCTAGTCGACTGTTAGTAAAGAGTCGACTGTTAGTAAAGAGTCGACTGTTAGTAAAGAGTCGACTGCTAGTAAAGGTCGACTGCTAGTAAAGGTCGACTGCTAGTAAAGGTCGACTGCTAGTAAAGAGTCGACTGCTAGTAAAAAGTCGACTGCTAGTAAAGCAAGCTGAATAGCTTGCGCTGATACTCGGCCGCTAACGGATCGCCCTTACCCAGAGAGGCGATGATATCCAGTAGGGCTTTTTTCGTTGCCCCGTCCTTGTGGTTGACGTCGGCTTGAAGCACCGTGATCAAGCTCTCAAGTGCCTCCCGATATTGCCCCGCCGCACTGTACTGAACCGCAATCTGCTCAAGCAGATCGGGATTCTCCGGGTCACTCGCCAGGCTCTCTTCCAGAGCGAGAAGCTCCGGCGACCGTAGCGCTTCCCGCGCGAGAGTAAGCTGGGCGAGCACCTGTTCGTACGCGGTATCCTGGTCCACCATCGACACGGAATCCAATAGCTCTTGCGCGTCGTCCAGCCGCTTCGCTTCCACCAGGGCGTGCGCGTAGGCCATCGAAATATCGTGACGATGCCCGCTATCTTCGTAGGCAGAGCGGTACAAAGAGACAGCCCCGGCCGTATTTCCAGCCTCTAGCAACTCCTGCGCCTGTTGAAGAACAGCGTCATAGGGCGACGGTAAATACTTCTCGAGTAGTTCGCGGATGGCCGTCTCAGGTTGAGCGCCAGCAAAACCATCCACCGGTTGACCCTGCTGCATCACGATAACGGTTGGTAGGCTGCGCACACCAAACTGTTGCGCAATCATCTGCTGCTCGTCAGCATTAACTTTCGCGAGCAGAAAAGCTCCGGCGTATTCCGCAGCGAGCTTCTCCAGCACTGGCATTAAAGACTTGCACGGCTCACACCAATCCGCCCAAAAGTCGACGACCACAATTCGTGACATCGACTCCTCGATAAGATACTGCGCGGCGTTTGCCTCGTTGATCTCAACGATGAGTTCGCCACCGCCAGGTGCTGTGAGTCCGGCCTCCGCGCTCATGTTGCCTCCGAGGGATGGGTTGGAACCGTCAAGGGTAACCGCCATGGTTTATTGCTCCGCGATTTTTGGCGCCGGAAAGTCTACATCCCCCAGGCATAAGCCGAAATAAAAACCCGGCTCAGGGCAGATCGTCGCCTTATGTGATCATCTCTATCGCCGTCTCTGGCGCCGGCTCAAAAGTGTTAGTCGTGCGCGTCAGTGGGGCGCAGTACGTCTCTCATGTCATACAGACCGCTGCTGCGATCCACCAGCCAGCTGGCGGCCCGGAGCGCGCCGCGGGCAAACGCCTTGCGCGTTCCGGCGCGATGTGTCACTTCGAGGCGCTCGCCCTCGCTGGCAAACAACGCCGTGTGCTCACCGATGATGTCCCCACCACGCACCGTTGCAAAACCGATGCTGCCAGGAATCCGCTCGCCAGTGATGCCTTCCCGAGCGTAAACAGCGCTGGAGTCGAGCGAATGGCCCCGGCTACTGGCCATCGCCTCGCCAATTGCCAGCGCCGTACCCGATGGCGCATCGACCTTATGCCGATGATGAGCCTCAATGACTTCAAGGTCTGTGTCATCGTCAACCGCCGCTGATACAAGCTCGACGAGTTGCAGCATGAGGTTAATGCCGGTGCTGAAGTTTGCAGACCGGCAAACCGGAACGTTGTTGGCCGCTGTTTCGACGGCCGCGTCGTGCTTTCTCTCGAGCCCTGTTGTTCCTAGAACCCACCCGACATTGCCATCGATACAGGCAGAGGCGTGGCTCGATAACGCAGCAGGGCTGGTAAAGTCGACAAGAACGTCTGCGCCGTCTACAGCCTGGGATATATCTTGCGTAAACAGATCTAACGATACATGCGACTGGAGCGGTACTTGATCGCCTTGTGAAATCGTCACACCAACCACCTCGAATTCCGAGGAGAGAGCAGCCAGCTCGATGATGGATTGCCCCATGCGACCCAGACCGCCTGCGACCGCAATGCGGGTGGTCACGACTTCATGTCTTCAAAGAAGTTCTTTACACCCTCGAACCAGCTGCTCTGCCGCGGACTCTGTGCTTGCCCACCCTGACCGAGACTCTCTTGCAGCTCTCGTAACAGGTCTTTTTGTCTTTTGTTGAGATTGACGGGAGTCTCTACCACCGCGCGACACAATAGGTCTCCCACACTCCCGCCGCGCACGGGCTGTACGCCCTTGCCGCGCAGTCGGAAAAGTTTGCCCGTCTGGGTCTCCGCCGGAATCTTGAGCTTTACCCGGCCGTCCAGAGTGGGGACTTCCAACTCCCCACCGAGCGCGGCATCGGCGAACGTGATCGGGACCTCGCAGTAAAGATGCTTGCCATCGCGTTCAAAGATGGGATGAGGCATGACCGACATCTGAACGAACAGATCGCCCGCAGGTCCTCCCTCCAGACCAGCTTCGCCCTCGCCGGCGAGGCGAATACGGTCTCCGGTATCGACCCCCGGCGGTACTTTGACAGAGAGCTTCTTGGTCTTTTCGACGCGACCCGAGCCCCGACATGTCGTGCACGGATCCGCTATCGTATAGCCGCGCCCGCGACAGGTAGGGCACGTTTGCTGAACCTGGAAGAAGCCCTGTTGCATGCGCACCTGACCGGAGCCGCCACAGGTTCCACAGGTGGTTGGTTTGGTGCCTTTTCTTGCACCGGTACCGTCGCAGGTACTGCAGACAACCAGGGTGGGAACACGTATCTCCACCGTCGATCCGCGCACCGCGTCTTCGAGAGAAATCTCCAACGTGTAGCGAAGGTCAGAGCCCCGCTGCGCGCCGCCGCGACCTCGAGCACCGCCGCCAAAGATGTCGCCGAACACATCCCCAAAGATATCCGCGAAGCTGCCGCCAGCCGAGAACCCGCCGCTGCCCATCTGACTTTCGACGCCGGCATGTCCAAACTGGTCGTAGGCTGCGCGTTTCTCGCTGTCGGACAGTATCTCGTATGCTTCCGACGCTTCCTTGAACTTCTCGTCGGCCTGGGGATCATCCGGGTTGCGATCCGGATGGAACTTCATCGCAACGCGACGATAGGCCTTCTTGATCTCTTTTTCATCAGCCGTCTTACCGACTCCGAGAACGTCGTAATAATCGCGCTTCGCCATACACTCTCAAGAGCAAATGCTCTGTACCCTCACACCGTTAATGTCACGCTTTGCCTGTAGCCCTGACACAACAACGCGGGCACAGTAGGCCCGCGTTGGAGTGGATAAGGACATCCGGAGGCGCTATGCGCCCGCCGGGCCGAAGCTCTATTTCTTATCGTCACTCACCTCTTCGAACTCGGCATCCACCACATCTTCGCTGGTCGCGTCGGCGGTGTCAGCAGAACCCTCGGTGGCACCTGCCTGCGCTCCCGCGTCAGCCTGTGCGGCCTCGGCCTGCGCGGCATACATCTTTTGCGCAATCGGGCCAGTGGCTTCGGTCAGCTTGTTCGCAGCGGCATCGATGGCTTCTTTGTCGTCGCCTTTCACCGCTTCCTCGGCCTCGGTAATCGCCGCCTCGATGGCCGCCTTTTCATCGTCTGTCGCGTGCTCACCAGCCTCTTCGACGGTCTTGCGAGCCGCGTGAATCAGTCCGTCACAGGTGTTTCGGGCACTGATGAGCTCCTCGAACTTCTTGTCCGCATCAGCGTTGGCCTCGGCGTCGGCGACCATCTTCTCGATCTCGTCGTCAGACAGGCCTCCGGAGGCCGTGATGCGAATAGACTGCTCCTTGCCGGTCGCCTTGTCTTTTGCAGACACATTCAAAATACCGTTCGCATCAAGGTCGAACGTCACTTCGATCTGCGGCATGCCGCGCGGTGCCGGAGGAATGTCCGCAAGGTCAAAGCGACCCAGCGACTTATTCTGTCCCGCCTGCTTGCGCTCACCCTGCACCACATGAATAGTCACCGCCGTCTGATTGTCATCAGCCGTTGAGAAAACCTGCGACTTCTTAGTGGGGATAGTCGTGTTTTTGTCGATCAATGGCGTTGCAACACCACCCATAGTCTCGATACCCAGTGTCAGTGGCGTAACGTCAAGTAGCAGTACGTCTTTGACGTCGCCTGCCAGTACGGCGCCCTGAATCGCAGCACCCATGGCAACGGCTTCATCTGGATTGACGTCCTTGCGCGGTTCCTTTCCAAAGAAATCTGCCACCTGCTGCTGTACCAGCGGCATGCGGGTCTGGCCACCGACCAGGATGACGTCGTCGATCTCACTCGGCGACAGATCTGCATCCTTCAGGGCGACTTTTACGGGTTCAAGAGACCTTACA
>JBCCNK010000014.1:0-26551 GCA_039025875.1 Pseudomonadota bacterium
GCAGACGCATGGCGACCGGGTGACTATCGAGTACGACCTACCACCATTTTTCTCCGGCGAGCCCGAGTTTCACGCTCAGCTGATTATTGCCGCGAGCTTCCGGTTACTGAAGGACTGTGTCGGCTACCTGCCGCCGTCAGTGCGGATAGCGCTGCCCTTTGCCCAGACTCGAAACTACGCCGAAAAATACTCCTGCGAGACGAGCTATGGGCAACCTGCCTTGGCGATCAATCTTCCTTTGAGTTATCTCAAAAGCCCGCTTAGTAGTTCAGACCCCGCCGCTCGACAGCTCTTTCTCGACGCTTGTGAAAACCTGGCTCGGCGTCTCCGCTCTTCCCGGACTTTAGGTGGCTCGATTGGCGCCATGCTCGAGAGTTGTCAAAACGCTTACCCGACCTTGGAACAAGTCGCAGACCGTCTGCACGTTACGACGCGAACATTGCGTAATCATCTAGCGCGAGAAGACCTGTCGTACCGAGAATTAGTTAAACAAAATCGCTTGGCGCAGGCGAAGAAGCTTTTGGGGGAGAAAGATCTGTCTACGGCCGAGATCAGCGACCTCTTGGGTTATAGCAATGTGGCAAGTTTCTCTAGAGCGTTCAAACGGGAATCGGGAGAAGCACCATCGAGCTACCGAACACGTAGCGATGTCGATTGCCTTTGAAAAGAATTAGTTTCCCGGCTCAAAAATCCGCTTAAGTGGACGAAGCACCTTCCGAAAGATCACCGCGTGACATCTCAGATCATTTGAGCGACGAATCAAAAGTCGCACGCTCCTAATTCTGAGCAGGAGCGATCTCCGCTCACATTTCAACAACAATCCACAGCCAAATATCTCTGCCAACAGTGGCAAAGGGCACTCCTTGGCAAAAACCGTCCCTCATGTGCGAAACGCGGCTTTTCTTGTATCCTTAGTTGATATCGAACTATCTCAGTCCGTACCAGCCTTTGCTATGGTGAATTACTTTTTAAGATAAAGTCAGCTCCTCGCTCACCAATCATGATAGCCACGGCGTTGGTGTTGCCGCTAGGAACTTGCGGACAGATCGATAAATCAATGACTCTCAGGTTTTTAGTCCCGTGGACTTTGAGTTCTAAGTCTGTAACTGAATCAGTATGTGACGTCCCCATACGACAGGTGCCGCCTGGGTGGTAGACAGTTTTAATGTTCTGGCGTACGAAGGCCTCGAGCCCCTCTTCAGAGGCACTTTCTTCGTCGCTGGGCTCAACGACCTTTTTGATCAAACGTTTTAACGCGGGTTGCTCCATTGCTTTCAAACCACACTTAACCGCACGTACTTGGTTTTTGAGATCTTCTGGGTCAGCAAGAATTTGAGCGTCAATCTCAACCATAGCTTCTGGGTCTGACGATTTTAGTCTGACTTCTCCACGCGATTTTGACCGCAGATGCCCGACTTTTATCGAAACCCCATGACCTTCAGCTTCTGGCTTTTCTCCTGGCGTATTATCGAAGTTGTCGAGTAAGGGCAGAAAGTGAAACTGAATATCCGGGCGACCCACGTTTTCTGAATCGATAAAGGCGCCTCCCTCTAGCACATTGCTGGTCATTAGGCCTGACCTGAATAGCATCCATTGCGCCATGTGCTTTACGGCGGATAAGCCCTTGTCTGCACCGTAGATACTAATGTTCTCTTTTGTAGTTGCAGTAATCGACATATGCTGATGATCATGGAAGTTCTTGCCAACGGGAAGATTTATCAGTGCGTCTATACCAAGACCTGACAAATGCTCTGACGGCCCAATACCTGAAAGCATCAACACTTTTGGGCTACCGAAGGTTCCAGAGGAAACGATGACTTCTTTACGGGCGTTGGCTGCTAGCGCGGGACCATCTTTGATTGAATAGGTCACACCTGTCGCGGTATCACCATCCATATTGACTTTATGGACAAGTGCATCAGTCTTCACATGAAGATGTGGGTTTTGTGAAACCGATTTCAAGTAGGTTTGAGAAGTGCTGGCGCGTTCGCCATTATCAGTGGTTGTCTGATAAAAGCCTACGCCTTCCTGAGCGGCCCCATTAAAGTCATTGGTGTACTCCAACCCCATTTGTTGACAGGCCTTAATACAGGCTTGTGTTAATGGGTGCCGGTGTCTGTTTTCGCTGACTGGGACAGCCCCTGTTTCTCCGTGGTACTCGTTACCTAGACTATCGTTTGCTTCTGCCCGCTTAAAAAAGGGCAGTACATCCTCGTAGGCCCAAGTGTCACAGCCCCATTGTTCTTTCCAGTCATCGTAATCTTCTTTCTGGCCTCGAATGTAAATCATACCGTTTACTGAACTGCCACCACCAAGGACTTTTCCTTGTGATATGAGCATTTCACGGTTATTGCACTCTTTCTGAGGGAGAGTCATATACGACCAAGATTTTTCCTGGAAGACCTTGGTAACCGTTGCTGGAATTTTGTGGAACAGGCTACTGTCTTTTTCACCGGCTTCTAAAAGCAATACGCTGCCGCTGTTTGCCTCAATTAATCGTGCGGCCAAGACACAGCCGGCTGAACCTGCACCTACAATGATGTAATCGTATTCTTCCAATTTAGGTGTCTCCTGCTAAATCTTTCACGACAAAGTGCGCTGACCTTTGGCTCGATCCTCAGATTCGAAGTCCGCTTCCGATAGAACTGGTAAACCAATTTCCGATTCCAGGGCTTTTAGTTCACGCTTTGCATATGAAGGCAGAACGGTCCAATCCCTCATCGCTCGTTAGCTGCCGCCAAATCGAGACTTGTTAATTTCGCTCTTTTTTTCTGGTGCTAATCCGTCAGCGTCGTCAGAAGTCGTAACGGCCACTCAAGTACCACTGAATTCCACGATCGTAGAGCCGCTCGATATGACCAATAGCTTCGTTTTGATAGCCCGTGCGTAAGTACTCGTCGTCAGTAAGGTTCTTTCCGCCCAAGGTAAACTGATACTTTCCATCGGCGGAATACCAGCGAACCGAAGCGTTTACGAGGGTAACCTCAGGGGTGAAGATCTCGGCGCTATTATCTGGATCGTTCGCGTACTCACTCTGATAACTAACATCTAGCCTTGCAACGATCGACGCACCTGATTCCATCGAGAACTCGCTTGATAACGCAGCGCTAGCGCTGTGCTCCGGCACGTGATCGAAGCTGTCATCTAAGCCTACGGTTGAGCTTAAGCCTGGCTCCACCCGAATCGCTGTGTACTCGGCATCAGTGTAGCCATAGGCAAATTCGAGAATGGTCGAATTTGTCAGCCCAACGATCGCCTCCACCTCAAAGCCCTTGATTTCTGCATCGCCAATGTTGTCTTCAAGCTCGCCTACAAAACCGGGGATTTCTGTTCGAACCTGAATGTCCGTGTAGTCCATGAAAAACGCCGCTACGTTAAGCGTTAGCGCTCCGTCTTCACTGCGGTACTTCGCGCCTATTTCATAGGAGTCAACAAATTCTGGATCGAAGGAAAACACCGAAGGTAGGGGTGGGAAGACTCGCTGCACAAACCCACCCGACCGAAAACCTTCCGAGTAGGTCGCATAGGTCATCAGCTCATCGGAGACCTGATAGGCCACGTTCACCATCGGATTGAATTCCGTGGTGTTCCTTTCATTCTCACCCAGCGGCAGCTGCCTTACTGGGCAGTTCTCTCCAGGAATAGTCGCGACGAAGCCGGGATTGCCCGCAGCGATATTGGCGCCTTCATCTTGCACCACACAAGCACCCGCTGAATCGGTATAGGGAATTCCAATCAGGTTCGGTCCGACGAACTGATCTGGATCAAACAGCTTCGTCTCGTCCGTATAGCGGCCGCCAACGGTCACGTCGAGCTTATCGGTCGCGTGCCACGTTGCTTGCGTAAAAAAGGCTTCGCTCTCGGTGCCAAAGCCAGCTCCACTCTGGAAGTCAGCAATGGCGAACTCGAGCAAATTGAGATTTTCTCCATCTTCATCGAAGTAGTAGAGGCCGGTAATCCAGTCTATTTTTCCATCTGCCAGACTGCCAATAAGTTGCAGCTCTTGAGAAAACTGCTCGGTTACGAAATCATCAAAGAAATGCACGATTTTCAGAGGCGAAGCATCCGAGTCCTTCGCAAACTGCGCATCCAAATCTCTGTAAGCGGTGATCGACTTCAGGGTCCAGTTGTCATTTATTTGCCACTCTAAGCCCAGTCGCGTACCCCAGGTGCGCGTATCAGAAAAAGTGGGCGCTGTACCTAAGTTCGTATCGGTACCTGCCAACCATTGATTGTTGTAGCAAGCAGGGTTAGCGACGCCGGTAACGGCGAACGGCCCAAACTCACCATAGTTGCACTGAGCAAATTCGGTGACGTTATTATGAAAGCCCGCAAATCCACCTGGCGCCAGCTCACCAGCGTCGTGGAGTACGAATGCGGGGCCGTTTACTTCCTGATTGCTGTAGTCGAAAGATAAATCCGCTGTAACGCTTTCGCTCGCGTCCAGGCGAAAGGCTGCACGGAGCGCCGTAACATTTTCATCGCCGAGATCTCCTCCAGCGGGACGATCAACGTAACCATCTTGTTGGCTATCGAGGATAGAAAAAGTGCTCGTAAAGCTCTCCGAGAAAGGCACATCGACGCTGGCCTTTAGGCGTAACATTCCATCTGTTCCAACTTGCCCGTCTACGTAACCCAGAAACTCATTTCCGGGAGCGCGCGTATGCAGCTTCACCGCGCCACCCACGTTATTCCGACCGAAAAGCGTCCCCTGGGGACCACGCAATACCTCGATACGTTCAACATCCAACAAGTCCACGACGGCACCGACAGTACGCGCAACGATGACATCGTCAATGTAAAAACCAACACCGTTATCGATTGTGCCAAGAAAATCCCGCTGGCCAATTCCGCGGATGTACACGGTGGCTACCGACGATGAGCCACCCGCCACCGGGTTATTTTGATAGTTCATATTTGGGGTAATAAGACCGACTTCGGAGATGTTCGTGATGCCCCTTGCATCTAGACTCTCTCCGGTAAAGGCCGTTACGGCGAGCGGTGCATCTTGAAGGCCTTCCTCTTGTTTTCGGGCGGTGACCGTTACTTCCTCAAGAATCGAAGAAATTCCGCCAGAGCTGTTCTCGCTGGTTTGTGCGACAGCCATCGAACTGGCCAGCGACACTGCAACAGACATCCCGGTTGCGATGTGGAATGTACTAACTGTTTTCGAATTCGACACTGATTTCCCCTCGCTTTCGCGTTCTTGGTTTTTTTATCAACTCAAAACTTGAATTCGCAACTAATCTAGAGCGAACAAATGCGATCGTCTATCCGAATCCGAGAGTAGTTATCCGAATACTCGCGTATGGCCTTTTCATGTGTGGGGATTTTCACAATCAGAGCCAGCTATCGATGGAAACGCTGAACTTTATAGAGGTAGTAAACAGAAATGGAACGCGGATCAGTGAGGTCTACTCTTGCTTGCGTAAGGTCGAGGAAGGCGACTCACCGAACCTCTGCTGGTAGTAACCGGAAAAGCGGCTAAGGTGATTGAATCCGTTTTTAATCGCCACCTCCGCAACCTTGACGCCGGGGTCGGCGCTTAGCAATTCCGCTCTCACAGCTTCTAACCGCACACTGCGCAGATATTCGTTCGGGCTGAGGTTGAGATAGCGACGAAAATGCTTACAGAGCGTCGCTGTGGAGGCGCCCGCGTAGCCAGCGATAGTGTCTGCGTCGATATCGAGGTGGTAGTTCGCTTCCAGGAACGCCTTCGCACGATGGAGAGTCTTGGGCGCACCTGCCAGCCCCTTCTCATTCATAACGTGGGAAATGTTGTGAGGAAGAACGTGCAGCGCATAGCGAGCAATTGTGTCCTCAATAACACCGCCCATATCAGATTCGACTTCAGCCGAGAGCATCAATTGTTTTTTTGTGAACTCTTGAACGTTCATCCATTGCTGACCCTCATTGCTCGAGAGGTCGAGTAGCGGATGGAATTCGAGCGACTGGGAACACGGTACGCCCACGATACTTTCAAGATTAAGTTCCACAGCTCGTCGACTGAGTCGTATCGTAAGGGTTCCTGTATCCTTCCCCCAGCGGAGCTTGAAAACATCCTGGGGTGAGACAATGCTCATCAAGCTGGCGTCCACTGACTGGGACATACGATGGGAGTTCACCTCCAAATCTCCAGACAGGACCACTTGGAACAGATAGCAACTTTTCAGCTGATCAGCCTCTATCACGACCGGCGCGCCATATCGCACATAGACAAGCGACGAATCACCGAAACTGAATTCATTCACGCAAGTCTCTAAAGGCTTTGAGCGATCGAGAAGCTTTAGCTCATGGGAAGTGAAAATCTCTGTTAGACCGCTTCGCACCTCCTCGAGGTCGCTAGATCGAAAACCGCTATCCGCAGAGTGGAATGTAGGGATCATGAGAATGCCCTCAACTTTGGCCTGTTTTTCTATCCGAGCTGTTTTTAACTTCTTTTAACGAGCGCCGTAGGTCATCTTACATCGCCAGCCTACTTCTCTTCACCGTTCTCCAACTGTCGATCGTCGTAGCCAGCTAGCCATCCGCCTTATGCGAAGTAATTGCGCTTGACCATCAGTAGAGAGCGGCCCGCCAATGTGGATCTCCGTAGACGGGCGGTATCTAAGCAGCATAGGTTTGTGGTAAGGGGCAACCGTACTCTATGCCGCCTCCGCCTCACGTGAAGGTGGCTCGATCACTGCTACGGCCATGCCCGTCAACCATTCCGGCATCGCCGAGTAGCATAGCGTTTTCGCTGAATGGTGTTTTAGTGCAGCGGCCATCACGATCCAAGCTCTGATTTCATTGGCTCCATTCCCAGCGAGCTGGGTAATTTCTTCCTCACAGGCATAGTTAGAGAAATTCTTCATCTCTCCGTGTGACAGTAACTTCAAGACATCGTGATCAAAATTCTCATTGAGCTGGGGTGGTGAATTAACAATGATCTCGCGACGGCGAGCTTCGTATTCACTCCAGTTTCCTCGCCCTTCTTTCCAGGAGTCCACGAGAAATACGTCGTCATCTGACTCCGGCTTTCGCCAATCAGGGAATGGAAGCTGATGCGATAAACCACCGGTCGCGATAACTCCCACCCGCTTCGCGTTGGGCAACGATTCAACAATTGCTCTCAGCGTGTCGCCAAAATCCAGGCACCTCTTAATGCTCGGGAGCGGCGGAGCAAAGCAGTTGATGACTATCGGAACAACGGGAATTGTCTGCTCACCGACGATCCACTGAATAGCATGGCTAATCCCGTGATCGACTGATAGGCGAGTAGAGAAGGCCACATCATATTCGCGATCAATGAACTCATTGCAGATATCCAGCGCCATGGCCTCGTCCACCTTTTGCAGGCCCTTAGGCGTACCGTGCTCACCAGCGGCATCTAACTCACCAACACCGATCGAGAATGCCGGCATCATGTCGAGCCAATAGCCTCGAAAATGATTCGACCCAACAATGATGATCGTATCCGGACGGAGTCTTTCCACGAGGCCTCTGGCTTCGTCGAGAGCATTCCGGAAGTCGTGCGCGCGTTGTAGATGATCGACTTTGTCCCATTGCGTATTCATCAAAGTCGTGTGAGACGCGCCCACACCAAAAACTATCTCTGCCATGTTTCCCCCTCGCACGAAAAAGTGCTGTGTATCCAATAAGTGAAACTACTGCTTAGTGCTAGCAACTTTGGATAAGAGTTCAGCGGTACAAGACGCCCAACTCTTTTAAAAATGCAATCGGTCAGCACTGTTCTTCTTGACTCTCAGTGTCTTCCCGCGCGCGCTCCGAAGACGTCTCGCAACCGAACTCCGGGGACCAGGACACGACGTCTAAATCTGCCGTGTCGCAATCCTCGTAGACAAACCCAGCTGGTGGTTTGTCATCGAGGTGAGACCCGATCCAAGTCCCGGTTGTTCTCAAGAAAAACTCACCAACAGCGATCCGCAGCCAATAAAAGGGATTAAGTTGCATATACGTTACTCCGCGATTGAGTGGAAACGGACGTTCACGCGCTTTCCTTAAAGCGCAAAGGCTGTACGTCACCCTCTTCAAGTGCATCTTTGTTTAGTGGATGTGGTTCGGAAAAAAGTTTTCGCCACTCCGTCAGCGAAACATCAGGTCTGTACAGACGCTCTGGTGGCGCATCAGTTTCTTCAACCATCCAATGATCTTGTCCCGAGAAATCACCGTGAAACATCCAGCGGATCCCCGTCAGGTACCAGAGGTAAAAAAGAAACCTCGATAATCCGGTTTTAAACTGGAACATCACACCAACATAGCGTGTGTTGTTCGCATCGACGGGAACGTAAAACTCGTAGTGGATAAAATTTGGATAGGCGATGCGTAGTACGCCAGGCATAGAGACCGAAGCAAAGGCTGGAAACTTACGTGAATCGATGTAAGCGTTGTTTTTCTTTGCGCCGCCCGTATTTCCAAGAAAGCGACCTTGCTTTTGCTTTGGCTTGATTTTGTACCAACGGTCGTTGGTCCACTTTCCAACACCCGGAAAATCTGCTTCCCAGAAGCGCTCGTCTTCGACCCGGAACAGCCAACGTCCCATCCTGTCAATGTGAATTTTGTTCCAGGTGGGCATCACCTTCATGATTCGCCAGATCGATGTTCGATGGAGATATTTGGCATGTCCTTCGTCAAAGCCATTCTCCGTATAAAAACGCCAGTTTCCACCGCGCACTTCGATACGCCCCCCGTAGGCGTACTTCGCGGGCCGGGCCAGTTCCTCTGGGAGTTGGTCTTCTAGTGCGTGGGGCTTGCCTTCACCGAGGTAAATCCAAATGAGACCATGCCGCTCCTCGGCGGGAAATGTCCTCACGGCGGCATTCCTACACATTCGGCTGTCGGCACCATCGGTGATTACCGCATTAACCTCACCGGTCTTTAGATCAAAGGTCCAGCCGTGATAAGGGCAACTGATAGTTCCTGGCCACCATTGTTTACCAAGAGAAATTTTCACGCCTCGGTGGGGGCAGCGATCGTGGAGAGCTCTGACCTTTCCCTCGGCATCGCGCATGACGAAGAGCTTTGTATCGCAGAGCTTCACCGGCACTGGCTTCTTTCGAACTTTTCTGCCCCAAAGAACCGGGTACCAATAATTCTTCAATCCTGACTCGGCCGCCTCGTAGTCAGGCCAGGCATCCCAGGTACGACCCATGTCGAGCTTTCGCTTCCAAGAGCGCGCCTCTTTGTCGACCCGATCGCGCGTTTGTTTTCGCACCTTCTCGCTTTCTTCGACCATCGCAGCCCCCGTTCCCTTTTAGGAAGTTATTCGGTTAGCCGCGCAGATAACTAGCAGAGTCGAAACAACGTGTTCGCAATAGTATGCGTAGTAAATCTAATGCGTGACTGCCGGATTTGGTTGTTTTGAATAATGTATACAGTATACATATTTGTTGAGAATCCGCTACTAGAAATTTCAACTATTTTTGGAGAAGTCGCCTTTCCTTAGAGACGCAGCAAATCACAACGTGGACACCTATACCGCTTGGCCAACAACTCTATTGGGTGAATTGAAGGAGATGCGCTAGTCCGGAAGAAAGGAAGCAGGCCCGTGACTCGTATCGGGCGCTAGTGATTAGCGGTTTTTGCTGATTGTTTTAGGGAAAGTGCTGGGCGAATGCGTGCACCGCCGTCCGTCAAAAGAAAAACTGGGCAATACTCGCTACGGGTGGGTCTACGGGCATGCGAAATACGACTGAGTTGCTTTATCGAGGATCTCGCATTGACGCCAGTAGAGACTCCTTTGTGAAATTCAGAAATTCGTTCCACAAGCGTGCCGCACCATCGGCATCCCGTTTATATATCGCGTCCCTGATTGCCTGATGGTTCTCCACAATCTGCGATCGTATTTCTACATTTCTGAGCGTCACCGAGCGAAGAAACTGCAGATGAAACCCAAACTGGGAGATGAGGGACTTCAACATCTGATTTGAAATACCATCAAATAAAGCGGAACGATAAGCCTGATTTGCTTGAATAAAATTGTCCGGTTCACGCGCTTTTACAAACTTTCGTTCCTGCTCGATCGCCTTTTCAATCATCTTCAATCGAACATCATCGTACTCGGTCGCTGCAAGCGCCAAGGCGTGAGGCTCAAGAAGTCTTCGAACCGTTAATATGTCCTCAACCTCCTCGTTTGTTGGATTTGGAACCTCGTAACCGCCTTTGTCTCGAGCGATGATCAAGCCGTCACTGTAGAGCTGGCTAAGCGCTTCGCGAACAGGTGTCCGTGAAACGCCTAAGTCGCCGCCGACACGACCCTCAGTGATCCGCTCGCCGGGCGCATAGGCGCCACCGCGAAGCTGGGAAAGCACCGCTGAATAAACTTGCTCGCGCAAAGGCGGCGATTTGTTTATGGGATCTGCTTTCATGGCGTGGTTACTAGTCTTATACCGCAGTAGGAAGAAATTCCGCTCGTACGAAGCTCGGTTCCCGAGGCGGAGCAATGATTATAAGCCCTGCGCACCGGTTCGACGAATGAGAGCGACCTATAATCCCCACGAATTGCAATTTAGCTCCGGTATCTGTTGATCAAAGCACGCAGTTAGTTTCCCTAGTCACAAAGCAGAGGTTCAATTCGAATCAGCTCGTCTTAAGTTGGAACGCAAGCATTGCGGCCATCAGGACGGGAATTGCAAAATAGGTGAAACTCTGTCCCATCGAAAATCCGTTGGAGATCATCAATCCTCCGATGTACGGCCCAATCACTGCGCCGAGTCGACCTAGGCCTATGGCCCAACCTATACCCGTCCCCCGAATAGTGACTGGGTAGAGCTTCGCAGCAACGGCATACAGACCGGTAAATCCGCCGTGCAGAAAAAACCCGATCACTATCAGGTACACGTACAGATGGTCGAGGTTATTCGTTCCCGCAAACAGCAGCATAGTACTAGAGGCAATCAGCAAACTAGCCGAGATAACAAGGAAAATACTCAGCCGAGCCGCGAGCAAGCCCACAGTGAGGATTCCCAGAACACCACCGGCGCTGTGTAGCGAAGACGCGTAAGCACCCTGACTTTCAGTCAATCCTGCGTCGATTCCGAGCTTAGGTATCCAACTTAGAAGGAAATATACCCCCATCACACAGAAGAAAAACGTCGCCCATAGCGACAGCGTCTTACGACGAAATTCACTCCTTAGGAGGCTAGAAACCCGTGCAGGCTTGACCGTGTCCTGGGCGTGAAGCTTCGGTAGCTTCGATAGCGGTGGATCGCCCAAACGTCTGCGGATAGTGTTGTAACTTTTGAGGGCTCCTTTAGGTCGTCTTGCCAATAGGTATTCAGCCGATTCAGGCACCCAAACATAAACTAGGATCAACATTGAAAGCGTGGCGGCCCCGCCCAGAAGAAAAATCGAGTTCCAGCCATAGTTGGGTAGGAGCCTAGCAGCCAACAGTCCCCCAATGGTCGCACCTAGGGGGTAGCCGGCGGTCATCGCCATCACCGCGAGACTCTGATAGCGAGGTGATGCGTATTCAGAACACAGCGCCGTTAGGCTAGCAAGCATGGCCCCCACACCTAGACCGGTTAGCGCCCTGCACAGCACCAATTGCCAAAGATTGGTAACGAAAGCGGTCGCCACCATGCTAGATCCAATGACTGCAACACAGACGAGCGTTAACGACCGTCTACCGATCGAGTCCGACAACGGTGCGAGGAATAGGGAGCCCACCATCATGCCGGCGAGTGCAACGCTGAAAACAATTCCCAGTCGTTCGACCGGTATTTGAAGCTCTCGGCCGATAGCATCAACAGTGAATGACATCGCTACCACGTCATAGCCGTCGAGCAGGTTGAGGACAAGGGCGATCGACACAACAATCAAGTTGAGTCGAACCATGCTTTGAGAGCGTAGGTTGACCCTACTCGCCCTTCATCATTCGAAGGAAATATCGCAAGAGCCGACACCCTCGATGGCGAGTTCGAATTGATCGCCTGCGAATACGGGCACCATCGCACCAAGAGACCCGGATAAGACGATGTCGTCCTTCAACAGAGCGACGCCATACTCACCCAAAGCGTTAGCAAGCCAGGCCACACAGTTGAGCGCGGAACCCAGAGCCGCTGAACCAACCCCGGTAGTTAGAGTCTCCCCCCGTTTGCTAAGCCGCATTTCGCAGTTCTCAAAATCAACAGCCGACGAGTCGACCAGCGATTCTCCCAAAATGAAAATACCGCAGGACGCATTGTCTGCAATGGTGTCGACGATGGTGATATTCCAGTCGACAATTCGAGAGTCTACAATTTCAAAGCAAGGCATCACGCATTCGGTAGCATCCACAACGTCGGCGGCGGTCACCCCGGGGCCTCGCAGGTCCTTCCCCATCCTAAAGGCAATCTCTCCCTCGGCTTTTGGTTGGATTAAAGTCTTGGCTAGAGGAACTTTGGCACCAGAAGCAAAATACATGGCGTCCGTGAGAAAACCAAAGTCTGGCTGGTGGACACCTAAACTTTGCTGCACAACCTTGTTAGTGAGCCCAATCTTTTTCCCTATTACGCGCTCGCCATCAGCCTCACGCATCGCCAAAAGATTCTTTGAAATTTGGTACGCGTCATCAATGCTTACGACCTTACCTCTATCTGATATCGGATCGGTTACGGTCCCCAACCTGAGACATTCGTAAAGCTCTTTGGCGAGAACGTCTGTGTCCGCAGTGTTCATGCAGCCTGCCCCGTTGTTTGGGATGCTGAGTTGCCCGGTTTAGTAGCCGTCTCGGATGAGCCCGCGAGGCGCTCGCTTTTTTGCGCAATCAGATCTAGAGCAATGTCGACGATCATATCCTCTTGACCGCCAACCATTTTGCGACGGCCTGCTTCGATCAAAATAGACCGAGTATCCACGCCATACGCCTCAGACGCTTTTTCAGCATGACGCAGAAAGCTTGAATAAACGCCCGCGTACCCAAGCGTGAGCGTTTCCCGATCCACCCGCACTGGTCGATCCTGTATCGGACGAATCAAGTCCTCTGCAGCATCCATTAGGGCGAACAGATCGCACCCATGAGACCAACCCATGCGATCCATTACAGCCACCAAAACTTCCAATGGAGCGTTTCCAGCGCCAGCCCCCAAACCCGTCAAGGAGGCATCGACGCGTTCACAACCGTTTTCGATCGCAACTATAGAGTTCGCAACGCCCAGAGAAAGATTGTGATGTGCGTGAATTCCAAGTTGTGTCTCCGGATTCAGTGCCGCTCGCAACACTCGGACACGATCGACGATGTCACACATATTTTGCGCACCACCTGAGTCCACCACATAGACGCAATTAGCGCCGTAAGACTCCATCAGCTTTGCCTGATCTGCCAGCTCGCTGGCCTCGATCATGTGCGACATCATCAAAAAACCGACCGTATCGAAGCCCATCTCGCGCGCACAGGCTAAGTGCTGCGCCGATATATCTGCTTCTGTGCAATGGGTGGCAATTCTCACGGAGCGAACGCCCGCATCCCAGGCCCACTTTAAATCGTTCTTTGAAGCAATTCCCGGTAGAACCAGCGTTGTTAGCTTGGCCGATACAAGTGCATCACTGACCGCCTCTACCCACTCCAAGTCTGTGTGGGAAGCAAAACCATAGTTAAAACTTGAACCAGCCAGGCCATCACCGTGGGCTACTTCGATGGCCGCCACACCGGCGCGGTCTAATGACTTAGCGATCGCTTGTATATGTTGCAGACTAATCTGATGTCGAATGGCGTGCATACCATCACGCAGGGTGACATCTTGTACATAGAGTTTTTCTGCATGGTTCTCGTTCATGACTCGGCCACCTCGCGATGTGTGAATTTCGGCGCGACGATTTTTTCTGCGGTACCGAGGGCCGCAGAGGTCATAATGTCTAGATTACCTGCGTACTCGGGCAGGTAATGAGCCGCACCTTCAACTTCCAGAAAAACCGAGGTCTTCATCCCGTCAGAGCGTCCAAGACCTGGAATATCCAGGGCGTTATCAGAATCGAAATCCTCAAACTGCACATCCTGCTTTAAACGATAACCTGGAACATAGGCGCGAACGTCTTCGACCATAGCGTGCACCGATTCGCGAACTCGCTCTCGATCAACTTTGTCTGACAACACATAGACCGTATCTCGCATCATCAATGGTGGTTCTGCCGGATTCAAAATGATGATCGCTTTACCGCGCTTCGCGCCCCCGACGCTCTCTAGTGCTTTAGATGTTGTTTCGGTGAATTCATCGATGTTGGCTCTGGTACCGGGGCCCGCTGACCGAGAGGCGATGGACGCGATGATTTCGGCGTAGTGCACTTCCGCCACGCGACTGACCGCAGCCACAATAGGTATGGTGGCCTGGCCGCCGCAGGTGACCATGTTGATGTTGCGCGGTAAGGCACGCTCTTCGAGATTTGCCACGGGGACCACGTAGGGTCCAATCGCGGCCGGGGTAAGATCGATCCACTGTTTTCCATCTTCTTTACACGCGGCAAAATTCGCGGTGTGGGCGGCGGCGGAAGTCGCATCGAAGATAATCTCCACGTCGCGATAGCAATCCATGGCACGCAGTCCTTCCACGCCAAGCGGTGTGGTCGCCACGCCTAAACGTGCTGCACGAGCAAGACCATCTGAGTCGGGATCGATTCCAACCATCGCCGCCATCTCCAAGGAAGTGGATCTGCGTTGGATCTTGATCATGAGATCGGTGCCAATGTTGCCCGAACCTACTATCGCTACTTTGATCTTCTTCACTTTGTCGCTGCCTCTAGCATAAGCACCACTACTGGGAGTCTCTTCTGTTGCTACATTTTTTGAAGACCACTTCAATACACATCTCTCTCGTAACGATGCGCACTTCGTAGAGAATCCAGATAAGTTTCTGCTTCTTGTTCAGAACATCGGCGTTCTTGCTTTATAAGCGCAAGAAGCGCTTCTTCTACGTCGACAGCCATCTTCTGCGCATCGCCACAAACGAACAGGTGAGCCCCTCGCTCAAGCCAAGCGTAGATAGTCGCCGAGTGATTCCTCATCAGGTGTTGCACGTAAATCTTTTCGCTTTGATCTCGGGAGAAAGCAACATCTAAGCGCGTCAAGAGGCCACTTGCTCTAAAATTCTCTAGTTCATCCCGATAGAGGAAGTCCGTCTCCTCATTCCTGTCACCAAAGAAAAGCCAGTTATCACCAGTGGCACCTTGTGTCTGACGCTCCTGCAGAAACCCACGAAACGGCGCGATGCCCGTACCGGGACCAATCATGATGACAGGTACTGTCGTATCTTCTGGGACCGTGAAATGCCGGTTACGGCTGAAGTACGCAGGTACGTTTGCGCCTACCGGTAAACGATCCGCCAAAAAGCAGGAACCAGTACCGGACATTGCCCTGCCATCAAGCTCATAACGCACCGAAGCCACGGTGAGTGCCACGCTTGCTGAATCCATTGAGGCACTGGAAGCGATAGAATAAGTGCGAGGCGTTAGGGGAGCGAGCAAAGCGATCAAGTCTGCGCTTGGAATCGGGCTCTTGGAGTAAGTCTTGAGGAGCGCAAGTACATCCCTTCCCCGCAGAAAGTCTTGGACCGACTGAGCACTCGCTTGCAATACATTCTCAAGCTCACCGCCCGGACTCTGTTGCGCCAGATACTCAAGAAACTTGGGCGTTGGCTGACGCAGATCGATCGCGCAGCTAAGAAGATCACCTAGCCTCCTCTCTACACCCTTGTAAGGCACCAAGGCTTCGCAGTCATAGTCCCCAAAGCACAGCAAGGCATTCACCAGAGCTGGTTCGTTACGAGCCATTAGGTTGAGCGTATCGCCTGTACGATAGGCTTTCTCGGTCTCCGGCAGTTCAAACTCATAGTGCATCACTTCCTTACTAGAGTTTGATTTAGTAAGGCAACGTTTCTCACGCAGCTTCATAGCCATTGGTTCTGACGCAGAGTGGACGAAGGGTTTTTCCCTTTTGTTTTGTCCGCTTTCGGTCTGTAGACTTGCGGCATCTACGTCAGCTTCACCAGGAACTTCGACTGCGGGAGCACTAGACTCGAGTAAGCGCTCTATGACCTTCTGTTCCCACTGCTCTGCACTTACTTCGTAATCGTTATCGCAGTCAACGCGCTCACATAGCCTGTGAGCGCCGAGCTCCTGGAGTCGCTCATCCCAGGATTTTCCAGCAGCACAAAAGTTGGGAAAACTTGAATCTCCCAGAGACAACACGGAAAAGTGGGTGTTATTCATCGGTGGCGCATCGCCCGAACTTAAGGACTTCCAAAGTAATACGCCGTTGTCGGGCATATCACCATCGCCATAGGTGCTGGTTAGAACCAGGAGGTATTGGAAGCGGCTAAGCTGTGCTGAATCTACGTCTTCCATATCGGAAACACGGACGTCTAGACCCTTCTCTTCAGCAGCGTCAGCTAGGTTATAGGCAAGGTCCTCCGCGGTGCCGGTTTGTGTTCCAAAAATGATCTGGATGGTTGGGTCCATTGCTTCGTCTAGGCTGACGGCCTGATTCATCTTCCTGTCCTCACTTAGGAGCTAGCTAGCCGCTAGCTCGCCACCGTAGCTGCGGGCAGCTCACTCTGATTAGTGACTGAAGTGGCCGCATTTTGCTGAATAAACTCGATCGCGAGCGTGTTGTAGCGCTCCGCATGTTCGTGCTGCGGCCAATGGCCACATTCCTCGAACAGCTCAAGATGGGAACCGGCGATGTCGTCGTGCATTTTTTGAGCCTCTGGCACGTCGCCGAAAGGGTTATTGCGCCCCCAAATCACGAGCGTCGGTGCGGAAATCTTCGCGAGGTCCTCCGGACGCAGCATGTTGCGCTGTCGGATTTCCATTTCCTGCATGCACAGCAAATTGTGGATGTTCGACACGAAGTCGGGCGAATGGTAGATCGCATGACGAACGTCTACGAGTTCATCGCTGACGTTCTTCTCACCATCGTGCATCAATAGATGTAGACGCTTGCGAGTCAGCTCAATGTCGTCAGACTGCACAGCCTTGGTGGTGCTTTCCTTAATCCGCTGCATAATTTCTGGATTGGCCTTTGTGCCCCCAGCGGCGATTAGCTGGAGAGACTGAACGCGTTCCGGATGATGGATGGCAATCCAACCGGCGGTCCATCCGCCCAAGGATTCTCCAGCAAAGTGTGCTTTCTCTATGCCTTGAGCATCGAGATAATCGAGAACATGCTGGCCATACTTGGGAATTTCATAATTGAAATCCGGCTTGTCCGTGTAACCATGGCCGAGCGCATCTATCGCATGACAGCGGAAACCTGCCTTCACATGGGCCACGATATTGCGGCTGAATGCTTCAAGATGGCCGCTAGTGCCGTGCATAAAGATAACGTCTTCACCTTCTCCCGCGATTAGCGCGCGGGTTTTAACTCCGCCCGCATCCACGTAATTAAGGCTGAAAGGTATGCCTGTAAGGTCTGTCCAGATCGACATCGTAATCTCCGATTTAAAAGTGAAAGGGATTCATGAATCAGCTTCGTCAGTGCACGGTGTTGGAACCGCAAATGGATATTGCGGAAAGCACCAACACCTTGGTCAAGGCCACGAGGTCTTCTAGCGCGACGGCATTCATGCCGAGTTGAAAGTCCATCGAGGGCAGATCCGCCTTCGGAAGCCCAACTCTCGCTGTCGGAAGGCCATTAAGCCTGAGAATATTTGCATCGGTGGCGCCGGAAAGACCGGACACAAACTCGTGCTGAGAATGAGTAACGCGTTCCCAGGCACCGATCGTTTTGCGGATCACCTCATCGTCTAGCGGCGTACTTGTTCCCGGAATGGAAACAATGCGGCGAAAATCTGCTTCGATGTTCAAATCCGCGCATATGTCAGCAAGCACTCTTGCAAAATCGGCTTCAGCTTCTTCCGTCCTGGTCCTGGGGCTGAGTCGTAGATCTATTCGCAAGCGACACACCTCGGGCGTGAATGAGGGCATTCGCTCCCAACCAGACTCGATGAAGGAAACGACTCCCTGTGGCGCTACCAGTCCTGACCTGTGACGCTCGGGCCAGGCGGCGAGCCATTCATCAAGCTGTTGGATTAGTCGAGCTGCGTCCACGATTGGATTTCGGTACGGCATCAGATGACGAGCACCGGAGTAGTTGTGCGTACCGTGAACCCACACTTCAAACCAAGTGAGACCGACTTCTTCGTAGGAAATCGACCAGCCGGACTTGGCGATAATTGCGACCTCAGGGTTAAAGCCAATACGCGAACCCTGGTCCAGCATGTACTGGCACCCTGCACCATGGCCGCAATTCTCGCGCGTCCCAACGCGCGCGTTTGTCGGCATGCCCCCGGCGCCAAAACCTAAGAACAGATCGTTCGCGAGTGCGATACCCGATTCACTCAGCACTCGCGCTGCCTCTAGAATGCAGGCCGCGTGTCCCTTTGGATTGTGAGCACCGAGACCAAAGACATGAGTTCCATCGAAACGACTTTGCGCTCGCGCTTCATGCGGCATTTCTTTTGCCAGCCAAGGAAGGTCCTCTTCCTCGCTGTTGGAAGTTACCGTGTCGATCGGCGCGTACAGCAACAGCGCTTTTCCAAGTTCAGAATTTCGCTTCGCCGCCGCGAGCTGACCAACGGCATTTGACTGTTGATCATCAATTTTCTGGACCGATCCCGTCGCACCAAAATCGGTGAGCAGCGCAGCAATATGCCCCGCCAGCGTACCCTCCTCACCGGTCGGTGATGCGATATCGACTAACGAGCAGAGCGTTCTGGCCAAAGATTCAGGGTTGATCTTTTGAAGAACTGTGTCTGTGTTCGCTTCGCTCATCTCTAATCTCGAATTAGCAGGTCGGTTAGAGACGAGGGTCGGGCTGATTTAGAAAGGAGTTCACTATGTGGAAATAGTGCTCAGGGCGCTCTTCCTGCAAGTGATGTGAGCTTGCATCCAGAATATGTAGCTGGCCCCGCTGCACCATATTAGTGAGCATCAGCGGATAATCGGGTGTCAAAAAGTCATCCTGCAAACCCCAGCAGAAGAGTGTTGGGCATTGGACCTGCGCCAACTCCTGGGTGAGGTCCTGCCATTCTCCGCGAGGGCTGTCAGACCGCGCTGCAAGAGCCATCTCATCTGCATTAAGGCTTTGAAGGTAGCGCATTTCCACCGTGGCATCCGGCAGTAGTTCTCCGTTAAACCACTCCAGTCGGGCAATGAGTTCTCGCATTTTTTCTTTTGATGGACCCGTTCCACCGTAATACACATCCCTAGCATTCCGCCCTCGTCTACCGCCCTCCGGAAGCGGGGCCAAAGGCCCGTAAAATACTGGCATTGAGCCGGTGATCGTTAGCGATCGCACTCGCTCGGGGTACTTAGCCGCGAGGTTCAAGGCGATCGTTCCACCCCATGAGTTACAAACAAAGTCCGCTTTTTCAACGTCAAGTACATCAAGCAGTCCGCACATAGACTTCGCATGGTGGTCCCACATGGGACCCTCTATGGTGGCTTTATCGGATTGGCCGTACTGAAGAAGGTCTGGAAGAATGCATCGACGCTCTTTGGCAAACATCGGTGCGACTAATCCAAAGTCAGACCAACCCGTGCACCCGGGACCACCGCCATGAAGGAAAAACGTTGGCTCGCCAGAACCCATCTCGATAAGGAAGTAGTCATCACCAAGTGCCTCGACATGGCGACCGGAAGGCGGTGTTCTGGGAGTTAGATCCAAGTTCTCGTTCCTCAGTGATGGTAGATGGCGAGGTAATCAGCGGGATTACTGGGAGAGTTGCTCATTTCTCCGTTCCTAATCGCCACCCGTTAGTCCTGGGCTTACGACCGCTTTGGGAAGCCATCCTTATTTATTTAAACATATTGTATACTGTATACATGAAATTTCAACTATTTTTTGCTCGAGCATGGAACGGTCGTTGCGCTAAACCCTGCGATTGAAAAACGAGTGTGAAGAGAAAAACTCAGTGCGGAAGTTGAGCACTCCCGCAGGATTTCTATTAGCTGGTGATCAGCCCTACAATAAGCTCAGAGCTAAAGCAGACGACTTTCGATGTTTTGATGGGCTCTGTCGGCAAAGGTCCTGGACGTCACGCGAGATTGGCAAAGACTTTTCCCAAGACCGTATTAAGAACGTTTACTTCATCTGAGGAAAGGCCATCCAGAGCGCGCTCGACCGTTTTAGAGGTCTTTTTGATAAGTTCAGACACCACTTCATGACCTTGATCAGTAATTCCGACCATAGTAACGCGCGCATCTGTTTCGCTTCGATGAACGGATACAAGCCCCTGTTCCTGCATTCGGTACACAAGCTTGTTCACCGTAGGAAGACGAAGCACCGCGTGGGTCGCTACCTCTGACATGCTGATCACGCCGTACTCACGAAGGATCAAGCCAATTCGCCACGAGGATATGTTCATTCCGAACGGTTTAAGCTGCTTTTCCATTTCTAAGGTGTAACGGTTGCTTAAACGTGCGACCCAGTAAAAAGGATAGTTACGAAACTTGAAGGCTGGGTCGCTGGGTATGAAATGATCTAGCCCTTCAGCAGCGGTTTTTTTTGCTGACTTGGACATGGAGTGAATCTTCCTAATTGCGTTCTACAACACTATAGCAACCCGGCGTAGTTTCCGAGTGCCAAATCCAGCGAGCCTTGCGCAAACAAAGTTCAACCTCGTCGCGTAGAAGAGTGCTCAAGAGCATAACATGGTAGTAACAAAGAGCTTTAAGCGCAGGCAAGACAGTCGGCCCTGATAAAGAAACTAGCCAGCGGTCACCGATAGAGCCTGCTAGTGACCTGCGGGGGAAGCCAACCGCTGATATTGAACACGCGTATCGGTGAATTCGGCAAGTCCCTCCTCGCCAAACTGCACGCCTAGGCCCGAGGACTTATGACCCGAGAACGGAACCATAGGATGCAACTCAGCATGAGTATTGTAATAAACAGTCCCAGCCTCGAGGCAGTTCGCAACCTGATCGAGCTGTTCCGGGTTGTCTCCCCAAACCGATGCACAAAGTCCGTATTCACTATCGTTGGCAAATCCAATGGCTTGCTCCACGCTGTCATAAGGTATGACTGGAAGCAACGGACCAAACTGCTCTTTCTGCACAAGGGCAATCGAATTCGCTGGCACTCCAACAATGGTTGGCTCAAAGCCATATCCATCGCCAACACGCTTTCCGCCACTGAAAACGGTTGCACCTTCGTCGATCGCATTTTTTAGGAGTGCACGAACCTTGTTGAACTGGGGCTCATTTTGCACCGGACCTAATCGGGTTTCTGCCTTTCGCCCGTCTCCCACCAACTGTTTGGACGCAAATTCAGCCAATTCAACACAGGCGGAATGGAACAATTCTCGAGGCACATAGAGACGCTTGATCGCTCCACATGTTTGCCCCGAGTTAATGAAAGCACCGTTAAAAATCGGCTCTAGAAAAGCGCTCAGATCAGTTTCCGGCAATACAATCGCCGCGTCGTTTCCCCCGAGTTCTAGCGTCAATCGCTTAAGGGTGCTGGAAGCCGCACTCATCACTTTTTGACCAGTTGGCGTGGAACCGGTAAAGGAGATTTTCTTGACCTTGGGGTGGCTGCTGAGCGCTGAGCCGACATTCCCATCACCGCTAACTAGATTCACGACCCCCGGCGGTAGTACCTCTTGCATAAATAGTACCGCCCTCGCGGTAGCAAGTGGTGTGTACGGAGAGGGTTTGATAACAACCGTGTTACCGGCACGAATTGCCGGAAGGATATGCCAGATAGCGATTAGTAAAGGCCAATTCCATGGGGTGATAGCAGCCACTACACCAAGCGGTACATTCATCTGACGAACAAGTAATTCGTCGTTTTCGATAAGTACTTTGGGACTCAAATGTAGATCAGCGGTTGCCATTGCCCAGGCAGCGCAGCCGCCAAGTTCAAAACGAGACCCAAGACCTGCGCCGTCAAGCGGCTTGCCCTGCTCCAGCGTCACCAGCATCGCAAGTTCTTCAGCGTGCTCTTCTAGGGTGTTCGCAATTTTTCGACAGCAATCACTGCGGTGACTATCTGCGAGAGAGGACCAGGACCTAAATGCGGCGTCGGCTGCAGTAACAGCAAGCTCCACGTCCGCAACAGATGCAACTGCAACTTCTCCTACAGCCGTTAAATCAAAAGGGTTTCGGACTACCTGATACTCAGACGTCGCGCGTGCTTGCCCATCGATGACTAGATCATAGCGCTCACTAAGCTGATGATTTTGCGGTAGATCGCTAGCAGTTTGGTTCATGCTCTGTCGCCCTTTAAATTATTTACAGAGGCCGCGTTATCGGATGAAGTGAAATAAGCTCAGACGGCGCTAGAAGCGTTAAAGCCAATCGACAGCGTCTTCAGACTCGCATGCAAAGAGCCTGCTTCTTTTGCACCCAAACCCTGCAAAGCTGTCGCCTCGTGCTGCTTAGCGAACCCAAACAATTTATCCGAGAATATCCGTCCTTCATCCGTCAGAGATGTGCTGTCGTCCTCGTGGCAGGTAAGCAGCCCTCGCAGCGTAAGGCGCTCAAGACTGTCTCGACACTCTGTTTCTGGTTGGGAGACTAGTCGGGCCAGAGTGCTTATGTTTACGTGCTTCACGTCAGCGACAAGCGACAGAATTCGCCACTCCTCGGAGGTCAGGTCAAACTTGCTCTGAAGGAGCGGATACAACTCTGCAGAGTAAAAGCTATAAGCTTTATGCAACTGATAGAGCAGTAGACTAGAGAGAAACCCATCTTCCGGCAGATCCACCTGCGCATCAGCGGTAGGAGATTGAGGAGCGGAGATAGCGTAGCTTCCTTGGGCAAATACCAGCGGCATTACGTCGCTGTTGTATTGGAAAGACGATACCTCGCCCAGGACTATGATGTGATCGCCGCCATCGTAGGTACGCCAGGTCCGACACTCGAAAAACGCCGCGGTATCAGCGATAACTGGGCAGCCGTTTTTGCCGGTCGTGTAATCGATGTTCGCAAACTTGTCTTCGCCTGCTCGGGCGCACAGGTTTGACGTATCAACCTGATGCTTTCCAAGCACATTAACGACAAACGAGTCTGCGTTTTCGAATATTGGCGCGCCGAACGCCGACCGTGCGACGCTCCAGAGAATAAGCGGCGGATCCATCGATACTGAATTGAAGCTGCTCGCAGTCATCGCGACAGGAGAGCCTTCCGTATCTAGGGTAGTCATTACTGTCACACCGGTAGGAAACTGACCTAGCGCGCTTCGGAGTTCTTTCGGGTCGACTATCGGATTAACTGCGTTCATAGGATTCACTCCCGATTAAGCTATAAAGGCAAAGCCTGGTTATGTGTGAATGGTTGTGTGTGGCGGTTTCGGCCTAGAGATAACCCGGGAGCGGATCCTTTCCGAACATGATCGCACCCGCGTTCTGGTACGTTATTTCGCCCATAAACGCATGCTGGGTTGGCATGTGCGCATCACGGAAACATCGTGACAGGTGGTTATCCAAATAGGCGGCTTCCATTCCAGAGATCTCGTAGATCATTCGAGTCGCCTCAGCACACTCCCGTGTCAGGTTAGTGGCCGCTAAACGCATCATGCTGATCGTATCAGCGTCCAGCGTCTTGCCCGTCACCAGTTTTTCCCAAGCGGCTTCTATACTGTCGTAGAAGAACAGCCGTGATGATTGAATTTTTGCAGTCGCTTTCGCGATCGCAATTTGCACGTAGGAACGATCACCAATGCTTGGCGCGCCGGTCGGAGACTTTCGTGATGCGGCACTATCTAAGAAGATACGCATAGCAGCTTTTGCAACTCCCAGCGTCGTGACGGCAAGAACTTGGGTTGCAAAGCTAATGGTGGGGTAGTTAAAAAACGGCGTGGTTGGTGTCAGCTCGCCACCTCGAATGAACGTGTATTCCTTAGGGACGAGTGCGCTGTCGACTACAACATCAAAAGAACCGCTACCCTCCATACCGTGTACGTCCCAGGAGTCCGCATCTACATCTACCTGGTCTCGATTGAGTACTGCCATCCTAGGTAACTCGCCGTCGCCCTCAGGCTTAATCCCTACTCCCACACGATCGGCAAACATAGAACCGCTTCCCCACTTCCAGCGCCCACTCACGGAATACTGTGCGCCATCAAACTGGGCTGGGTTTAGTGGGAACATCGCCCCGGCGAAAATATCGTCCGGCTTTTTCCAGATATCTGCCAGGACATCCATCGGCAGCCCGGCCAGGTAAGTGTGAGTGCAACCAAAGCTCGCGACCCACCCTGCAGAGCCATCAGCTTCGGCAATCGCTTCGATCGCGAGAAGGAAATCAATCGGTGAGCGCTCATCACCGCCGAACTCCTTCGGAACCAAAGCGCGGTAAATACCAAGAGATCTAAAGCGGTCGATAATGTCCTTTGAAACAAAGTGCTGAGCTCCGAATTCCGGTGATCGCTTCCGGATATCCGAAAGAAGGTCATCAAACTCTCGACTATTGCACCAATCTTCTTTAACCAACTCATAGCTACTCATCGTCACGCCCTTTGTTAGACACATTCAATTATTATTTTCTATTTTAATTGAAAAGTAAAGTATTAATTTAAGGTAAAGAACACCATTGCCATCATTGTCGTCTGCCAAGATTTCTTGGACCGGTAAAGGGGGATAAAATTGTAGAAGCTCATCATCATAACGACGCGAGTGAATAGCGCGAGGCTTGGGGAGCTGCTTTTTATGAATATGCGAAGCAGGCAAAATCCAAAACACTGTGCTGAGGAGAGACACCAAAAAAAACGCCCGCTCTCCAAAAAGAGCGGGCGTATTGAGCTTGCGTTACTACGCGGGCAGCTGATCTGGGTTATAGCTACCTAGCTTGTTTCGGCTCTGTCCTGCCCCTTTGCTGAATGCGATCGCCGCAACACTGCTTAGCCATACCACGAGAGCCGTGTAGAAGAGAGCACCCCCGTCCGTGTTGCCAGCCAGATCAACGACGCGATCAATGCCGAGCGGCGTAAACAGATGGAAGAAAATGGCAGCGCTGATCACGCTCAGACTCAAGCTCGCACCGACGGCTCGCGTAGCGGGAATAAGAATAAGTGCGGCTGCGACTAACTCTACAGCCCCTACTGCATAGGCACCAAAGTCGGCGAAAAGGCTGGCGAAAGCTGCGGGTACTCCTATGCTGGCTAGCCATTCAGAGATCGTACTGAAAATGATCACGGTCTCTTCAGCCCCAGTGAATTTGAAAAACATCGATTGCATGAAGACAAAGGCGACAATGACGCTTGCTACGGTTGGAATATGCTTTTTCACGGATCTACCTCCTGTAGAGAATTGAAAAGTGGTTTTAACTCGTCAGAATTTACGGGGATCGCTTTGGAGTGTTAACGCAGCGGTGAACTGCCCCAGAGTTTTGAATAAGCCTCGCAGTGAAATACCAAGGACTGATACTGGCTAAGGTCAGTCCCAGCCGGGATCGCAATACGTGCGCTGCCATCAAAGTCAGAAATAAGTTTGACGAACACGCTTCCGCTGACCGCGTTATCGCCGGTGATTTCCGTTGAAGCCGTCGGTGAAAGGAATATCTTCACATCCGGTCCCTTCTTTGCTCGGAAGCTGTTCGCTAACTCGATGTAATGCGTTCCGTTTTCTTCGACAATTTTCCAGTCGCCCTGAAGTGATGATTTGCCCCAAGACGAAAAGGCTCCCTGAAGCGTTCCGCTAGCCAGTTCGGCCGACTGTGCCTGGTAGACCGTTAACGTGCTGTAAAGCGCGAAAAGTGTGATGAGCACTAGTTTTTTCATGATCTGTTCTCCCGATTTCGATTGGTTTAGTCGTTGCTGTATGGAGCTCATTAAATCGAAGCTTGGGAACAAACGGTATGCTCGCGATGCCGGTATTTATGTCCAAAGATCCTAGATTGGATGTTTTGTTTTCGGCGCTCGCCTTTATAGCGATTTTCTAAAAACAGATTTAGTTTTTTGGGGGATTATCTTTTCCCGGCGCAGGGCTAAGGTCAGCCATCAATTTACTGATGGGAACTCAGACGATGAAAGCAGCGGTCCTGCAAGAATATGGCGATTCAGCCGAGTTTAAACTGGTAGAGACCGACATACCGAAGTTGAACGCCGGTCAGGTACTCGTTCGAGTTGCCGCGTCCAGCGTCAATACGGTCGACACCATGATCCGTCGCCTCGGCCAAGAACAACTACCGCTATCTCCCGACCTGCCAGCCATTTTGGGTATGGACTTCGCAGGCACGGTCGAGGCCGTTGGGAGTGGTGTGTCTGAATTCTCGGTAGGCGATGAGGTATACGGCTGCGCCGGTGGCCTCAGTGACCTTCAGGGTGCGCTCGCCGAAATGATGCCCGCCGATGCGCGCTTGATTGCGCACAAACCCAAATCGCTTTCTATGCGCGAGGCAGCCGCCCTCCCCCTTGTTGCGATTACCGCCTACGAAGGGCTGCTTCGATCAGGTATCGGCAAGGGAAAAAGCTGCCTCGTTCATGGCGGTGCTGGCGGCGTTGGCCATGTAGCGGTTCAACTGGCGAGGTACTTCGGCGCCAACGTGAGTGCAACGGTTTCCAATGGTGATGACGCGCAGATTGTCGAAAGCTATGGTGCTCGCGCCATCAACTATAAGGAAGAGAGTGTCGCCGACTATGTGA
>JBCCNK010000015.1:0-25058 GCA_039025875.1 Pseudomonadota bacterium
CTGGCGCAGAGCCCAAGTGGGCAAGGCTCCACTGAAATCGACAGCTGCAGCGGCCCTTCTCAATCTAGCAGGTTGGCCGCGACAAGGGATCGCCTAAGACGTCCCCTTGATCATGGATGTGCGCTCAATGTCGTCTCAGCAACAGTCCCCACGGTACCGTCAGGGCACCAGGGCCGCGAATGCTACCGCGTAGGCGCGTTCATCCGAAATCGACAGCAGAACACGTGATGCACCAAAACGCCGAGCTAGGGCCTGTGCTCGATCACTGAGTTCAACGACAGGTGCACCTTTTTCGCTCGCTCGGATCTCCATATCTCTCCATCCCAGTTCAGTGCCGATACCACAGCCGAAGCACTTTGCGATGGCCTCTTTGGCCGCGAAGCGTTTGGCCAGAAAGCGATAGGGCTTTTTCTTACCACTCAATCTTTCCAATTCCCACTCAGTAAGGACGCGTTGGGCAAAACGCAAGCCTTGCCGGTTCCATACATCTTCGATGCGGGTGATTTCGACTATATCGGTTCCTACACCCAACACGCGTCAATCCTGTCGCAAGCCCGCAACGATCGCGGACGCAGAAGACGACAAGGCTGATTTGTTGCTGGCCTTCTTCATATCGACGAACATCTGGCGAGAACGCAATGGCGTGTCACCCAGGTAAGGCTGCAGCAACAATCGAGCCAGCCGCTTTGACGTGGACGGGCACTCACCGTAGTGCCCCCTTGCAATCGCAAGCAGCTCACTACCCGTAAAACACAGATCGCTCTCAACTCTTTCGGATAGGTGTTCGGATAGGTGTTCAGGTAAATGGCTGGGTAGGTGGCCTACTTGATCTCGGGTGAGTGTCCCAGCGCGTATGACCGAGAACCCATACTCGGGAGTGAACAAATATATGGCGCTTTCATCGATCGCCAATCCGGTTTTAGCATCGTGGCGCAAGTCAACTCCATAGCCGAGCTGGTCGAGGGCGTCATACTCAAAACGTCTCAGGGCACTTTCCAGCATGCCTGTCCCGCTCGCCAGGGCTTCGAGCGTGTCTCCGTACAGTGAAAACAGCGTGGGCTGCGGATCGAGACGATGGGTCAGCCGCAGAAGAAGCTCGTTGAGATAGAACCCACTGATAAGAGCATCGCGCATCAGCCGGATGGGTGCGCCGGCAGTCTCAGCAGCCGTCAGGCTCAGCAAATCACCCCGACCGCCAAAACTCAGCAGCAGTGGTTGAAAGGGCTGGAGCAAGGCGCCGAGCGATCCACCCCGGCGCTTCCTCGAGAGACCTCGGCCGATCACCGCTGTTCGACCGTGCTCGGCTGTGAACAGATCCAACAGCACACTGCTATCACGAAAGGGGCGGCTGTGAAGCACGTAGGAGGGTTGTAACGTGACACGCATCAGCTAGTGTCCTGTCTCGTTGACGCGGCGAAGAAATTTCGATTGATTTTTTATGACTGGCCTTCGTGACTCGCAGAGGCGCGGATCGTAGGCATAGCCGTCGCTATGGCGACGATCCGCAACGCGCCCAGGTCCGAAAAAGCGCCTAGATCACTCATTGAATTAGCTAGACAGGCCATTAGGTCGACTATCGGCACCGTTGATCATCGGTCTCATTGACGCTAGTGAATGGTATTTCTTGCCGTGTTCCGAGGCGCGTATCGAGCCGTTGGCTCAGATGGCTTTCCTGCGAGTTCCTGCGAGTTCCTCCCAGTTCCTGCCCATTCCTCCCCCGCGCCTTACTGCGCTTTCCTGTACTTTCCTGTACGTCCCTGCGCACGCTTGCCCAAGCGTCAGTCGGCTTTGCCGCCACGACGATTGTTTTCGGAACCGTTGCCGTCAGGGCTGCCGTCATGGCTTCCATCATAGTAACCGAGGCTGCGCAGGGCACGCTCGTCATCCGCCCAGCCGCCGCGCACCTTAACCCAAAGGTTAAGCATGACTTTGCCGTCTAGCAGGCGCTCGATATCTACGCGCGCCTCGGTCCCAATTCGGCGCAGTCTGTCGCCACCGTTACCGATAATGATGGCCTTCTGACCTTTGCGTTCTACAAGAATCAGGGCGGAAATGTGCGTGATTCTGCCCTCTACTTTGTAGTCCTCGATTTCTACGGCAACCGCGTAGGGAAGCTCATCTCCGAGCTGGCGGGTGATCTTCTCGCGGACAATCTCCGCCGCCAGAAAACGGGTGCTGCGATCGGTAATCTCATCCTCGGAAAACAAAAACGGTCCCGTCGGTAGGCGCTCGATGATCTCCGATTCAAGCACGTCCAGATTTGTTCCCCGCAGAGCGGCGATTGGAATAAGAGCATCAAATACGTTTTTCGAACCGAGGTAATCAAGATGCGGAAGTAGCTCGGCCTGATCGTCCGTTAAATCGACTTTATTCAGGGCCAGAAGGACCGGCGTACTCTCACTACGACAAAAGTTCAGTGCACGCTCGTCATCGTCGCGCCAGGCAGCACGATCGACGACCATCACCACGACGTCCACACCCTGGAGCGCCGAGGTGGCGGCTCGATTCATAACCCGGTTTAGCTCGCGCGACGCATTGCCATGGATACCCGGTGTATCGACGAACAGCATCTGCGCGTGCTCTGTCGTTTTGATTCCAAGCACCTGATGCCGGGTTGTTTGGGGCTTACGCGACGTGATCGACAGCTTTTGCCCGATGAGATGGTTGAGCAGTGTCGACTTGCCAACATTCGGTCTGCCGACGATGGCCACGTACCCGCAGCGTTGGTTGCTCACGCGGCACCCTTCAAAGCGGCAAACAAACAACTCGCTGCGGCTTGCTCGGCCGAACGCCGACTCGACGCTACCCCCTGAAAGGCGATGGCCTCGTCGCTCAGCGAACATGAGACCGTGAATTCTCGCTCGTGGTCGGCCCCCCGGGTTTCTACCAACTCGTAGACAGGTAAGGGTCGCCCCCTGGCCTGCAGATATTCCTGAAGCTGAGTTTTTGGGTCCTTTGTCGCCTTACTCAGATCGAGTGCCGCAAGCCGCTGAGCGAAAACTCGCATCACGGCGTTGCGACATGCCTCGCGACCCTGATCTATAGCGATTACGCCGAATAGTGCCTCTAGGGTGTCGGCCAGGATGGAATCCCGCTGGCGACCACCACCGTGCTTTTCGCCGCTACCGAGTACCAGGTGAATTCCAAGAGAGATTTCTCGCGCAATCTCAGCGAGTGTTGCGCCTTTCACCAGAGAGACCCGCAGACGGCTGAGCTGTCCCTCATCGGCATTGGGGAAGCGGTGATAGAGCTCTTCACTGACATAACAGCCAAGCAGCGCATCACCGTAGAACTCAAGCCGTTCGTTGTTCCGGCCGCCGACACTGCGGTGCGAGAGCGCGAGCTTCAGTAAATCCTCGTCACTGACTCGACAACCAAACTGCTGCTCAAACCAGTGCGGAGTTGACTCAATCACTCGCTGTATTTCTGACCTGCAATGTACTTGAGATCGTCGTAGCGCACGACCGCATCGATTCTCCATACCATCGGTATGCGGTCTTCGTAGCCCGCGTCGATGACGATGTCGCCATCCTCACGCTTGATGACTACGTCACGAGCATTCAGTCCCTTGACCTGGTTCGTGTTGAAGTAGGTGGCCAATTTGATGCGCAATGTTCGTATGGTGTCGCGATTCTCGTCATATTCTTCGGCGACCCTGATCACATTCTCTTTTACCACGAGATATTCGGTGTAGCCGGGTGCGATGCGGATGCCCGCCATAACGAAAAAGCCAACCATACAAGCTATGATGAGCAACCCTAGCAGACCCATTCCCCTGTTCGCTCGAGGTGAGACCGGGGGCTTACGGCGACGCGTCATTGTGTTCTCCATTTGCGGGCTTCTTTCAGGCCCTGGATACCCTAGCGGAAGTCCAATCTGATCAATCCTGCCAATGGCTCATGCCGACGTTGAGTGCGAGTTGCGAGTAAGATTCCTGGCAGCGCTCGCCTTCGCATACTCACTACGAACATGCCAAGCTCATACATCTGGCGGTGCCATGCTCGCTTTCTTCGGCAGTGCCTTTGAGTAATTATCGCTATTTTTCAGAAGTTTACCGGCTATTTCTAGACCTGGTCTACCTAGAGTCAGTGTGTGACACTCGCGGCTAGTCGCTACTGAATAGAACCTACGCGCTCAAAGCTTGGAATGCTAAACAGAGTTGGCCAGTGCATCCAGATCGCAAAGGCCTTGCCAACGATGTCCTTCTCGGCGACCTGCCCCCAAACCCGGCTGTCAGAACTGTTATCGCGGTTATCGCCCATCATGAAGTAGTGCCCTGGCCGCACAGTCACTGTGAAATCACGACTGGGTCGACGCAGATTGTGGCGCTGGAGATGTTGCTTGCCGTTTAGCTCGGCCATGCCCACCTGATAGCGGGTGTTTTCTTCCGGCACAATGGCCAGAGGATCAAAGCTCACCGGTTCACCGTTCACATACAGTCGCTTGTTGCGGTAGCTGACTACGTCACCTGGAAGGCCAATGACGCGCTTGATGTAGTAGGTCTTATTCAGATGTGGCGGAAAAAAAACCATCACGTCGCCGCGTTCCGGCTCATCCATATCAAAGACTTTCTGCCGAAGTACCGGAAGTCGAATACCGTACGTGAACTTATTGACGAGGATGTAATCGCCGACTTCGAGCGTAGGGACCATCGACGACGACGGGATCTGAAACGGCTCGACCAGAAAGCTGCGCAACACAAACACCACAGCCAGCACCGGAAAAAACGAGCGCGAGTACTCCACCACCGTCGACTCGCGAGGCAGGTCCTCGGCGGCCGCTGCAAAATGGCGGGCGTCGTCGCTGTTCTCCTGCTCCCAGGCAGGAAACTGCGCCCTGAGTGCATCGAAACTGCGCTGCCGCGCGGGCGCGAACAGCACCCGGTCCGCCAACCAGATCAATCCGGTAGCAAATACCAGCGATACCAATATCAAAGGAAAGTCCAGGCTCATTCAGCCTAAGTCTCCACTCGCCATTTCTTCTCTGTTTTCATTTTTGCTTTCGCCTTTGATTTCGCGTCAGATTCTACGCTTCTGCTCGCTAATCGGCACCTTGCGGGCCACGCACCCATCGGCCCGAGCCCTCAGTCTACCTTTAAGACCGCTAGAAAAGCTGACTGCGGGATCTCGACGCTTCCCACTTGCTTCATACGTTTCTTACCGGCTTTTTGTTTTTCGAGCAGTTTTCGCTTTCGCGTGACGTCTCCGCCGTAGCACTTGGCCGTCACGTTTTTGCGCAATGCCTTAACCGTCTGCCGGGCGACGATTTTTCCGCCGACCGCCGCTTGGATTGCCACGTCGAACATCTGCCGCGGGATTAATTCCTTCATCTTTTCGGTAAGCGCCCGCCCTCTATGCTGAAGATTGTCGCGATGGACGATCAGTGCGAGCGCATCGACTCGATCACCGTTGATTAGCACGTCCAGCTTAGCCAGACTGGCTGCCTCGAAGCGTTCAAAGCTGTAATCCAGCGATGCGTAACCGCGACTGACGGACTTCAATCGATCAAAAAAATCCAGAACAACTTCGGCCATGGGCAGGTCATAGGTGAGCGAGACCTGGGCCCCTAAGAACTGCATGTCTTTTTGCACGCCACGCTTCTCTACGCAAAGGCTGATTACATTGCCCAGATAATCCTGAGGAACCAGTATGTTGCACCGCGCGATGGGCTCGCGCATCTCATCAATATCGGCCGGATCGGGCAGAGACGACGGGTTATCGACCAGCAGCGTCTCTCCCGTCTTGGTGACGACTTCGTAGACCACTGTAGGCGCAGTTGTGATGAGGTCAAGATCGTACTCACGCTCAAGCCGCTCCTGGATGATCTCCATATGTAGCATGCCGAGAAAACCGCAGCGGAAACCGAAACCCAGAGCGTCTGAACTCTCCGGTTCATAGAACAGCGATGCGTCATTCAGCGTTAGCCGGGCAAGGGCTTCACGAAAGTCTTCGTAGTCATCTGACGATACCGTGAAGATTCCCGCGTACACCTGAGGTTTGATGGTCTGAAAACCCGGCAGCGACGGCAGGTCGGAGTGGTTGGCGTGAACGAGCGTGTCCCCCACCGGAGCGCCCTGAATGTCTTTGATGCCGGCGATGACATAGCCCACCTCACCGGCACGCAAGGCGTCACGCTCCTCGCGCTTGGGCGAGAAAATACCCACGCCGTCTACCTGATGCTGCTTACCAGTGGCTTTTGTGACAATCCGGTCCTTCTTACTGAGCACGCCCTGCTTTACGCGCACCAGCGAAACCACGCCAAGGTAATTATCAAACCAGCTATCGATGATAAGCGCCTGTAGCGGGGCGTCGCGATCTCCTTCGGGCGGCGGAATATGTTCGACCAGGTACTCAAGCGCATCCTCTATGCCCATGCCGCTCTTGGCACTCACAAGGCAGGCGTCCGCCGCGTCAATCCCAATGATCTCTTCGATCTCCAATTTGACGCGATCCGGATCCGCCTGTGGAAGATCCATTTTGTTCAGGATTGGAAGCACCTCGAGCCCCTGCTCAATCGCCGTGTAGCAATTAGCAACCGATTGCGCTTCGACCCCCTGCCCTGCGTCGACAACAAGCAGGGCGCCCTCGCAGGCGGCTAAGGATCGGGAGACTTCGTAGGAAAAATCCACGTGCCCCGGCGTATCGATGAAGTTGAGCTGATAGCGACGACCGTCACGAGCGTCGTAATTGAGCGTTACGCTTTGCGCCTTGATGGTAATCCCACGCTCTCGCTCGATGTCCATGGAGTCGAGCACCTGCTCCTGCATTTCACGGCTACTCAATCCCCCGCAGTGCTGGATAAAGCGATCGGCGAGCGTGGACTTACCGTGATCGATGTGCGCGATGATCGAAAAATTACGAATGTGCTCTAGTTCATTCACCAGGCTTGCTCGGTATCCATGCCGGAAAAAGTGGTCGGTCCAAATCTATGGGCAGAGGCGGAGTAACACTACGGCCAAAAGCCAACGTCGTATCTCTGCTTTAACTTTTTAGGGTTAAATAATTCCGCGCCGGGACTAGTGCCAAGCCCAGCCTTCGCGGCTCGAAATTGGTGCTTCAACTCCAAAAGCCGGGGCGCTTTTCAGCCAGAACTGGCCGGCCAGGATCGCCGACGGGCTTGATCTGCCATCGCGATTATATCCGGATGAGCGCGCAAAAGGACTGCATTGAACCTGAACGCTTACTCTGCAAAGGTGAAAACGACAAAAGCGCGGTAATTTACCGCGCTCTTTCAAGCTATCGTGGGCTATCGTTAACTTTCTGGAACTGTCGTCAGCTCTTGAGGGCTATCGTCAGCCGTCTTCAGCTTCAGGTCAGCGATCGATAGCTGCAGGTCAGCGATCGATACATTGAAGTGGGGTCTGTGGCCATGACCGGATTGGCCGATACCGCATTTACGGCCGCAAAAGTCTGCTTTTGCTCCACTTCGCTGCGATTTGGAGTTTTAGTCCATCACTCCCCGAGTTTGATGCCGATGAACAGCGGCGATCCACGTCGCATAAGACGCAGGGGTACAGACTCACCCGCATCAAACCCATCGATCAGCTCGCGAAATGCGTCCACCGAACGGACCGGCTCCTTGCCCACCGCCGTTATGACATCACCAGTCATAAGCCCCGCCTCACCCGCCGGAGAATCGCGACGCACGCTGCGCACAACTACACCATCAGCGAGCTTGTAGCGGGTCAGCATCTCCTCGGGTGCGTCCTCGATCGTAATACCCAGTCGACCACCCTGAGACGCGCCACCAGCGTTGCTACCATAAGCTTCGGCAAGGCTGTCCTCGGCGTCGAGCCCCCCCACCTTGACCGTGATGGTCTTCGGCTTTTTATCGCGCACTATCTTCACTTTTACCTTGGTGCCGGGCGCGATCAGGCCAACCACATGCGGTAGGTCGGAGGATGTCTCGATGGACTCGTCACCAAACTGGATTATCACATCGCCTGGCTCCAAGCCCGCTTCCTCGGCAGGGCTGTCCTCTGCCAGTTGAGAAACGAGTGCTCCCTGGGGCCTATCCAATCCGAATGACTCGGCCAATGTGCGATCGACGTTCTGGATCGTCACTCCTAGCCAGCCCCGGGTCACCGTGCCCGTTTCCTTGAGTTGGTCGACGACATTGCGCAGCACTGTCACCGGGATCGAAAACGACAAACCGATGGAGCCGCCAGCGCGGGTGGTGAAGATCTGCGAGTTAACACCGACCACCTCGCCATCGAGATTGAACAGTGGACCGCCTGAGTTCCCTGGATTGATGGCCACGTCTGTTTGGACAAACGGCACGTAATTCTCGCCATTGCGGGTAGGCAGACTGCGCCCTATCGCGCTTACAATGCCGGCAGTCACCGAATAGTCGAGGCCAAATGGTGAACCGATGGCCAGCACCCACTCCCCCACTTTCAACTCATCGTCGCTGGCAAGTTTCAAATACGGGAGTCTCTTTCCATCAATGCGCAGAAGAGCCAGATCGGAACGTGGATCCAGACCGACAACCTCGGCGTCAAACTCCTGCCGGTCAGACATTCGTACGATGATGGTATCGGCGCCCTCAACGACGTGATTGTTGGTAACGACATAGCCATCGTCAGACAGGATAAAACCAGAACCCGTAGCCATACGCTCCTGCTCACCCTGGGGAGGTACGGGAATCTGGAAGTAACGCCGGAGAAACTCGGGAATCTCTTCCTGATTAGATTCCCGCGAGGCTCTAGCGCTGCGCTCAACCACAATCTTGACGACCGCGGGAGAATAGCTTTCTACAATCTCCGTAAAGTCGGGAAGCTCAGCGGCACGCGCGGGAAGAGTGCCTAGTGCAGCCACCGTGAACACCACAACAGCGAGCACGGGTCGCAGAATTTGGGTGAATTGGTTCATCATGCTGTTTCCTTTTCAAAACCCGGGTTGCGCTAGATTCTTACCTACGCGCTTGTTCAACAGTTACCGCCAATTTTCTCATCGCACGTGATGGGGTTGATCGCGTTTGTTTCAATAGCCTGTTCGGCTTTTGGTTTGGTGTTTTGTTTTCGGTCGTTCGGTTACTTCGTGACGGTGCCGGACCGTTGGCTCCACGGCCCTACCTGACGTCGACTGAACCCAGCTAACGTCGCCAGACATCCGCGGACAGGTGCTGCGACAGAGTGCGTTGATTCAAAACCAGTTTCGCCATCGCCTCAGAAACGGTCACGGAGACCAATGAATGCTTCACCGCATGCGCACGGAGTCCGCCACCATTCGCGCCGTATTGGTGGGAATCTCACCAAGCACTGTCAGCAAGACAGGCACGCGATCAAACACCATTCCGCGCGTGTAGCAAACAGTACTTCCCTGCCGCTCGACGCCTTCGCCAGGCTTGATGGCGGCGTTTAGGGGTTCCATAAACACGGAGAATGATGCAAATCCGTCGGTGTACGATTTTCGCGCAGAATCAGGTGGCGCAGAATCCGTGGCCATAAACCCTTTGGGCATCCACGATACGGACCAAGCGGGACCCGCTCGAAGGTGAGACGACTCCTGCGGGTGAGGATTAGCGGCGCGGTGCTCAACAGCAGCCTGCTCTTCCTTACCCGGATTCAGATCGAAGCTGGCAAACTGAAACTGTTCTATCTCACGCTGGTCGACCGACAACGTGGTGGACCTGAGCATCAGCGTGTTTTCGTTATCAAGCTCAAGAACGTAGCCATAGCGATACATATCCATCGGTTCAACCTGCAGGCGCACGGAGTCACGACCCGCTATCCGATCACCTGCACTGACGCGAAAGCGATAGTGATCAGTGAGGCCGCACAGTGTTCCGGACGCCGCTTTCTCGGCTCGCAGCAGCTCGTGGCCCGGATACTTTCGTGCCGTCGGATGCGCCTCGCGTACGATGCGTGCATCCTGCCCGGTCAACCTCGATATCGCCTCGGTTGCCCTGCCGGCTGAGACCGAGTGTGAATAACGCATAATCTGCATGTCTCCGCCACGCTGAAGCGTCACCACACCGCTGTAGTCGATATCAGCTGAGTTCCTGGACATTGCCTGCAGCAGGCCCTGCACTTTTGCATCCATCCGAGGACACTCATCAGCCTGGGTGGGTTCCTGGGCACCCAACGGTGCAATCGTCGTGATGACGACAACGAACGAACAGATACAGGCTCGAGCAGCAGAACGGAGCGAAGGAGATCGTTCTCGCTGTGGTATCCGGGCTTTTTTCTCTGACTGCCCTTGCCAGGAAGGGAAGTAGGAGGCACGTTGAGGCCCCAGCGAAGCTTTCAGCATGGATTGTGTTCGTAGCACCATAAATGGTTCGTGCGGGCCCTTAGATTGTTCGGGTGTAGGTTTGGATAAAAAGATCTTCGGCTTGGCGATAAATGGACGGCAGGCGGTACTTACTGGCTGGCCGCTTCTTTCGTATCATCGCGATTTTGATCACGCGGCTCACGCACATCTCTCAGCTCACGCATCTCTTGTCTTACTAGTGGAACACGCGCAAAGGTCAGCATGCCCTGCGGTGTGTTTAACGAGGCATGCTCAGCATGTTCCTGGCTGAATCGACGCAGCCGCTGACGTGCGAGTTCACGATAAGCGGTTCGATCAGCCGGCTGCAAGGTGGGAAGCGCGGTAGTCCCGAAACTGGCTGGCACGGGGATCGCTCCGGTGGTGTTTACGACGCCTACCGGAATAGGCGCCACACGTGCTACCGATTCTGCGTTTTCGGAATCAAGAGAGGCCAATTGCTGTCCACCAATAACGACGACACAAGCGACCGAAGCCGCAACGGCAAAGCTACCCAAAGACTGAATCCAGGTTGCACGTTCGGCGGATTTTTGTTGCCCATACTGCCCAAGCTGATGCTCTGGTTCGGCATCGATTCCGGCTCGGACCTGGGCCGCAAAACCGGTGTTGAACGTGATGTCCTCATCATGCATCGCCGCTCGGGCTAGGTTATAGCGAAACCACTGCTGCTTCAGATCCGGATCAGCATCACCCGATTTAAGCAGTCGTCTTAGCTCAAGTTCAGACGACTCGTCGTCCATCAGAGCAGAAAGCGCTTCGTCTGCAACCGACCTGACCTCATCCTGGGTGCCAACACTACTAACTGGCTTTTTCATCTACTGAACACCTTTTGAGCTTTTAACTTTAGGCCCGCACGCAGGTCGAGAAACACGTGCGTCTTGCGTAACTTCGTAACTGTGGTGGTCTTTCGGGCCGGTCCGCTTCTTGGGACCCGTCGCACCCCACCCACCTAGCCTGTCCCGCTGAATCTGCCCCGGTTCACCGAGAGGCGCGGCCGGGAATGTCTGCCGGCTGGTTGAGTTTTCAACCTCGCCTGCACGCGTGCCGATCAACGGCCTGACCGCGAACCCCGTATCGCGCCCTAGAGCTGTGCCTGCGACCAAGATTTTAGAGTCTGCTCCCGTAAAATTGTTCCCGAAAAACACGACGACAGGACTGCAATTTTCACGTTTTTCGCCCGCAAAGCGCATGCTTTGGATGGGCGTATCCGAAATAGCACGATTCCTAAGGCTTCTCACACCGCTGCCCGCTTTTTCCGGCCTAGCATATGCGCGCACAACAACCGTCACTGGCCGGCAAATCATTGGCCGTTCATGTGTTGCTTGACGCTTTTATCAATCGCTTCTCTAGCGCGAAATATGCGCGAGCGCACTGTTCCTACCGGGCACTCCATGACTTCGGCAATCTCTTCATAGCTCATGGCATCAAACTCCCGAAGGCTCACGGCCGTGCGGAGATCATCAGGTAGCGCACGCAACGCTTCATTTACGGTTTTCTTCAATTCGTCGCCGAAAAAGGCATTCTCAGGAGTCTCCTGATCTCGGAGCGCATCAGCCGCATCCATGTACTGTGCGTCTTCTAACTCTACATCGGAGCCCGGCGGCCGACGCGAGCGGGAAACAAGATGGTTTTTCGCCGTATTGATGGCGATGCGATAAAGCCAGGTATAAAAAGCACTGTCGCCCCGAAACCCGGGGAGTGCGCGATACGCCTTTATGAACGCTTCTTGAGCCACATCCTGAACCTCGTCCGCATCATGCACGTAGCGACTGATCAGGCTGTGAATCTTTTGCTGATACTTGATGACCAAAAAGTCGAACGCGCTTTTGTCTCCGCTCTGAACTCGGGCTACCAGTTGTTTATCCGTGGTCGAAGCTGTCAACGACGCAATCCTCCATGACGCGCATACTCAGCGGGTCTCTCCAGGACCGCACTTCACTTTGCGTAGTTAATGGACCGCGCATGGTCGCGGTAGTTCCTCTGGACTCTGGGAGAGCTCGGTATACGGTCAGCATACGTTGCAGGTCCTACTCCCTGTTCGACTTTCGTGGCAAAACCGGCATCATAGCGGCGTTTTACTAGGCGCTGAAGGATATCTCTCCTCGAATGGGAGCCCATTTCACTCACGACGTCGTCGTTGTCGGACGCGGGGCTGCAGGATTGGCACTTGCGCTCCGGTTGCCGAGTAACCTCCGAGTTGCCGTGTTATCCAAGGGTGACGTAACGCAGAGCTCCACCTATTGGGCTCAGGGCGGTATGGCTGCTGTACTGCACGCACGCGACAGCGTCGAAGCGCACGTGGAAGACACGTTAGCGGCGGGCGACGGTCTCTGTCACCGCGACGCGGTGGAACTCACCGTCAGCCGAAGCCGGGAGACCGTGGAGTGGCTGGCCAGTCTCGGTGTCAACTTCGATGTTCGTGAAGATGCACAGGCAACGCCATCACCGGAGTATCACCTCGCTCAAGAGGGTGGGCATAGTCACCGACGGATTGTGCATGCGGCTGATCGAACTGGCGGTGCCATCGGTGAGGTACTCGAGAACCAGGCGCAGCAAGCACACAACATTGAGCTATTCGCCGAACGCGTCGCGGTTGACCTGATCGTCGAGCACGGGCGGTGTCATGGCATTTACGCGCTGGACCAATCTCGCGATCGGGTCGATCTATTCAGCAGTCGGACGGTGGTTTTGGCCAGTGGAGGCGCCAGCAAAGTCTACCTCTACACCAGCAACCCGGACGGAGCGAGTGGCGACGGAATCGCTATGGCCTGGCGTGCCGGATGCCGGGTGGCGAATCTAGAGTTCAACCAGTTCCATCCCACTTGCCTGTATCACCCGTTGGCAAAATCAGCTCTCATCACTGAGGCTCTGCGCGGCGAGGGAGCGAAGCTAGTTTTGCCAGATGGTGAACGATTCATGCCACGGTTCGATGAGCGCGCCGAATTGGCATCCCGGGACATTGTCGCGCGCGCGATCGATCACGAAATGAAACGTCTAGGTGTGGATTGCGTTTTTCTTGATATCACTCACCAATCGGACACATTCCTACGCAGCCATTTCCCCTCGGTCTACGAGCGGTGTATGCAATTTGGCATCGACATCAGCTCGGATCTGATCCCGGTTGTACCAGCGGCGCACTACACATGTGGCGGAGTCGTCGTCAACTCCCACGGCGCAACTGACGTCGAAGGTCTTTATGCCATCGGGGAGTGTTCATTCACAGGACTGCACGGTGCCAATCGCATGGCTAGCAACTCCCTACTTGAGTGCCTTGTGTACGCTCAGACTGCGGCAGAGCACATCGCTCAATATCTTCCCCACCACCAAGCATCCGCACGCTCACCTAGGCTCTGGGACGAAAGTCAGGTTACTGATTCAGATGAGGACGTTGTTATCTCTCACAACTGGGACGAGCTGCGACGATTCATGTGGGACTATGTGGGGATCGTGCGTACCAACAAGCGCCTGGAACGAGCCATGCACCGAGCGGATCTGCTCAACGCCGAGATCCACGAGTACTACAGCAACTATAAAGTGAGCAACGATCTCCTCGAGCTGCGTAATCTCACAACGGTGGCGGGCCTCATCATTCGCTGTGCGCGCTCACGACAGGAGAGCCGCGGACTGCACTTCACACTGGATTACCCCGATAAGTCAGAGATTGCACAAGACACGATTCTCACCCCGACTTAAGTCCAGACTCACGTGGAGCCGACGCGTGTCGGCTAGGCAATCGCATGGATCTTCATCTGAACTGGTCGGTTCTCGCTCGGACGATGCCTCTCAGGACGCACCCGCTTTTCGACCAATGCTGTCAGGTCTATGCAGCCGACCGCAGGCTAGTGCTCCATCAGCCTCAGATCGCGTCGTAGAGATCGCCACGCCGAGTCGTTCATCGCATCTGCGAAAACCAGCATGCTTCCCAACGGTGCAGATCGACCTGGAGGAGTTAGCAACGAAGAGAACCAGCCCCAACCCGAAGGACAGGGGCCTTTTGCCTTGGAAAGTGATGGGGTGACATTTACGGCCGGGCCAACGCCACCGGCCGGACCAACGCATGCGAAAGCGATTGGGGACACCTCCAGCCACAAAAAGCCATTCGCCCGCGCCAGGCAGGTGACTGTGCACGGAAGGAACGGTTCAGTATCGATTCGTGAAAACCACACGCTTTCTTTTTGCGGGTGCGCGCCTTGCACTCCCGCGATTAGCGCCGCGTCGAGATCGTCATCCTGGTATGAACCGCGCGACCAGACCGTACGTCCAAGCGGCGGCAATAAACTCACTGAATCGGGGTCGAGGCTAGCAACCATTCGCTGAGTGAACACCAACGCGGCTATCCACATTGGCGCTGCCAGAGGGTGATAGATCAACGCGGCAACAGAAAACCCACAAATCCCGGTGGCGCAACCCCAGCGCAGCCAGTTCAACGTTGCGGATCGCCGGAATACGTAATCGTGCAATTTGCTGTCCTGCGCCGAACCGCTTTACACAGAACTGCGATCAATCCTGTCTCGATGGGGCCGCAATGGACAAACCGCAAGGACATCACCGTGCAAAGGGCACAAAACATGGCGCTTGGTGTTCGCTCAGCGGTCGGACCGTTTGGCGGCCAGAATGCGATCAACCATCTGCTCTAACGCGAGATCGGCCGGCGGCGATTTGTTCAGAAACCAGTCAAAGAGCTCCTGGTCCTGGCATTCCATCAACGCTCGATACGTCGCTTTCTCGTCGTTTGTCAGCTGCAAGTAGTGATCTCTGACGAACGGCTCCAGGACAAGATCCAGCTCCAGCATTCCCCGCCGGCTGGCCCAGCACATCTGCCGGTAGTCTGCATCGGCCTCGGCGGGACTGGTCGGGCCCGCTTGATTGCAGTCATTACCGCTTGATTGTTCGTTGATGTTCCGAGTCCTCATTCCAGCGGGAGAAGCACCCGCGTTGTCACCGTGTGAACACAGGCTGTGTAAAAGTGAACACAGCCAGTATAAAAATAGTCAGCTCACAATTGTGTTCGGCTGTCGTTCAAGACTACCTGCAGGCGCCCTCCTGACAGTATCCGGATTGCAGCTTGCAAAAAAACTGTGTCGTCCAGTTGTTCTCTGGTCGCAGGCTCGGCATTAACCGCCATTACCAGTCGCGATTGGTTTGCGAAGGGCTTAAGGCTGATACTTTACTGTGCTTGGGGTTGTTCTGTGCAGGTAAAGCGCAACCCCGTATATCCTATTGTGCCGGCACGTAGGGCGTGAGCCAAGAACATGCATGGAAAGGACCAACTATGACGCAACACCTCTGTGAGCTCTCCAGCGAGACCATGCTGCATTTGAAAGGTACCGGGATCGCGAACTTTCTTCAGGGCCAGCTGACCTGCGATACCCGCGGACTTTCACCAGTTCGGGCGATACCCGGGGCGCTCTGCACGCCCAAGGGTCGAGTACTGACCGACGTCATGGTTGTTCAACTCGCTGAGGAGCACTGCGTCCTACGATTGCGCCGATCCATTGCCCAAGAGGTTGCAACGTCTCTTGCACGCTACGCGCAGTTTTCGCGTATCTCGGTCGAGGTAGAACAGAGCGATCAACATATCCTTGGGGTGATTGGCGATCTCGAAACACCGATTCTCGGAAGTGCACTGATTGCATGCAGTGAGTGCTACGGAATCACCTGCAGTGACGGGATCTTCATCATTAGGCGCGGAAGTCGGGTAGCAGAGCTATTGAGCACGAGCCGTGAAACACCGCTGCAGCTACTGTCCGACCTAACCTCCAAAGACAATGTAGTGGTGTCGGGTCAACCGGATAACGACGCGTATGAGGGGTTTTGGCAGGCCGAGCTGCTGCGCGCTGGACACTTCGCAATCGACGCCGACGACTATGAGCGTTACACACCTCAGGCATTAAATTACGATCAAATCGGCCTGGTTTCGTATAAGAAGGGTTGTTACACCGGACAAGAGGTCATCGCTCGCCAGCACTACAAGCGGCAGAGCAAACGTACACTGGCGGTGTATCAGACGAGGAAAAACACGATGCTCCAAGGCGCCAACCTGTATGCAGCGACGGGTGAAGCCCCAGAGTTTTCAAAAGGCGATGATACGGTCGCGGTTCGTGAACCGGCAGAGGCAAAAATCCAGCAGAACAAAGATGGGCACCAAGTGCCTAGAGGCGCCCGCGCTGCGAAGGTTTTGCGGGTCGCAGCCACCATTGACGGTAGCACGCTGGTAGCTGCCGAAGTCAGCCGCGATCATCTGGGCGCGGTCTTAGAGAGTGATTGCGGTACTCTACTTCGGCCCGTCGAACCAGCGGCCTGCAGCCTTTAGCAATGAGCGATTTTCGCAATCCAGCGTAGCGCACTCGTCCGCCATTTTTCCAAGCTTGCTATATGTTTAACCAGCGGCGCACGCCGCGCTGGGTTTGAAACCGCCCGACTTTGATCGATAGATCGATAAAAGTCGACCACAGAAGCTGGGCAAATCCAGTCTAGGGCGCCCCTGAACAAGTCCAGAGGCTACCTAAAGTTGCCAATCAATCGGATTGCGGCCGTGTTTCGTTAGGTACTCGTTGGCAGCACTGAAGTGCCTACAGCCGAAAAAGCCACGATGCGCACTCAAAGGCGATGGGTGAGGCGCGCGTAGGACCAGGTGTCGTGCTTCGTCTATGGTCCGCCCTTTCTTCTGCGCATGCGATCCCCACAGCATAAACACCACCGGTTCGGGGCCCGCGTTCACCGCATTGATCACTGCATCAGTGAATTGTTCCCATCCCCTACCTTGATGGGACGCGGGTTGGTTGTGCTCAACCGTTAGTACACTGTTTATCAGCAACACACCCTGCTGAGCCCAGTGCCTCAAATCGCCGTGATCCGGAGGGCAGAAACCGAGGTCGCTGTGCAGCTCCCGGTAGATGTTTGCCAGGGAGGGTGGTACCGCAACGCCTCGATTGACGGAAAAACACAGGCCGTGAGCCTGACCCGGATTGTGGTATGGATCCTGACCCAGCACTACAACCTGAACTGTCGCCGGGGGTGTAGCCTCGAACGCGGCAAATATCTCATTAGGAGGCGGGTAGATTCTGACCCCGGCCGCTCGTCGGGTACGCAGGAATTCGGACAGCTCGCGCATTCTCTGCGTGTCGAACTCATCTTTAAGAAGTGCAAGCCAGTCTGCGTGGATCTTTACCGGCCGCTCTCGCTCGTTTGCATCCTGAGATGCAGGTCCCTGCACTTGTGTCTCTCCTATCAAAGGCTCCCTAGGGTCTTTCACTATCCGGTCCGACGTCAAATCTCTTCCAGCGCACTGTCACCCTCTCTGCCTTTTCCTGCCTCTGTCTGCGTCTTTCTGATTCTTTCTCATCCTTACTAACCCTCGGAGGTGGAGCATTTTTTCCTGTATGACGTACGCGTGCGGAGCGCCGGCGAAGCACCTTCGTGGAAGCACCTTCGTGAAAGCACCTTCGTGAATGAGGGCAGAGCTACACAAGGGCCCGCAAGAGCCTACAAGAGCCTAGGCACAGCTAGCGGGACTGAAGAGCGCCGAGAAACCAGCCTTCTGGGTACAAACTGCCAGAGTCGGATGGGGTTCACAGTTCTCTCGCTTAATTTCCGATGCTAACAGCCGCTATCGCCTTTAATGCTCCGTTAAAAATGTGATTTTCGACTGAAAACCGTACTAAAACGTCAACCTGATAGCATTCTGTGCGTATAACTAATTACGTATACTCGCGAACCTCACTGATGTCGCGAGTTTCCGTCGGCCTTTTAACGACGTAATTATGAGTAAAAACCGGCCTTCATTGCCGTCCTACATTCGCCTGCCCTACGGACTTAGGTTCGCTGGCAGCGCATCTTTAGCTGTGGTCGAACAGGCCGCAGATAGCAGTCTTTACTTTGCACCAAAGCAAGCCATTTCTCCGCTACCGCCAGAAGGCGTTCCAGTAAGCCTGACAATCGCCGGCGTGGACGGAGATGACAATTCGCAGGTGATTGTTGAAGGGACCATCAGTTCTATCAACTCCCGTGAAGTGGTTATTGGGCCCGATGAAAGCCTACCTCAAGAAGTGGTTGATGCTTTAGACCCCGCAAATCAATCGACTACCGACAGTGGAACGGCGTCCGCACCGGCAAACGGCGAAGCACTCCTGAAAGAGATGCGCCAAAGCGGCCGAGAACAGCTCCTGCGCGCGCTTCGTCGCTTTCTGGTGGACCTGGGCGACCACCTCTTCGACCTCTCTACATCGTCCCGCTATGCGGGCGCCGGCAAGCATACGCACTACGATGCGCTCAATACGTTAAAACGGCATAACGACGAGGTGATGGAGGTGTTCAGCGAACACCTGATGTCCAGTCTCGATGAGAGAAAAAAGGAAGCGTCATCCTCCTCAGTTGATCTTGAGGCGGCATCAGCGCGCAATCTCGGACTCGTCGATCTCGAAGTCATGGATGAGAAGCTCGCGGTTGAAAAGCTAGTCAGCACCCTGATTGATCAGCACCGTGTACAGCTGGAGTGCCTGACCATTCGAGCGGCGGTTGCGGCAGGCATCGAACCAAGCGAGGCCGGCACTCCTTTTCATCCGAAACACATTTTGCAGGCGTTTACCGAATCACTGCACTCGATCACTGACAGTGTCGATGTCGTAAAGGACATTCTGCAGTTCTTTCGAAAGAGCTACGCACCGATTCTGGACAGCCTCTACCCATCCCTGAATCAAATCTTCGTGATTGCGGGCATAGAGCCCGAGCTTGAAGACGCGATCCTTGAACAAGGCTCGATCCTACACCCGGCTAGCAAACCGGGCGCGAGACCACGTTCAGCGCCTCCTCCAGAAGAGCCGACCGAAGAAGAGTCGGCGACCGAGGTTGACGAAGCCAGCAACGACGACTATTCGGAAGATCGGCGTTGGGACGGATCGGAGCGCCGAGGGATTGGCGGTGGTTACGACGGGGATCGCCGGAGTAGCCGGCCGACCCAGCCGCCGATGCGTTACTCCAATCCGCAACTGGTCAGTCGCGATCGTCACGATTCGATGTATGACGCAGTCGTCAACGCGCTTAACACCAGTCGTAGCGCAATCGATGGGGCGGAGTCCGCAAGTGATTCAGCGGAGACGGACACGGGTGCCGATGTTACAGCCGGGTCTGCTTCCACGACCGATATCTCCACGCCGATGCCCGAGTCTCCGGCAGCGGGCGACGGCGCCAACGCCGGTATTGACCTCGAACCTGCGCATCAGCAACAGCTTCTAAGCTCGCTGCGAGATCTGCAGAAACAACGCCTCCAGCCCAATCAGTCACTTGGCGACTTAGAACCCCTTGAGGAACTCCTGCGCTCAGAGCTCGGTGAAGAGGCTGAGAACGCCATGGGAAGCGCAGGCTCGAACCGGTTGGGCTTTGTGGACAACGTGTTCCAGACGCTGCACAACAATTTTGATGTGAGCCAGGACATGGCGCCGAGCCTTGCCCGACTTCGGGTTCCGCTTGCGCGACTGTCTATCAGAGAGCCGCGCTTTTTTACGCAGCCCGAACACCCCGCGCATCAGCTGCTGAACAAAATCTCGGTACTGGCGAGCGCGGACGGAACTCAGAATCGGATACTGCTTAATAAGGTCTCAGAGATTGTCGACGAGGTCGCTGACAACTACGACGATGACCCAACCGTTTTCGACGACGCCCAGACCCGCCTTGATTCGCTGCTCCAGCAGCAAGATCGTGTGTACAACCGCAACATCGAACGAGTCGTCAGTGGCCTCGAGGGCCAGCAGCGACTCATTCGTGCGCAACGACGGGTTGAGCAGATGCTTAGCGAGCGTCTCGATAGCGAGGATGCGCCCAAGCCGCTGTTGGATCTGCTGGATGGCGGGTGGCGCTCTTCTCTTGTACAGCTGGCGCTGCGCGAGGACGAAGACGGAGTCGCGTGGAAAGAAGAGGCCGCTCTGCTCGACAGCCTGATCGGCAAGTTCCGGAATCGCAAAGATCAAGCGCTCAGCGAAGAAGAGATCGACGAGATACAGACTCGACTGAGAGCACTTAACAAGCGTCTGCAGACCTCCAATCCAGGATCCGTCTCCCACGAGCAAGCGCTTAGGCGCGTCCAGGCTATGCTCACGGGTCGGATCCCACTCGCCACCAGCGCCTACCAAACGCCGCTGGGCTACCCCTCGACGCCTGATAAAAACCGCGTTGAGCAATTGCCTCGCCTGCGGCGCTGGCTACAGCGCGTCACCGACCTCGAACCAGGCACCCGACTGCGCTATCGCGACAAGCAGGGCAATCGTCGCCAGATGAAACTCATCTGGGTTAGCGAAGAAAAGGATCGCTTTGCCTTCGTCAACGAACGGGGTCAGAAAATTGCGGAGCTCTCAGCGATTCAGCTCGCTCGCCAGCTGAGCCGAGGTGCGCAGTCACGCTCCCCAGTAGAAGACATGTCCGTGCTCGATCAGAGCATGTACGAAACGTTGGAACGCGCTCAGCGAACGCTCAGCTTTGACCGCAATCGCGACCAGCTCACCAAGTTGATCAATGGTGATTCGCTGATGTATCAGCTCCAGCGGAGCCTGCGTCACGCGCAAGCACGGGGCACCGAACACGCCTTCATGCTGATCGATATCGATAACTTCCAGCTCGTCAACGAGGTGTTCGACCGCACCAGCGGTGATCAGGTGCTGAGTGAGTTTGCCCAGCTACTCGGTCAACTGAATGATCGCCGAGCGCTGACTGCGCGCATGAAAGAAGATGAGTTCGGTGTTCTTCTAACCTACCGCAGCATCGAAGAGGCCAAGGTACTTGCGAACAAAATCCGTGAAGACATCGCTGCTAGTAGCCTGACGATCGGCAGCGAAGCCGTATCGTTTACCGTGTCGATCGGCATTGCCGCGGTCGTCCAGGCAAGCGAAAGCCCGGAAACGGTGGCGAAACAAGCGCGAAAAGCGCTGGACCTAGCCAAGACCCAGGGTCGCGATCAGGTGGTCGTGTTCAACGTCGATCAAGACGAAGTTCTTTCCTTTATGCGCGACCGGGACGCATCACGGAGCCGTCTCGAAGAAGCTATGTCGACGGATCGACTGGTCCTGCGTGCGCAGCCGATCGTTCAAAGCGCCGTGGACGGAAGTGAGGGGGCCTCCCATCACTACGAAATCCTACTGGCAATCCGCGAGGACGATGGCTCGCTAAATTCACCGCAGGAATTCATCCAGTCGGCCGAGCGTTTCGGCTACGTCACGCTGGTCGATCGCTGGGTGGTCAGAGAAACTTTCTCCTGGATTTCCGAGCTGATGGACTCACAGAAAGAGGTTCCCGAACTGTCGATCAATCTGTCAGGCACCAGTATCACCGACAACGACTTCCTCGATTACGTGCTGGATGAAATCTCCGAGTACGGCGTCGGAACAAGTAAGCTGTGCTTCGAAATTACGGAGACAGGTGCCATTGACCATCTGCCGCGAGCGGCAGACTTCGTACGAACGCTGCGTAACATTGGGTGCAAATTCTCGCTCGACGACTTCGGCACCGGCCTAGCGAGCCACAAGTACTTGAAGGAACTGCCGGTTGATTATGTGAAAATTGATGGCACGTTTATCACCGAAGTTCATCAGAACCGTACCGACTATGCGATGGCAAAGTCCATCAGTGACCTCGCACATTTTCTCGGGCAAAAGACAATCGCTGAGTGTGTTGAAAGCCTCGACATTGTTCCCGCGCTCCGGGAAATCGGAATCGATTATCTGCAGGGATGGGGAGTGGGCCTACCGCGCACTCTTGATGAGATCACCGAAGAACTCGCAAACATCGAAACTTAGCCTTCCCTCTGCCGGTCTTTCTACCCAGCTTTCTACCCGCCTTTGTAGCGCGTTCGCAATTCTTACCGGGTTAGCGTTCTTTGGGCCTACGGTCGATGGGGCCAGCGATCTGACCGTCGACCGGGCAATGGTTCGAGCTGCGGTGGGAAAGCTCAAAATTCCCGCACAGCGCACGGTCCAGGGGCGCAGGCAGCACTTCATCGAACGGTGCTCAGCCACCCTGGTCAGCGCAGACATCAAGCAAGAATACTCGGCCTGGTTAGTCAGCGCGTGGCACTGCTTTGAGTACTATCAGGATTTGAGCCGCTCAATTTCTTTTACCGGATCGACGGGCACCGTGGTGAATGCGAGACTTGTACGCAGTGGAGGGGGTATGCGCGATGACTGGGCGCTTCTGCGTCTCTCTCGCGCTCTTCCGGGAGCCGTTCCCTTGTCTAGGGTTGCACTCACAGAAGGTGATCCTCTGCTCATGGCAGGCTTCCCAAAAAGTAAACCTCAGGAACCCCACGCAGTCGCACTCGCTGGTGCGATCGAAGAGACGCCACAAAAAGCTGAGCGTGCCAGCCACGAGTCAACAACGGCGACGCCCCGAACGCTAAGACTGGCTAGAGACTGCCGCATAACAAACTTTATCGAGCGAGATGTGCAGAGCGACTGCGTTCTCCCGGCAGGGAGTTCCGGTGGCGCCGTCTTTTCGAGCAACACGGACCTGAGCAGCAGCGACGAGGCGCGTGTCTCACTTGTCTACCAGGGAGTAATCTCTCGCGGTGACAGCACCAGCCTCAGTATTTTTGTCCCGTTAAAACGCTTCCAGACGGCGATTCTAAAAGAGATGCGAAACAACCCTTAGTCCGTCACGAAGCCGCAGGTACACCAACGACGATCGGCAAAACCAACCGCGGACTGGTTTGGCGGATTCAGAAGCTGACTATTCCCCAGAAGCGGCTCGCGGTTCATCCGGTTCGCGAAACTCTGCCCGGTCACTTTGTGTGGCCCGGACCGCTTCCTCAATAGTATCGACCGCTTTGTCTACGGTGAAACCGCCCCCTTTCGTGTGCTCATCAAAAAGGTTGATAACACGATCAGAACGACGACCAACCCCCATTAAGCGCCCGTAAAGGCTATCGTCTGCCGGAGACTGCAGCACGGCGTCGATAACAAACGCGGCAATGCTAAGCGGACTTAGCACGAAGTCGCGTAGGGCATCAGCAGCGAGCTTCAACTGAAACACCATCAACTGTCGGAACCGCGGGAGGAATGAGAAATCCTCAACCAGATCACCTCCCTCGCTAGGGCTCTGACGGTCCTTCAATTCGTTCTCTGCTTTTTCTGGACTAGGCATGATGAACTACCGGTTTAGTGAGCATCCGCGTACCAGGTGCCAGCGGGATCGGATAGAAACCCTTCCTCAGGCAGCTCTAGAAGTGTGGGCCGCATCGCTTCCCGAGCCGTGTTCCAGGCCTGCTTCAACGCTCGCCCCAGTTCTTCAATTCCTTCAATGCGCATCGCATCACAGCGAAGAGACTGGGCCAGAGCCAGGAAGTCAGGCGGTAAGATGTCCACGCCGACGGGCTCGACATCGGCCGCCAACATGCCGGCCTTGATCTCTCGATACCCATGATTATTCCAAAGAAGCACAATGATCGGGAGTCTCTCCTGTACAGCCGAAGCAAGCTCCATCGCCGTGAACTGTGCGGCGCCGTCTCCGATCAACGCAACGACTGGCACTTCTGGATTCAGTGCCCTGCGGGCCCCGATGGCAGCGGGGATGGCATATCCCAAAGTCCCCATACCGGTGGCGGAATGAAAGTACCGCCGAGCTGCCGGAGCGTCGTACTGCCAGACAGCGTAATAGGTTGGAAGGGTGCTGTCTCCAACCAAGCACAGACCCGGCAGCGAATCTCTGAGTGCCGCAAACAATACGGCCATGTCCCGGTGATAGTGGCGTTCTGCCAATACTCGCTGGTTAAGCTCATGGCAACGTTGCTGGCCCGACACCGCATGCTGGCGCGTCGAATCCATGGTTTCGGATCTTAAGAGGCGTAGCAATGCGTCAACAGCCAGGACCGAGTCACTGCAAATCGCGAGATCGGCCATTTGGTTGCGTGAGAACTGCTGGGGATCAATGTCTATTCGCGCCAACCACTTAAGGCCTCGGAGCTCCCCGGCAAACAACATGTCGTAGTCGGTTTCGCCGAACTCTGTGCCCACGGCAAGCACGCAATCTGAAGCAAGAAGCGCATCCCGTACACACGGTAAGCTGGGACTGCCTCGTACCAGTGATGGATGATCAGGCGGCAAGATTCCCTTGCCGTTGACCGTGGTAACGACCGGCATATGTATTCGCTCGACCAGTTCGCGAATCTCCCTCGCCGCACCAATGGCACCACCGCCGACGATCAACGCCGGTGACGCTGCTACTAGTAAGCGCTCGGCAAGCAGCTTGATCGCCCGCTCATCGGGCCCTGGTGGATGCATTCGCGGCCATATGGTTACCGGCAGATTGCTAGCATCCATCGTGATTACATCCAGGGGTATCTCGATGTGCACCGGCCCCGGTCGTTGACCGTCGAACACTGCGAACGCGCGTGCGAGCACCTTGGGCAGCTCAGCTGGGCGCATGAGCGTATGGCTAAACCGCGTGCACTGGGACGCAAGCAGTCGCTGGTCGGGAACTTCGTGAAGACGCCCCTCCCCCATGCCAAGCTGATCTCGGGAGGCGACGGCGCTGACGACCAGCACCGGGATGGAGTCGGCCAGTGCCTGAAGCAGCGGTGTAACCGCGTTTCCAAGACCAGGGCCCGAGATCAGAAAGCAAGCTGCGGGATTCCCCGAGGCTCGTGCATACCCATCCGCCATAAACACGGCACCCTGCTCGTGGCGCGGAGACACATGCCGAAGGCCAGCACGGCTCAGGCCCCGATAGAGTTGCACAGTGTGGTTGCCCGGGATACCAAAGACCGTATCGATGCCGTAACGTTCAAGAAGCTGAACGAGATATTCA
>JBCCNK010000016.1:0-25049 GCA_039025875.1 Pseudomonadota bacterium
ATCGCCTTCACGGCAGCAATACCGACGTAGGTGCCGTCTTCCTTCTCTTCACAGAGTTCGGAGACGGTCACGATATTGGCCGCCTTAAGATCTCGCAGGGCGCGCTCTGCTCTTCTGAGCCCAAGGCCTGCCTGTTGGGCCAAGAATTCGAGCTTCAGCGTCAGGAAGCCCTCGTGGGTCGGAACGCCGACGCACAGCCTTGCAAGATCCAGGTACTTGATCATTGCCATCAGCAGCAGCAGGCAGCTCTCTCGCCGCGCCGAGTCCGGTAAGCGTTGCCGCTGTCGGCCGTTGACTGGCGCCATGGCGAGGCTTGGGAGCGTCGAAAGCGGCCGATCGTAGTACTCAATCAGGTGGCGCTCGAGCGCGCGCAGGATCTTAGGCGCCCGTTTGTGCGCCGGCTGAGCCAGAGTCAAGCGTGGATCTGCAGGATTGTGACCGCATCGATTGCCGCGGCCACGGTTTCCCATACGCTTAAAGCGCCGCCGCCCTCCTCCTGGGCGACGACGTCGCATGATCGGTGTGACACCGGATTTACCGAGGGCCATAGCCCTGCCGTTTGCCTGTTTTTTGGCGCACGAGTCCCCTTGCACCGGTAGCAAGGGAACGTTAGAATCCTAGACGTTGACTTCAGACATCAACTGCGATTAGGATTCTGAACATCCACTGCCCACCAGTGACATTCAGAAAGCTGCTTTAACGAGTTAGCTGACGCAGATTCAAGAAACCCAGTGCGCCAACACTGGGTTTTTTAATGCCTGCGCTTCGCCTTCATAGCTACGTCAAACGCTTCTCCATTGAAGGCCAAACACAACGACTCACTCGCACGCAGAAACGCTCGATAACCGCCAAGTTGTCGATCGATTTGCTGCAAGTGAATCCCCTAAAAGTTCTTTGTATCCCAACGCGTACTGTACTGATTTGCCTTACGGTTACGCAACCGACATTTTTTCATGTCCTTGTGTCACCACTTTTTGTGAACGTGACACGTGACATACGCCTGAAAACCCTATAAATATAGTGGTAAGGGAGAGGGTACCGGTTACTAGTAGCACGACGGAGGCATCCGATGAGCGTCACACCAAAAGAGATCGCAACCGTAATGGGTGGATCACGCGTCCTAAAGAAGCGTGTACAGACCCATGGTGACCTCCGGAAAGTCGTCATCAAGGGCGTTCCCAAGAAGGCCCTCGACAAGGTTGTCTCACGCATCGCAGTCCGCGATAGCCGCAATGGCCGGCTGATCGCGACGAAGACTTCCGGGCTTAAATGGAAGATCGTGCCGAGACCGACGTACCAGAAGGCGGGCACCACGCTCAACCTTCAGGCCAGCGAGACGGTAGAACGGATTGCTCGCCTCGTCGCTATGGCGACGTCGGCGTTCGAGGACGATGACGAGGCCGCGAGATTCATGAACGAGCCCCACCCGGAGCTCGGCGGCGAGTCGCCCTTCGAGGTCGCCCTGACCGAGCCAGGCGGTCGCCTGGTTGAGGAGGTCATCGAGCGAGGCCTCCATGGCCTCCCCGCCTGATAACGCCTCACGCGTCTATCGAATCGTCAGCAAGCGCTACCCACCCTTCGACGGTAGCGGTGCGTATCGATTCGGCAGCCGTTGGGTCAGTCCTGGACGCCAGGTGGTTCACACAGCGGAATCGTATGCGCTAGCCGTGCTCGAGAACCTCGTCCATTGGCGGACGTCCTCGCCGCCGAAAGGCCTAGTCTATGTGGCGGCCGACATCCCCGATGAGCTCGAGCAGGAAGAGCTCCCCCGTCGATCGATGCCGCGGTCAGACTCTAATGACTACGCCCGGTACCGGGCGATCGGCGACGAGTGGTTCGATCGAGGAGAAAGCGTCGCTCTCTGGGTCCCCTCAGTGATTTCGCCCCACGAGCACAACGTACTCATCAACCAGAACCATCCCGACTTCGCCAAACTGAAGGTCCGGAAGGCTGCGCCGGCACAAATCGATCCGCGCCTGGCCGGCCCCTCCAAGTGAATTGACCCAACTACTGGGTATTTGTACAGTGCCTCTCCTCGAGGAGGACACAAATGCCGGCGATCGTATGGCGACTCAATTACCGCAACGTCGAGCTCTACCCGGACACCCAGGGGCAGTCGGTCGGCGTACGTCGACGCGATAACTCCGTCGTCTATGTTCGGTGGCTCGGCTTCGTCTCTGTTGACGACGCAAAGAGCATGTCAGGATCTCGCCCGGTAAAACTCGAGGCCTCACGCGTGTCGCACGAGTCAGGGCTGGCTACCAACTGGATTGACCTCGAGCCAGGTGAGTTCGTGCAAGGATGCCTCACCGATCAAGGTGTATATGCCGTCACAACTGAACGCATCCGTGTCCTAACGGAGAGCGCAAAAAAATCACCTATTCGGTGAGGTAATCCTCATCTTGATGACACTACCCATAGCAGAGCCACAATTTGGGAGCACTCGTGCGGATATTTCTAGTTCTGGCGAGCGTTACCGCCGCTGCTGTTTCAGCTTACGCACTTTCACCCGGTAAACCTGTTGTTGAGAAGCCCACACCGGAGCTTCCAATCGCGTCGTCTACTACTTTTTCGCTGAACCAATCTATGCCCGCGTTCAGCAAGCGCTCCACACTCCCTGCCAAAAGAAAAGCACCGCACGAATCTGCTCTCTTCGTTAACCCTTCCCTCGAATACCTCGGTCGGGGCTTCTACATCAATCCGCGAACGGGTCAATACTCGCTCAGTATAGTGTCGCGCGGATCATCAGGGCGCTGGAGATCCACGCTCTTCGAGCTCTCGGATGGTCTGGGCTACACCATCAATACACGGTACACGTCCGACCAGAACGTGATACGAACTCGAGTCCGGGTGCGCCCCGATCGGAGGTTTGAAACTGACCCAACAAATTTGACCGACGACGAGTGCATCGATACAGCGATCGCCGCCAGAGATCTCGAAGAAATCTACGAGTGCATCGGTCTTGCGTTTGGCAAACCTGAAGACCAGCCCCAACTCGGTTTTGGTCGTCGCAACCCATTGGGTTCGTCAGCTGATAAAGATCCTCTCGACGATTACCTTCAGAGCTTCGAACCACCACAGTGCGAAGACGGCCGCCCTTTCGCACCTAAGGCTCCTCCCCCTCCGAAAAGTAGCGAGCCACCCAAGAAAATCCCAGACGACTTCCCGCTTCCAACCACGCCGACCATCATGCCGTTATCCGATACGGTTCTAAAGGCGCTTGACGCGGTTACCGATGTGGCAGCGCTTGCGCTTTCTCTGAATGACGGACGAGTATTGAACGCCGCTAATAGGGCCGAGGTCTATCTAACCGGTGTTATCAGCAATTTGGCGGTAGGAGTAAACCCACTGCGGAGTGCTATTGATGCCCAGATCGGCCTTGAAGCATTGGCCAATCAGATGTCCGAAATGAACGCCGTTTTTGAACGCGGCGGACAAGGTCGCCCTTACCGGTTCGCTCCAATCATCACCAAGGGTCTGTTCCATCAGATAACATCACGCAACGAGCCAGACGGATCTGTTGAGCCTGGTTTGCAATTGGCGCAATGCGATAGTTCATCACCGCGTACCGGGCCACTATGGGACAACGACGAGATCTGCGGAGATCGAACTGCACTTGAGTGCCTGGGTTCAATCAACGACCCAGTGCAATTCTTGACCGAGGGTAAGTGCGCAACCGTACCGGGCCAGAACGACCAACCGATGCTGATGTGTCGTGGTCGCGACGGTGAGGATGTTGGACAGTTTCCTCCGAAACCGGATCCAGATGAATGTGGCGAGAATGACCTTTGCTGGACCGATCCCAATACTGGCCCAACACATCCGCGGGGAGTGTCCGACGAGCGCTACATCGACCTCGTCGGTATCGATAGCATTCTCGTCGGTATATGCGCTGTTGGCGGCTGCCCCAAGTTCCCCGATCGAATTGAAAACAACTTTGAAAATATCCGGAAGTAGCCCACCTCGGATGGACCCAAAAATCTGATCTCAAACTAAGGGTTCTCATCGATGAGCGATCGTAGTTGAGACCCAGAGCGACTTGGATCAAGTCTGTTTAGCGAACTACCTGCAGCGCCCACCCACCATCGTAGCGCTTAAACTGCGCAGTCCCGCCCAGCGACTTATTGCGCTTTGGGATGTAGGAGGCTGCGCGATTCTCATCGAGCTCGAGCAACCTCTGAGCAAACTCCGTGAGCTCAATCGGTAGTACGTGTTTCACAGCCGCGGTACCGTCGGCGCTTGATATCAAGATCTCGTCTATCACCACGCGCTTATGCTCTACTTGATTGTAGGAGCAACCAATATGGCCTATCGCAAATCAGACGACATCTGTGCAGTTGCAACGCAACTTCCAGTAAGGATATGGCCTAGCGTTTCTAGACTCTGGGTCATATTGGTGCTGCTAGCGACGTCGGCTATCAGCAGCTGCATTCGCGTGCCAACCACTGACTACCAGCACGACCCCACAAACACGATGCGGAACAGCCTACGATCTGGACAGGCTGCTACCGTCGTGAAGCTCTTGGACCGCGACGTCATGTTGCTACCCGATTTTCACCGGTTCGCGATCGCTGAGAATATCGAGAAACGCCACGCCAGCATCCGCGCGGTGTCCAAACGACCGGTTACGGTGAAACTCGTTTCTGTCACGCTCATAGATCCTGCCAATGACACGAGCATTGCTGGGGACACGTCGGAACTGCTCACAACAAGAGTCCCTTGGGCGTACAAGTATCACCCCTACGATGATGTGAGCTATCGGCATTACGAGGATCGCGTCCTCATCTTTCGGCACACCGATGATCGGTTGCCAGGCTTCGGTAGCCCAGACGAGCTGCAGCTGGAAATCACCTATCGAATCAACGAAGAGAAAGAGGTGAGGACGGCTCAGTTTCTAATGGAGAAGGTTCGATATAACGACTGGGCGTTCCCGTAGTTCACGCAACGCAACAGCGGTTTCCCTTCGATCTTGTTGGCCTTGGCCGTTTCGATCAGGCTGTAGAAATTGGCACTGGAGTTTGCCACCGCGACAGAAGCGCTGGAACAACGCTAAATCGAGGAATCAGCCGCGTACTACCGAACATACTTCGGATCGACGTAGACCGTTTCTCTATTGGACAATCCGATCAACCCTCTCTCGAATCGCTCCAAAACATCGCCATCGCATTCATGACGTTCGATGAACCTACGCATATCTGGTTCGAAAAAGAAATCAGGTCGGAAATTACCCTGAATGTGCTCCTTGAAGGGGCTCACTAAGCTCTTCTTGACAACGTACTCTCGGTCTCTCTTTGTTGTCGTTCTTCTATCGACCGTACCTTCAGTAACCGAGAGTGTGTATGGAAGACGAACGAACTCCTCTGATTTCGAACACTCCGGATAAACGACTGCATACAATTCGACGTACTTTGTTAAAAAGTTGTGCCAGACCACATACGACCCCTCTCCTTTTCGAACGAGCCGATCGAATTCTCGGTAGTCGTTGCGGTAAATCATCTTGTAATGCTGCTGCAGCTCTAGCAGGTCGAAATCTGGTGCCTCCGTCCTAAATGAGTTTCTTAATCGGTCTTGGTGCGCTCGCTCGCTCTGGCTCATGCCGGAGTTACAGAAGGAGGCATAGTCAGCCAAATTCCTGTAGTCAATATTAAGGTCAGCAGCCCTAGTGACTTCGCGCCAGTCTCCGGGGGTGTTCCAACGACCATTATTATCGAGCGAGGGATCCCATTCGCCAAGCGTAAAGCTTACTTCCAAAGAACGAAGATCGGGCACACTGAAAATACCGCCATCATTCCCGCTGTCAGTGTCAATACGATACGGTCGTGGATCTTGCGACTGTCTATCACCGCGTAGGTCCCATGTAGTTCGGTGTGGATACTGTGGACGGTCGCTATCTTTTACCCAAGTGAGTAAATGGACATCCTTGTATCCATCGTAGTTGCGCCCTAAAAGTCCAGAGTCATTCCTTCCACTAAACTGCGATTCGGACTCTAGATAGTAATGAACTGCGATACGATGCTTGGCCTTGGTCGGCCGTGACTCAACGATTATCTCGTAGTCGAAATCTACCCCGCCGACAGTTGCGACCTTCTCACCCCAAAAAAGCAGTTGATCAAACGATCCTGCTGAAGCGTTAAACCGCTCGCAGTTCCGGTATTCGAATTCACTGTCTGCCAAAGACGCCTCGACACTACCGCCTAGGACAGCTAGTGCTAAAACGATCTTCGCCATCTTGTTTCCCGGATGAACTCGGGCCCACTCTGGAAAGCTGTCTTTATCCTGACTCTGATTCGACATTGGCTTGTCCCCCTAACCTCTTTCTTCAGAACGCCCACTGCGCACCAATGAGCGCTAAAAACGCTGTGCCAGCAACCGTAAAATAACGAGGATCATTCTTCGCAGCGCCAAGCTGGAACAGCGCGACTACACAGAGACACCCCAGCACACCAATCAGCGAAAACGTATCCATACTGCCTCCTTACGTTTCTCCTCAATGTATACCGTTCCGGTGCAGCTCACCACAGGTAACAGGTTTCCTCTTCTGCGCCCCTCTTGTGTCACCTACTGCATCAAGGGCCTTCATTGTCGCTAGCCGAACGAACAATAGCTCCACTCGGTACGCCTAGTGAGGGGTGTCCTATGCTCCTTTTCCTGACGGCTGCATCAACCTCCAAACCACTTTCCTCAAACATATTTCTTGAAGAAAGATACTCGCAGTCGCAACGCGATCGCGAAAAGCACAACAAACGGTGGAATGATCCAACGTGGATCCATCTCCACCGGTGGCACCAGGTAGACCAACCAGAGCACCACGACAAACACCGGAAACGCACGCTTCGCTCGGTGGTAGATGAAGCCAGACTCTCGGCCGGCGACGGTTCGCCGCTGCAGCCATCCAAACAGGCCATCCGAAATGGCCACTGCACCAACCGCCAAGAACAGCGGCATGCTCAACACAAGTACTGCTAGCCGCCCTGCGAATAGCTGCAGACCCAGGTAAGCGGTTTCAATCAGGATCCAGCACCAGGTAATGAATGCAGTCAGGATCCCGCCTTGGCTGTTGCTGATCCAATCAGTCAGCCCCGTCTTTACGAACACCCAGTCATGCGCTGTGCTTACAACCGTGTCGACGAATGCACCCGGTAGCCGGTCCGATGGCAGTCCCATATTCGCACGCTCAGATTCGACGAGCCGCGCGAGCTCATTGGTGCCGTCTTGCCAAATGAACAAAACAAAAATGAAGTCGACGATGAGAACAAGCACGCATAGCCCAAGCGTCCAGCGCAGAACGCGGAAAGTCGATCCGAGCAAACTTCTATCGGTCGATTGCTGGAGCTCAGACACGCCGTAGAGGCTGTATACGCTGCTGTCCGCCACTACGCTCTTCCCGACGTGTAGCGCTCGAGGCGGTCCCGCCTGATCGCATCAAAAGAGCTTGGCATCAGTCTGTCTTTGCCTGGCAGCGGAAGTCTGAGCTTGTAGAGCTGTCCACCCTTGAGCAATGCGAAGCACTGCCCCTTCGGCAGCGACATGAGGTCCGCCGGCGAGAGCATCTCCGTATCCATCTCGGTAATGCGATCGGCGTTCTGCGCCACGAAATCAACGACGGTCTCCGGATCGTTGTTGTCCATTGCGCGCGACTCTGCTGTTGCCGTGAAGACACGAACTCTTGCCAGCTGCTCGGTCAACACCGTTGCTGTCAGTTCATTGCGGACTCGCAGCATGAGCAGTGTGTTGAAGTTGCCGAGGATCTGTCCCGCTTTCGCGCGATCGCCGCCCATACCGGCCTCAATGTCCGACGTCGTCTGCGTATAGGCCGTTACCTGGATGCCGGCGCCACCGGCCTTGTTCAGCATCGGGATGAACTCGTCACCGACGAGCTCCGCGAACTCATCGGCATGAATCACACAAGGCGGCCGACTATGCCCGCGCACATGCGGCAAGCCCTGTGTATCACCGTGCTTGTACAGACGGCCGGCAACGGACGTCAGATCGGCGAACATGCTATTGCCGACCGCTGACGCGACCTCGCGATCGCTGAGCGCGTCCAGGCCCACATAGACGATGCCGTTCTCGCGTATGACACGCATCCAATCGAGCACTGGGCGGTTGTCGCTGAGGTTGCTGTAGTCAGGCGCGAGCAGCTCGCCAATGTTGCCTGACGTTAACTTCTCGAGGAGCGGCAACAACGACGCTGTTAGCTTGTCGAAGTAGGTCTTATCGTACTCAAAGGCAGACTTCAGACCATCTGCCACAGGGTCGTATAGGTTGCGCTCCATCGCGAATCGAACCAGTGCGATCGCATGATGACTGCGGCCGCGCAGAGACGGCGGCAAGTTCTTCGACTCGATATTCATCTCGATAGTCTGTACGCCATCACGCCATTGCCCCGGCATGGTCTTCTCAAGCCAGTATTCGTAGTACTCCATCAGGAGCGGCTCGACGTTGGTCACGTACCGCGCAATCTTCTGATAGTCCGGCCGTTGGCCTAGCCCAACCAACGCACTGGCAACGATGTTTGTGAATCGCCATGCGAATTCGCGGAACGCTGCCGAGTTACCCGACCCAGGAAGCTGGCTTGCGGTGCGCGACGCCACCTCAGTGATTCGGCCGAAGTCTCCAACCGGGTTGTACCGCGCCGAAATATCCGGGTAGCCGAGATGGAACACCTGGAACTGATCAAGTCGGCCGGCGCGCTTCGCCTCCGCGTAGCAGCGCATCAGCAGATCCTGATCACCCTTGGGATCGATCACCACCACGGTCTCGCCTCGGCGAATGTCTTGGGTAACCAGAATCTCAAGATCGCGCGTCTTTCCGACACGCGTGGTGCCCACCACGAGCGTATGGCCATTGCGCTCGCTCAGATCGATGTAGACCGGTTTCTCTTCGCTCGCTCCTACGCCATGCAATACAGGATCTCCGCCCACCTCCGGCAACGGCCGCCATGGGTTCACCCAGGACTGGCTCCCCAGAAGCCTTGCCAACCAACCCCACCCAGCTTTACGCCCTGCCCAAAGCTCGAGGTTTCTCGCTACGCGGTATGACCAGCCCTGACGAAGGAAGCGCTCGGCGCCCGGGTGCCGCGCCTCAACGAGTCGTTGCGTGTGCTTCTGCGTCCAGCGAAAGCCAATGCCAAGGAACAGCTTCGACGGCGATACCGGGATCTTAGTCGCTGACAGCTGGTAGCGAGGCAGTCGGCGCAGCTGAGACTGGTAGCGCACGACGGCCGCGCCTTGGAAAAACCGCCACATGGCCCAGCCACCAAGAATGAGCGCCACGATCCAGCCAAGCTGCGGCATGACCGGAAAGAACGCCCATGGGAAGAACGTCAGCGCCAGCGCGACGAGCGCCGCCACGGTTGCGGGAATGAACTCATGGATGCGTCGCAGTCGATTGTCGAAGACTCCCATCCTTCTACTCCGGCTTCTTCGAAAGCACGCTGTTTGGTTTCGGCAGCGCCACTGTGAGCTTTTCTTCCGGACGATCGATCAGTATTCCCTTGACCGTCTTCTTCCCTCGATCGCCGTTCACGTCATAGTGAAAAATGTTCTCGCCGGTCGACGTCCTTGCCGACAACTTCAATTTCAAGAATCGTTTCTGGGCCAGCGACCATTTGTCCGACGCAAACACTTTGAAGATCGCCGGACTCACCAAGAGCAGACCTTCCTCTACGACATGAACTTTTGCTTTCGGCGTGTTGACAGCCAGTTTGCCGGCCTTAATCCCGTCCACTAGCCATGCGATGAATTGCTTGCCGAGATCCTCGGGTTCCTCCGCAGACGTCGGCTCAGCGTCGGCGACGGCCGCCGGCGCCGCGGAGGCCTCAAAGTCGACGCCGTCCTCAATATCGACGAGCTCAACAACCTCCTCGTCTTCATCAGCAGTCGACTCGAGCCCTGTCGCCTCAGGGGCGCCGGCGTCGGCTCTCTCGATCGGCGGCGTATAAGTCGGCTCAATTCTCTCGCCACTCGGCGCCGCCGGCGCCGGCGTAGACTCAACACTTAGCGTTGGCTCAGCACGCTCTTGTGCCGGTGGCGCGTCGTCTGCGACAACGCTGACCTCGAGGAGCTCCGGGACAGCTGAAGGATCTGACCACACGACGTCCCTCGGCATCCGGAGCAAAGTAAGCTCTTGCGTCCAGTCACTGTCGCCGTCCGGCACACTCACGGTCGCTGACCACACGGCACGATCTTCACCGTTGGGTAACAACATGCCACGCTGCTGCAGCTCGTCCATCAGACGATCATTCCGGCTAGGGATCCCTGACTGACCTTGTGCCCCCATCGAGTCACGGATCGTATCGAGACATCTTTTACTAACGAGCCAGATATCTGCCTCAGTCACAAAAGCGGCCGCGCCTTTGCGGTTCATGGGCAACTCACCCGACTCCAGCAAATGACGAAGCGCAACGACCAGGCGATCGCCCAATGGCTTCGCACGAGCGCCGCTGACTTGCTTCCGATCGCCGGCGAGATCCAGAGCAACCGACGCGCCGTCGGCCTCGGTGACAATCTCGTCGACGACGTCGGCGCCGGCGCTGCCACAGCCCATCGCCTTAGCCCATGCCGCCATGGCGTCAGGATGCTGGTTCAGCCAACGAAGGCCGTCGCGAGGCATGAGCTTTGAAGCAACCATGGGCCCAATCGCTTCGTGCAATCGATAGTCCCGATCGCGACGGAACTGCAGCTGGTAGAACACACCACCGCACTGCCTCATCGTGCCAAACCACGGAGACCACACACTCAGCGGAGTGCTGTCTTTGCCGAAAAGCGTTATGACCTGGTCGACCAACGGCTTGCCAATGTCATGTAGCAACGCGGCTGTTGCGACGGCGTAAGTCCACACGTCCTGCTCGGCCGACACTTGCTCTACTTCTTTGCCCGGCGGAAGCACGAAGCCGCGTCGATTGCGAAGCGCAATATCGGTGACCTCGAGCGAGTGCCTCAGATGGCCGCCCTCGTCGCAGTGGTGATGGGCTTCTGAAGCAGGAAGTGTCTGAACGAACTCTGCGAATGCCGTAAACACCGGCAAATAGAGAAGCTTCCAATGCTTCTCCGGCACACCGATCGTTGATTGGATGTTACTAAGTAGTGCGCGATGCGGATCCAGGAGGCCTTGCGCGCTGTCGACTAGGGAAAGTCCGGGGGGTGGGTCTCGTCGAAGATTCAGTCGTAGCATTTCACCTTATGTGGCGACTCTATCCATCAGCCAGGCTTCTACCTCTGCACGGCTTGGTTGAGGGCTATGCGACCGCCACACCCGGATCCTGCCGCTGTGCCGTTCATAGAACGACGACAGCGTCTCCTCGAGTGGTTGCCACAACTCCTCTGTCTCCTCACCCATCGCCCGATACTCAAACGCATGAAGCCCAGCGATGTCGAGAAGCCTCTCCTTTTCGTCAGCTTCCAAGGCCGCTTCGATTCGAGTCCGCATATCGCAGTGAGGATCTTCTTCCTCTGTCTCGACGTACCGGGACAAGCCTTCGGTTAGGGCGAGCAGGCTCATGCATGCTTCCGCCCATCGCTTGTACCCGGGTCGTTCGATCATCTGCTGGAACACATCTTCTAACTCGGCCTTGCGATCAGATAACTCTTCATACATCGCTTGAGCTCCCTACGGTACGCAACTGCCAATACCTTGGACACAAAAAAACGGTACAGATTTTCGCCCCGTTTTTTCCGTACAGGAGCGATACCTCGGTGCTATAAGCGATCAAGAACACTGGGCGTTGTGCGTCAAAACCACGCTCAAATTTGAGAGAGGCTCGAATGCTGCGACAACGCTCAACCCGTCCAACGCTCACCGTCTACCCGCTCGGTGTCCCCGGGTCGATCGCACGTTCGACCCAGAGCAAGTGCATTGCGTCAATCTCTAAAACGGCAGAGTGCTTAGAGAAAACCCTTTCCCCTAATCCTTTTTCCACACATCACACTTCCTTGTGTGGAGCCCTTTCGGGTAAGCCCCCTACCGTTAAAATCCCCTTCCCCGTCAGCCCTTCCCTTTGCCTCCGGTCGCCTTTTCCGCTGCCAGCTCAAGTACATCCCGAGCTCCGCCGCGGTGACAGTACTGTAGTGATGCGCCCTTCTAGTGTCACCTTCGGACCACACTTAGGGATTAATGGACCTGTCCAAAATATACCGTTACGGTGCTTTCTTAACTCCGTTCCGGTATACTCTGGTGACTGTTCGGAACCCCAGAGAGCCCAATGAGCAATACGCCATCACCCAGCAATCCCAGCGCCAATCGCGGTATTGGCCTCATCAAGCGGGCCCGAACGAAAGCGGCCGACGCTATTCGAGATCTCAAGCGACTGGATCGAGTCTTGACCAAGCTTGGCTGCGTCAATGCGCATATTCACTACAAGGGAAGAAAGATCGACGGTCAGACCGTACCGACCAATCAGATGTATCTACTGGGCGCCCAGGACAAGGTCACCAAGAAGCGCCCCTACACCTATATCGGTGTCGATGAGGACAAGCAGCGTGAAGCTGCCGAAAGCATCTCTCGCTACAAGATCCGGGAAACACTGCGAGCCCGAATCTCCGAGCTCAAGAGCACGATGCGAAAAGCAGACTTGCAGCTGCACAAGAGTCTCGCTACGTACCGCGAGTTAGCCCAACAAGCGGTTGCCTCAGTTCGTGAATACAAAAAGCACGCCGGGGAGGCCTGACATGACTCAGCGAACCGACGCCAATGCAAAGGTCTTTGAAGATGCCGTCAACGCACTAGCCTGGATGCGCAGCGAAGAACAAACGCTGCAACGCATCTACGCCGTCATCGCACAGCACCCCGACCTATTCGGCTCTGGCCCCTCAGCGCTAGCCGTCGCGGCCGAGCATCTGGAGCGATACGCGCACCGTCGCTCGAACCTCACGCTCGTTGACAACAACAGTCAGGTCTCACCGTGAAAGAACGACAAGAAGACAATCTCGTCAGCACCTGGCTCATCCAGGAACTCTCCGAGCGACCCACTCGGACGCTCTCGGACGTCGTCGATGAGATGAACGTCGCATTGACTCGAAACTACCGGATCTCGCGTATTGCTGAGTGGGAGAGAGGAAGCCGGCACCCAGACCCTGTCGCTCACAACTACATGCTTAGCCGCGCTCTGCCCTACGCCGTGCAAAGCGCGTGTAGCAATAACAAACAGCTATGCGATGTCATCCCCGAGCTGCTCGAGAAGATCTCGATACCCGTACCGGCACGACGGCAATGACATGGACATTCGAGAAAACGGCTTTACCTGGTTCTGCGCTAATCCGTCCTGCGCCCTGCATGTCCCACACGAACCAGGCCGCAATTGGGCCCAACTGCCCGACGGCCGTTTGTTCAGTCGCGCTGAGTCGCCAAGCGGCGAGTACTTCTGTGACGCCTGCATCGCGGATCCCAATCACCCTGTCTCACTCGAGTCACCTAAGGAGCTAGCACCATGACTCAATTTCTTGCCGCCAACGGACAGCCGTTCACCGATATGGACGCCGCTGAATACAAGGCCGGCAAGATGAGCCTTGAGTCTGGCGAACAATTTGAAGTGGTCCCCGTCGAAGGTGGATTCGCTGTCCAACCTGCCGATACTGTGACATCGCTCCCTGTGCTTCCCGGTGCCATCGCACCGGCCGGACCGATGTCCTCGAGGAGCGGCAGCAAGAGCCCGCCGTTCGTTCGCGTCATTCGCCCGGCATGGCGCTCACAGGTCGTGTCGTTCTTTGTGGTTGTCATTGGCGCTTTTCTAATGGCTGCCCCAACTTGGCCGATCGCGTTGTTCTCGATGGACGCGATGTACCAGGTTAACGAATCGATGCCTGGTCTTTGGCAAGACATCCAGTTTTTGGGCTTTGCTCTCGTTCTCATCGGCGTTGCCGTGGGTCTGTTCCGACGCTATTGGCGTAAGTCGATCCTTACCAACTCGTCGCTGACTCAGTCCACCGGTCTTCTACTCTTCAAGAACACCAGTGTCATTGAGCTTCGTAACGTCCACGTCGTACAGGTCAACAAACCCAATCTCATTCACATGCTGCTCAACCTCGGCACGGTTGAGCTTTCTACACCTGGCAGTGCAGCTGACGACGCGTCGATCGTCGACGTCGCCGCACCACAGAAACTGGCGGAATTTGTCCGCCGCCTCATGCAAGACGTTCACGTCAAACCAACCTAGAAGGAGACTTAAAATGAGTGAAACAGCCCTCAGTGACGAAGGCGTACTCTCGGAAGCGCAGATGCTCCGAGATCTCGTCCGCGACATGAATGCTAACTCTGAACGGCGCAACGAAGCGCAGTTGGCTCAGCAGGCCAAAGACCGTCGCAGCAAGAACATCCGCTTCACAATAATGGTACTCGGCATCGGTTCGATGCTGGCGTTCTACATGTACGGATTCTTCGTGCTGAACGGCGGCCTTTCCTCAAGCACGCCGTCGGGCCCCTACGCGGCCGTTGTGCAACTGAAAGGCACGATCGCCGAGGGATCCCCCGCGAACGCGATTACCGTCTCGCGCGGGCTCTCCAAGGCGTTCAAAGACCCCAATGCCGAAGGCATCGTGCTGTACATCAACAGCCCGGGCGGATCTCTGGTCCAGTCCGCCATCATCTACGACCGGATCCAAGCCCTAAAGGCTGAGTTCCCCGAAAAGAAGATCGTAACCGTTGCCACAGATACCATTGCTAGCGGTGCTTTCTGGGTGGCCTCTGCCACAGACGCGATCTACGTCGACCGCTCAACGATCGCCGGATCGATCGGGGTCGTGAGCTCGCAGTTCGGCTTCTCTGACTTGATCGAGCGCTACGGTGTCGAGCGTCGCGTCTTCACTGCCGGCGAAAGCAAGGCTTCGCTCGATTCGTTCTCTCCAATCACTGACGGCGATAGAGAGAAGATGGCCGAGATCCTCGGTGAGATCCATCAGCACTTTATTGACTCAGTAAAGACCGGCCGCGGCGATCGCTTGGACCTCACCACCGAAGGCCTTTTCGAAGGTGAAGTGTGGACAGGCGGCGAAGCCGTGCAGTTCGGCCTGGTTGATGGCCTCGGCGACATCATCGGTGTGATGGAATCCGAGTTCGGCGTAGAGCACGCTAAAGACTACTCGGTTCGTCCTCCGGTTCTCGAGCGTTTGCTAGGTCTCGCCGCTGAATCTGCAGTTGACGGAATCGCCGCACAGTTTGAGACTTTACCGATCCAATAGACAGTACCAATAGATGACTTGAACAGTTTCAACCGAGAGGGTTACTGCAATGCTTCCACAGATTCGCAACATTTTATTCACCCTGCTCGGTCTGACGTTCCTTGCCACGGTGATCTCGATACTGTTCTGGACTGGCCACGGCCTTTTTACAAACGTCGAGTTTATGGAGGAGCTCCGGGGCATTCACAATGACTTCCCGGTGTTCGGACACTTCGTCACCATCGCCGTCGGCCTTACAGCGTGGGTGGTCGGCCTTGGGCTTATCGGAGCCGTAGTGCTCTACGTTATCCCTCTGAGTTGTGGACTCGGCGAAGTTCTGTGGTTGCTACTAAAAGGCGAACGTCTGGACACTCCAGGACCGAATGACACCAACGGCGGAGGTCCTCAATCATGCTCAGAGTAATCCCCCTGTCTAGCTGGGGCTCCAACGTCACGGCCGCACAGCGGCTAGCCCTGCTCATCACGGTACCGCACGCGATCTTTGTATTGTCATGGACGACGTTCGTAGGCGTTTGGTATACCGACGTCACCCTAGATCCAGCTCACTGCCTCAACTTAATGGTTGCCACGTTTCTATGCGCCGTAATCAGCATCTTTCTCAATTCCGGACAGCGCATCAATATGAAACAAGCGAAACTGAATGCAGAGACCTGGGTGGTGTCTGTCATTGGCACGGCCGGCTTTTGCTACGGCTTGGCCGCGGTAGTCAACACGACGACTGTGGTGAAACTCTTGAGAGCGGCTCAATGACGGCAAACACGTCACGCACTATGAGAGACGCGCTTCTCGAACAGTTTGCCAACGAAGCCGCCTCTGCAATTCGTGCATACGCACAGAAGAGATCCGGTGATGTTGACGAAGGCCTTGAAACACCGGAGCTTGCCGCCCTTCTCGTTGAAAAGTACGCCATGGGCATTGTCGAGGCCGGCACGCTCCTGACGAATATCCTGAAACTACCATCCCTAGATTTGACCCACGTTGCGCGCGATGCGGTTGCCAAGATCGATCCGCAAGCGCGAAAGCACCGGCAAAGACGATGGGCCTCGAGGCCTGCAGGAATCAACGCGAATTCCTCGCCCGCTCGCTAGACCCTACTTGTCCCAATAACTCTGCACGCTCGAAGGACACATACGAATGCAGCAACTAACCACTGAACAAGCCGCCGAGATTCATCGCGCATTGCAGCGCGCCCGAAGCCCGATCGATGTTATCGGCCGAGTCGTGATCATCCTCGCCACATTCGCGCATGTGTTCTCTGCTCTGGTCCCATTACCGATCTCAGCCGATGGATTAGCCTGGGCGCTTTTTGGTGTTGTTGCAGGATTCTTCCTGCTCGTTTTCTGGGAATACTATGTTGTCGCAAGGCTCGCCTTTCAGCGCCTCTCGTTCGATAACCAGAGTATCGCCGCCTTCGCTCACGTGCATTCCGAGTGGCGGGAGAACGCAAAGTGGTGCGGCTTAATGGACCGACTCTCACGCTCGATCGTGGACGCGAGCCAGGGCCGAACCGTTAGCTCTGACACCGCAATTGACGTCATTGAGCGAGTCGGCGGCTACGCTGCGCGCACTGTCGAGCGAGAGAAGATCAACGCGGAGCTCGAGCGAATCGCGCGTGCCTAAATGGATGATAAACAGCCTGACTCAGCTGAAAACGAGAAGATCCGTCAGACAATGCTAGCAACCCTGCACACTTGACGGACGAATACTTATGCAGCAACTGTCCAAGCAACAAGCCGCCGAGATCTATCGCTCTTTCGAATGCGCCTGTCGGCACATTCGAAATCGGTGGTACGCCGCACATGGGGTGCTCTTTGTCGGTGTCATTTATCTTGTATCGAAGGCGCCCCAGGACGAAAGGTTGGGGTACACAATCATTCTGGTTGGAATCGCCATCACGGTAGCGGTGCTTGGCGACTTTCTTTTCGTTGGTCGCCTCGCACTCTCGCGAATGTCATTCAACAAACGCGATATCGCGCAATTTGCCAACGTGCACGTCGCTTGGAAGGAATCCACGAAGTGGTGCGGCTTAATGGATCGCATCTCTCGCTCGATATTGGACGCCAATCAGGGTCGAACCGTAAGTGTCGATACCGCAGTAGATGTCATTGAGCGAGTAGGTGGCTACGCTGCGCGTACTGTCGACCGCGAGAAGGTCAACTCCGAGCTCGAGCGCATCGCACGCGCCTGAGGGCCCGACGCAACAACGGTCAATGACCCTGCCAACGTAATACGAACGGAAAGCAACGCATGTCCCAGCTACCTCTCGATCGTCTTCAGTCCGAACTTCAACCGGAGGACTTCCAATCCCTCCCGCGCCGGCTATCGTCATTCATATACGTCAATCTACGACGTATGGCTCTAGGTGAACAACGCGGGCGGTAGCGCGGCTTAGCCTGCGCGCTTACCTAAATGGATGATAAACAGCCTGACTCAGCCGAAGACCAGGAGATCCGTCAGACAATAGCGGAGATCATCGATCTCGTTATTCCCGCCATGATCGCCACCGGCACCTCCTCACGGGAGATAGAAGCGATCGTCGCCGATAGATTCATCAAGCATGCACGACGCCACTATGGTATTCGGAAACGCATGACCAACTACTCAAGAGTGGCTCTCATGTCTGAGCACACGCGCAAAACGGTGAAGCGCCTAGCCAACTCGCCAGCGCCCACCGATTTCCGCTACATACCTACCAAGCACTCTCCGGTTCACCAAACGATCCACGCCTGGCGATCCAGAGCCGAGTACACCGACGAAAGCGGTCGACCCTTGCCGCTCTCCTGGGAGGGTGACGGCTCACTCTTAGAGCTCATTGAGACGATGAGCGGCGATGTGCCGGCCGGCGCCGTGCGCTACGAGTTACTTGCCAACGGATATGTGGAGCTGAACGGCAACGGAGAATTTGTGCTTACAGGCGCCACGAGGCCGTCAACAGCCGATGAGGCCAACAGATTTCTGTCTGACGTGGCCGACTCAATCGCGGCGATCATCGCCAATTCCGATCGCACGTTCTGAAAACCCTGCCTTCCCGCTGTAGCGGCGCGGGAGACTCTCGAATATCATAGGGACGCGTGTGCACGGTGAGGGGCTTCGAATTCGCACGCGGAGTCCCTTGCCACCTTACCCGCACACACTCGTCACCACTAGAATTCGCAGACCCCGTTTCCACGCTCTGGCCGGCGATCTAACGCGTACAGAGTGAAAGCCGTGGCGAGTACTCTATCGACTGACACGCCGTCCCGGTCCGCCATCAGCTTCGCGCGCTCATACTCTTCATTCGACACCCACACTGTTCTATGAGTACAGCGCGTTGTCTCAGCAACGTAGTATGCAATTGGGGACGTACGCTGCTGCTCGAAGAACCAGGACAGCGCAACGTCAAATATTCTCGCCTCTTCGACGGTGCTATCGTCGAGTAGGCGATCAACATGATCGATCACCTCAGGCAAGAGCGCCGGTTGTCGAACAGTTCGATGATCTTGGGCTTGGTTATCCACTGTAGCGTCTCCGGATCTAGTCCTTGTGAGACGCTAACGACGTTCGACGCCCGTGACAATAGTGTTATGCAGGCCATTTTCAACATGCTATCGATCAATCTGGCGTGATTGGCGTTTTTCAAAACGCACCTGGTCCTTCGCAACGAATACCGAGGAAGTGGGGAACCCGCATGCTGTCAGTGAGGACACGCGCCGACCGGATGCGCGGCTCGTAAACGCTTGCGGTGTACGTTCTTCGGGACGACCAGCTTGTAGTAGTCCTCGGATAGCTGCTCTGCGGTTCTGCACGCTTCCAATTGCCCGATAACATCCAACGCAAGTCCGTTCCCGTCGGACGCCGCGACCTTCGTTAGATTCATCGCAAGGTCCTGCATATCGTGCTGCGCCGTTGCACCACTGATGAGGCGACCGCTATAGAAGTCCATCCAGCGTGTGCTCTTACCCTTCTGACTAGGGTACTCATCGTAGTGTCTATCAAAGTCAAGAGGCTTCCTGATGTACTCGAGAATTTCTCCTCGCTCTGAAACGCGAACCACGTCGACAGAATATGTCTTTCCACGGATCCACTTGAACGTAGAGTAAACCCTCCCCTTGTTCGGTGACGCATTGAAAACCACGGCACGTGAATCAGGAATTAGGCGTTGTGTGTACTGCGCTAACCCGCCGCCGAGGGAATGGCCGGTCAGGACCAGCCTGTCGAAGCCGCCTTGCGTGTTTGCGATATCAATACTCTTCATGGCGAAATCGAGAGCATCGTCGAACTGCGTCCGCATCACAAAGAAATTTGTAAGGACAGCGTTGCCGCGGGTCCAGTCCCGCCAGTGCTCCCAAAGTGGGCCGGTGCCTTGATACGCAACGACAAGCTCTGTTTCACCAGACTCCAAGGTTCGCAACCATGACTTAGCGAAGAAACTGGTCTTATCGTTCGCTTCGCCAGCGATCACATCCGTCCACGTCTCTTCACTGGGAAATGGAATCTGTTCCTGAGTAGCCTGCGCTCTATCGTAGGCCGCAAATGAGGCGATCGCATACACAAAAGAGACATTCGCAAACCTGCGTGACGTTCGTCTCGCCCGGTAATGCAAATCACTCTCTTCGTCGCTAAACCAACTGCACGTCAGCTCCCGGAGATCCGCCGTCTTCATCGATATACCGTCTTCACCGCCAGCCGGATCAAATAGTCGCTTACCAATAGGCTCAGCCCCGTCGCAACCGCTATTGGTACCATCGCCGGTCGTGGCACAACCTGACAACGACGCCAGAATAAAGAGAAAAGCCGCTCTGATTAGTCTTGGATTTTTTGGGGTTGAACCAGTCTTCACGTTGGTACCTCCTTGTGCAGTTTCTTGACGGTTTACATCTTCCTTCCGTCCGATGCGTTAAGTCCACTCCAAAATGTCGGTGCAAAAAAAACCCAGTGCTAGCACCGGGTTTTTCTCTCGCAGTTGTGAGTACGCTCTACTTCTTGGGATCACCTGGCTCGCGAGAGCCGACGATACCCAGTAGGCCGAGCGCGAGGACAAACACCAAGACCATCAGGAGCACAGTGTTTCCGTTAATCATGATTTTTTCCTCTTGCGTTTGGCATTCTTCTGCTTCTTCCTCGTGCGAAGCAAGAAAAGACCGAGGCCTATTCCTACTACACCGATGAGCATCAGAAGCCCAACTGTTATGACGTCAAGATCTCTCTCGACGACTGCACCAATCACCGCTGCGATGACCGAGGCAACTGCCACACTCCGAAGAGCGAATACAACTAACTCAATCTGCTTGTCGTTAAGACGAAGCCTCATGGCTACCTCCATTAAAAAAAGGGAGGTAACCCCCGGGCGGGGAGTTAACACTCCCTTCCGGGTTACATTTCGATCAGACTCATGTCGATCGATGGGTGACTCCGAAGAGTCGTGACGCGAAGCGTCGGGCGCTCTATTTATCCTGTGAGCAACAGTAGTGCAGTTACCAAGCTACTCTTCGTCATTGCCCTCGTCAAACGGTTCGACGGCATACTCATCAGCTCGATCATCAGGCTCATGATCACCCAGGTTTAAGCGCTCCTCACTACGTGGATATGGCTTGTGCGACATCTCCCCTTCCGCTCCTTCTTTGGCTTGTGTCGTCATTCCGACTGACCTCCTTCTGCTCGATGCCTGGCGCCGCTAGAGCGCCTTCAATGCATAGTCTGCAACGCCTTCGCTCTTCGAGGTATAAATGCGAACGGCGGTGAAGCCAGCGTCTTTGAGCTCATCAATGCTCGAGCCAACCGACCAGAGAAAGAACTCCCACTCGGCCGGGAGCTCTTCGGGGCGAAACGTCGTCGTTCTATACAAGAACATTGTCGTGTCCTGGTTTGGATCTTGACTAAACCGGAGCTTCGTCTCGACCTCCTGGGCGGTCTCGTTCAAACGCTCAACGAGCGACTTTCGTTCAGCGGCATCGGCCGCTGACGCGTACGAGCTCAAGAACCCCAATATCAACACACAGTAGGCATGTACTACGGTGCGGCCAACAGTCTGCCATTCACTCTTCCAATTGATGCGATTCACTGTCTTCATCCTTAATGCCCAACACTGACTTTCCCTCTTTACGCAACTGGCCATCAGGTCCAACGTAGCGGTAGAGGGTCCCCCGAGTGATTCCGAGCTCGTCTGCGAGCTCCGACACGGTTTGATCGCGATTCTTCATCGCCGCCTGAGCGAGCCGGACCTCGCTCTTCGTTAGCGCATGTCGTCGTCCACCCTTCTTGCCTCGAGCTCGCGCTGCCGCAAGGCCGGCGCGAGTTCTCTCTGATATCAGCTCACGCTCAAACTCCGCCAGAGCAGCGAAGATTGCGAATACCAGCTTGCCGCCGGCGGAGCCGGTATCAATGTCCGCCCCCTGCCCTGCCAGCACTCGGAAACCAACATTTCGCTCAGCGAGATCCTGAACCGTATTCACCAGGTGGCGAAGATCTCGGCCGAGCCGATCGAGCTTCCACACCACCAGTGTATCGCCGTCTCTGAGCGCCTTGAGACATGCAGTAAGGCCAGGGCGATCGTCGAGCTTCCCTGAAGCTTCGTCTTGGTAGATTTGCTCCGGCGCAACACCGGCGGATCGCAGCGCATCGACTTGCAGGTCGAGCACTTGCGAACCATCCGCCTTTGAGACCCTAGCGTAGCCGATCAGCACCGACTTCCCCCCCCATCGACTTCGCACATGGCTTAGGTCTCAGATCGACATACACAGGTCGTATGGTTCGGGACTTGGGCCCATATCCCGCCACATACTCGTACCCCATTAAGCACACGGTGCTCGTGGCTACCGATCGCAGCCCTTCGTCAGGTTGGCTGCAAGGTATCCGATCGCCGTTGTCATCAAACCAGTCAACCAGGTAACCAGCAGACCCAATACTGTTTGAACGTCGATACAACACTCCGCCGATACACGCTGACTCCTCAGGTGGCGCGAGCCGGTCCTCCGAAAAGACTCTCTCGACTCTCACCGACATCGTCTCTTCCTCAACGCGCTTCGCAGTCGAATAGAGCCAAAGAAGGCCCAAACAACAGACGACGGTCAATGCGGCCGCAAAGAGTTTTCTTCTATTTTTCTGCGCTTTCATGTGATGGGGCGCAACAAGAAGAAACCGGCCGCCAAAACCAAGACAGCGAGAATGGCGATTCCGATTGGTATGTAGTTCATCTCGCTGTCGCTAGGTTCCAAAGGGACAGGCGGATCGTACATCCCGGTCTTCGGATTCCATGGCCCGAAACCGCTCTTATCGATCTGCGACCTCTCCAGCCTCGGCTCGCTCTCCTTGAGGTATGCACTGACGTCGTCCTCGAGGCCTCGTTCTGCGACGGCATCAAAGATTGCTTGCGTGGCTGGGCACCAGAAGTATCGAGGTTTAAAGTGATAGAACATGTTCGCATCGGAGAGATCTCCGGAGATCTCGCTCTTGGCAACGATTCGTAGCTCCGCTTCGATGAACTCGGTACTCGCAAACCCCATTCGCCTCGCGACGGCGGCGTAGCGGACAAGCTCGAAGTCGTTTAGCTGCTCTGCTCGGATTCGTGCCGCTTGATCCATGTCGTCAGTTGGTGTGTCGTGCATATCGGTACACCACTAAAGTTCGAATGACGCCGGATCCGACTCATCGCATGCCTCGGCAATGCCGCGCTCATCCAGAATCGGGAACAACTGCATCACGACGTCACCCATGCGAGGGCCGATCTGATCAAGGATCATTAGGTAGGAGAAGCCGGCATGGCACCATCGATCGACGGAGACTCCGTCCAGCTCGTCGTTCTCAGAACAGGTTCTCCGAGAGCCGAAGTCGTCAAATTCCACAATTAGCAGGAGGTGGCCATTCTTGCCGGGCACCTGGGTGTACACGCTCCCCGCCAAACACACTTCTGATCCATCTTTGGCAGTCCCGTAAATCGCCGCGTCACTGACGTCGACGTCGACCCCTTCCGCTGACGCTTCCGCCGCGACTGAGCGGCGGTCAAGGAAGCCGTCCATAAATGACAGGAAGAGTATGGCTATCAGCACAGCGAGCACTGGAAAGAGCCAGGTGTTTAACCCCTTCGCACCTTTCATGGCGCATTGCTGCGAAGTGATTTCGCTCGGCTAATGGCCGCCTCAAGCACGGTTTCACCGATCGGGTAGAAGCCGACGAAACTGTCACCCTCGTGTGATATCCCGTCGAACGTCTTCGTGCTATCCCGGTAGATCACTGGCCTGTCACCAATGCCACGGATCCGTCTCGAGACACGCCGCAACACACTGCGAACGTCGTTCGTGACACTTGCGCTGCCGAGATCCTGGTCGTAGATCACGACTACACCCTCAACAATCTCCACATCGAAATCAGCGTCGAACATATCTGCCTTCCTTTGATCGGTGTTGGCTGTCTTAAAAACGGTCGTTTACGAGACACATCACGAAACGGCTTGATTGCTGCCTCAATATGTCTTTTTTCTTGTCTTTTATTCTACGTCCTACAAACCTTGTTGTCATTGGGTTTACGGACCTTCTCTCCCATTTCTTGCATTTTTTGTGTGATCTTTGTGATATTCCCAACTCTGAACCATCTTTGCCACTTATTGTTTGTGTTACCATTTTCCTCCAATTCTTCTTGAATCCGCCAATGTCTACAGAAAAACCCATAAAGCTCGATCGAGAAGGCCGCGTCCTAATTCCGGCAAAGCTGAGAAAGGCACTTGCGCTCCAGCCTGGCGATGAGCTCATCGTCAACTTGGTCGACGGCGAACGCCTTGAGCTCGTTGCCAAGGCCGCAAAGCCAAGAATTGCAAAACGACGGCTGAAGGAAGCCCTCGCTCGTGGATGACCAGGTTAGATACCTGGTCGATGCCTCAGGCCTGATGGCTTGGGTAAACGACGATGCCGGCGGCGGCGACGTCGACGGCGTTATCGACTCGGCCGCGATCTCGGCCGTGACACTCGCTGTTCTTGCCGACCAAGTCGGCAAGAACCTCGAGCAACATGAGGTGGCGGCCGCGTTGGATTTCGGCCTCGAGATCTTGCCGCTGGAAGAATCGATCGCCAAGACGGTCGCACAGATCCGAAACGTCACGTCCGCGCACACCCTCTCCCTCGAGAACTTGGTTGTGCTCGCGACTGGTCGAGACAGAGGCCTCGTCATTGTCACTGCAGATCCCGCGATCGCCGCGGTCAAGATCGATGGAACGGAGATCCAACATGTACGACCTTGACTCGTGGTCGAAGACTCGTTGGGTCTCAGAGACCCGCTACTACGAAGTTGTCGTCCATCAGGATCTCTTCGGCAAATGGGTGACTACACGAATCAATGGCGGGATCAATTCAGCGCTCGGGCAAACCCACCACGTGCCAGCCGAGAGTCTCGAGGCCGCTCGCGCACGAGCGGTCGGACTCGAAAAACGCCGGAAGCAGCGCGGCTACGTGCAAACGGCCTAGGGTCCACTCATAAGCCGGAATAGAGTCCTGTTCTTTGACTTTGGCGGTCGAATATAGGAAATTTGCTATATCGATGCGATATGAATTCGAGATACAGACCGTAGCGTTCGCCGAATATGAGGGCTTTCTGGACCTCGATCGAGACACCGCGTATGACCTCGGCAATCACTACCGCGTTACCGAGGAGATCGCCAAAAAGGGGTTTCCGGAAGGGCTAAGGCCCGTTCACATCGAATCGAATTGCGATATCTATTTGTTTATTGGTAACCAAGTTCTATGGTTTCTAGCGGAGTATTCCGACCGACTTCTCTTCACGCACGTCGCTCTTATTGGCACTGAGTATGAGCAAGTGCTGGCACTGCAAGAAACCATTAACCGATGCAAAGACTATTTCGAATTATGAGCTGTAGAGAGACCGAGTAAATGACGACGACCAAACCAAATG